>JAFAMZ010000388.1 GCA_019232935.1 Silvibacterium sp.
GTCGTCCTGGTCGGGGAAGACGTCTTCCTGCAGCGGCAGAAAGACACCGGCGGAGTCGACCAGATACAGCGTCGGGATGCGGTTCTCCATCGCCATGGTCTGCGCGCGGAGAACCTTCTTCGCCGTCATCGGAAAGAACGCCCCGGCCTTCACCGTCGCATCGTTTGCGATGATCATGCAGAGCCGTCCTGAGACCCGGCCGAGCCCGGTGACGACTCCGGCGGACGGCGCTCCGCCCCACTCCTCATACATTTCGAACGCAGCGAAGAGAGCCAGCTCAAACAGCTCCGTCCCGGGGTCGAGCAACAGCGCAATTCGCTCCCTTGCAGTCAGCCGCTTCTTCGCATGCTGAGACTCGATCGCTTTGCCTCCGCCGCCCTCGCGAATCTCCACCTCCTGACGCCGAATCTGTTCGACCAGCGCAAGCATCCCCGCAGCATTGCTCCGGGCACGTGGAGATTTGGAATCGAGCTTTGAGGCGAGAGTGGTGTTCAGCGTGGTGGAATCGGCCATAGCGGACTGGCCAGATTAGCACACGCACAGACCTGCCATTTTTTTGAGGAGTACGCGACGAAATAGCCCTTGATGTAGGCTGACTTCGAATAATGATCAACGCTTATGGCCGCATTTGAACTCAACGAAGTAGACTATCAGTAACTCGATTGGACAATATCTTCGCGATAGCAGAATCGCGCTGTATTGGCGGCCAGAAATCCTTGCGGAAATGTGGCTTGGTTACAGTCGCGCGGCTATGTAATTCACGCCTTCGATACCGCCGAATGGAAGGTTGAGTCAAAAATGCACGATGCCTTGCAGGCGACCTTATCCTTCCCGGCCTGGTACGGGAAATATCTGAACGCCCTCAACGATTGCATGTGGGAGGATCTCGTCGTACCCGAAAATGGCGGCCTGACGCTCGTGCTTAGTCGTTACGATCACTTCGTGAGAACAATGCAAGCCGGCAACCATGCAAGTGCTGAGATCGTGCTGGACATATTTGCCCGCGCAATTCGTTACCACAGTCTTCTCGGCAAGCGTTTGTTGGTTCTTGTCCAGTCAGATGACCCGAAAATTCAGTTCGGACGCCTCGGCGGCATATCCGCGACATGGAATTTGCGTGAATGGCTTAATCAGAACCGCGGGCTATGATTTGCGATGAGTCGCGAAGAATCTCTTTGAGCTACTGCGGCCCTCACCTTCACCCACGACACCCCCGGCATCGGCAGATCGAACTCCAGCGTTACTTCTCCCGCTGCATTCGCCGTTACGGTTCTAGCCGGAAAGAGCGTCTGCAGCTCGTCTCTCTGGTGCAGCAATGCCATCTGCTCGCCGACCGGCCAGCGGGGAGAACCCATTGCCTGCCAGGCTCCATAAACATTCGAGTGATCGTTGTCGATGCGGTCGTGTTCCACGCGATAAGACGCGCCCGGAGTCAGCCCCGAGACCGTCAACGCGATATGCCTATTCAGCGCAGGACTTCCTGCAGCCTTGCTATGTTCGGGAGTCGCGTTGCCCAGGATCACTTCGATGCTCCCGTCGGAACTGCGCGCGGCCAGCGGTTTGACTAGCCCGCTGAAGCCGTCTCCCGATCCTGCCACCGGCAGCTTCTCCGTCCCGAGCTGGTGCAGCAGGTAATAGGCCCAGTAGCGCGGTTTACGCAGGCCGTTGAGGCCGATCAGGCCGAATCCGCCGTGAAAGAGCGCCTTGGGGTCGCCGCTCTCTTCGAAATAATCGGTTGCCGTCCAGTAACTGATCGATGCCACCTGGTCGAGGCTATCGGCGAGTCCGGAGACGGTCTCGGCAGCAGAGTAGGGCATGTCGCTCACTTTGTCTCCGTACTCCGGAGAGACGCCCCACTCGGTGTAGTAGACCGGCACGTCAGGGAGGTCGTAGCGGCGCAGCAGAGGACGGTAGTCGGCGGCAGGCAGGTAGTAATTATGCAGATCCAGAAAATCGAGCGGCGCATGGTTCGCCCTCGTGGCGAAGTCTTGCCGTGTTATATGGCGCAGGAACGGTTCCTGAAACGTGGTAAACGCCGCGACCGGCCCTCCGACTTTCAGATTCGGATCGACGGACTTGAGGCCGTCGGCAGCGTAGTCATACAGCCTGAAGTAGTCGTCGCGCGAGCCGTTCCAGAAAGTGACGTCGACCTTCAGATCGGGCTCGTTCCAGACCTCGAAGGGCCAGGTCTCGACCTCGGCGCGGCCGTATCGGTCGATCAGATGCTGCGCGAGCGCGGCGACCAAACCTCGCCACTTCGCATAATCTTTCGGAGGTGAGCTGTTACCCTTGTACTCAAAGATCTTCGGCGCGTGGCGGTCGGCGGCCAGCGCCTTCGGCATGAAGCTCAGTTCGACGAAGGGCTTGAGGCCGTCCTCGCGTAGCATGTCATAAAGCTTGTCAACCTTCGTCCAGTCGTAATGCGGATGGCCAGCCGAATCTTCCGTGTAGACGCCACGAAAACCATATTTCGCATCGTCCATGAGAATTCCGTGCGCGCGGATGTATTGGATTCCTAGTGCATCGTGCGCCAGCTTATTCCCAGCGCGCAAACCCGCTCCAGCTTTCTTGAGATGCTTATTGATGTCGCCTTCGAAGATGTAGCTCAGGTGCTCGGACCCTAGAGCCATCTCCCATTTGTGCTCGAACGATCCCACAGGATGCGCTGCGTCGATGCGAATCCGCACTGTGGGCTCCTGGCCCGAAGGCTTCAGCGCAATGGCGGAAACCGTCGGGCCCTGCGGGCTCCACGCCATGCCGTCGTTTCCGCGGACGCGGTAGTAGTAGGTGTGGCCGGGCCGGATGTCCGAGTCAATCCAGGGCCCATGAGGGACACGGCCTATAGGCTCACCCGGCAGGTAACGTTCGAGAGCATGCTCGACAACGACCGGCACAGCTCCATAGACGGAGCTGGCCAACGAAAACGGCCCGTCGGGGCTCTCGCTGCGCAGCACCTGGTAGCAGATCGCATTGGGGATGGGCGTCCAGTCGACCGAGATGATGCCCCTGCCGGTCGTCGCGCGAACTTCATTCACCGCCCCAAGCAGGCTCGACTGCGGCAGCGACGGTGGTGGAACGTATTGCAGCCACAGAAAAGTGACAAGGCACAGAACCAACGCGGTTCCGATGAGGATCAGAAGACCCCAGAGACCGCGGCGCAGCCATGTTCTCCACCCGGGCCTTCCGCCTGCGCTCGGCGCGCGCAATTCCCGTTCGATACTTAGGGTTTTCACAAAAAGGGTAGTCTACTCCAACCGGGCCGCCACCCAGCACTTTACTGTCTCTGGGCGACCCCCCGCAGGCCGAGGGCGTCGGCGTTGCGCTGCATGGCTTGGATGCAGAAGCCGATATGCTCGTCGAGGGGCACGCCCAGCTGGGCCGCGCCGATGGTTATGTCGTCGCGGTTTACCGTCCGGGCGAAGGCTTTATCTTTCATTTTCTTTTTTACCCCCACAACATCCACGTCAAAAATCGATTTTGTGGGTTTGACCAGAGAGCAGGCCGTCAGAAAGCCGGCGAGCTCATCGCACGCGAAGAGCGCCTTTGCCAGATGGGTCTCGCGCAGCACGCCGGAGTAATCCGCATGCCCCAGGACCGCAGTCCGGATCTCCTCCGGCCAGCCCTGCTCGACAAGGAGGCGATTGCCTACGAAGGGATGCTCCTCGCGCGAAGGATGGCGCTCGTAATCGAAATCATGTAGCAGGGCGGTAATTGAGTATGTCTCGACAAAGGCCGCGCGCTCATCGGCGTTGAGCCTCCGTGCATCGGCTTCCTGTTCGCCGTAAGCGCGCACGCAGGCTTCGACCGTTAGAGCATGCTTGATGAGGCTGGGTGACTGAGTCCATTCATTCAGCAGTTCCCAGGCGCGCTGGCGATTGTATGTGTTGTCGGCAATCATTTGCTTTTCTCCTTAGCAAAACTCCATTTTGGCTTTCTTCGGGTTTTCCTGGGTTTTCTTCGGTTGACTCACAGTTTTCACTTGACAAGAAAGATACCTCGGATGCAAGCTGATTCAAAGTTGATGAGGGATAGCGGATATAATCCGCGGTCTTCAACAACGGGAGCGCCCGCTCTGGCACTCCGTTACAACATATGGCCACTATGCTAGCCACTGTAGAGGCACGTGAAGTGCTTCGCTGCGAACACTGCAGCCTGGTGCAATTCCGAACATCGAATTCACTCTGCAGACGCTGCCACAAACCACTCGAAATCGAAGAGCCCGAGCCGCAGCTGCCCCAACTGGTGGTGGCCAACGCGAGTGCCACAGCGGCTGAGGATGAGATCAACGTCGCTCGCGCGGTGCGCGACATCCGCCGCGTGCGCGGGCTGAGCCAGCGCCAGCTTGCTGGACGCATGCAGGTGCCGCGAACTTACATCTCGAAGATCGAAAACGCCAAGGCCATGCCGACGCTCTCGTCGCTCGAGCGGCTTGCCCAGGCGCTCGAGGTGGATATATGTGCGCTGCTGCGCGATGCGAAAAGCCGTGCCCAGGCGGAAACCATCGCCATCATGTCCGACCCGTTTCTCGCTGAGATCGCATCGCTTGTCTCGCAGCTCGACCCCTTCCAGCGCTCGATGGTTCTAAACCAGGTGCGGGAGATGGCTTCCGGCCGACGCCGCACGGCATAACGCGAGCGCTGCCACGGTCGTTCGACGAAGGCGATTGGCTCGGTACAATCGAGCGTTATGCTTATGCGCCGGTTCGATCCGGCTGACCATTCAGCGCCGGATATTTACAAGCTCATGATCGGGATGGTCGTTCCCCGCCCGATCGCATTTGTTTCCAGCCTTGACGAAACGGTGTGCGGAATCTCGCACCCTTTAGTTATTTCACGGCCTGCACGGCCGATCCACCGGTCATTTGCTTCGTCAGTGGATATCGGCGCAGCGACCATCCCACAAAAGACACGCTGCGCAATATCACTGCGACGAAGGAGTTCGTCGTGAACATCGTTTCTGAAGAGTTCGCTGACAGGATGAATCTCACGGCAGCGGAAGTCGCTCCGGAAGTCGACGAGTTCGAGTTGTCCGGATTGACACCTGTCGGGAGTGAACTCGTGCGGCCGCCGCGTGTGGGCGAAAGCCATGCGCACATGGAGTGCCACCTGCGCCAGCTTCTGTCAATCGGCAAGGCTCCGGGCGGAGGCACGGTCGTGTTCGGAGACGTGCTCCGCTTCCACGTCGATGAAGAGATCGTCAATGGATACAAAATCGAGCACGACAAGCTGCACGCAATCGGCAGAATGGGCGGCCGGAACTACGTTCGTACCCGCGATTTGTTCGTGATGGCTCGACCCAAACGACGCGTTTGTCATGAAGCCGTCCACCGATCTGAGCAGTGCAAAACTCCCGTCAGTGTCATTGCGGCTGCCCCTCGGGGCATGCTACGGTCAGGGTAGAGGATTCCTTGCTCAATTTCAGCCGTGTTCATGAACTGCCGCCCGAGGAGCTGGCTGTCTACCGCCGCCTCGACACATCGCGTCTGCCGGAGCACGTGGCCATCATCATGGACGGCAACGGCCGCTGGGCGGGCAAGCGCCGTTTGAAGCGCTTTCTCGGACACCAGCAGGGCGCCGAATCGGTGCAGTACGTGGTCGAGACTGCATCGCGGATCGGCCTCCCCTGGCTAACCCTCTATGCGTTCTCTCTGGAGAACAACCTAAAGCGGCCCCGCACGGAAGTGAGCTTCCTCATGCGGCTGCTTCGCACCTACCTCACGAATAACGTGGAGCGGATGAACGATAATAACGTTCGCATTCAGTACATCGGGCGCACCGAGGAACTGGACCCTGAGGTCCGCGAGCGCATGGACTGGGCTGCCGACGCAACCAGCCATAACACGGGCACCGTCCTTACTCTGGCGCTGAACTACGGCTCGCGTTCCGAGCTTGTAGACGCCTTTCGAGCACTGTCTGCCGAGATCAGCCGCGGCGAGCTTCGCGCCAAGGACATTACCGAACAGGATATTCAGCGGCACCTTTACACGGCGCACATGCCGGATCCCGACCTGCTCATACGCACCTCGGGCGAGATGCGTATCTCGAACTTCCTTTTGTGGCAGATTGCCTACGCGGAAATCTTCGTTACCGAACGCCTTTGGCCGGACTTCCGCGGTATCCACATGCTTGAAGCCATCGAGGACTTCCAGCGCCGCGAACGGCGCTACGGCGGGCTTGGCGACGGATCGGAATCCGACGATGTGGCATCGTTGCCGGCCAATACGCTGGTTCCCAGATAATCGAAAGTTACGCGCTGGCGCGGTCGCGGGGCAGATTGGGCACCATATTGAAGTGTTCACTTCCCCAGTCGCATAGCGATTCCATCAGCGGGATCAGCTTTTCGCCCTCGGCATTCAAAGAATAATCGACCATCGGCGGAACAGTCGGCGTGACGTGGCGCTGGATGACTCCATCGGCCTCCAGCTGCCGAAGCTGATCCGTCAAGACCTTCTCAGAAATTCTGCCCAATTTGCGGCGCAGCTGCGCGAAACGCAGCTTGCCGAATGAGAGATGCCACAGAATCTGCACCTTCCATTTGCCTGACATGACGTTGATGGTGGCCTGCACGGGACAACCATGATTCGTTTTCATAGTTTTCGTCCTCGAAAAGCTCTGGGTCGGCACTTACTTTTTTGTGCGTTCTTCCGCTCTTCACCTCGCGCCTGTAGGATACGACGTAAAAAGGGGAATAATGATGATCCTGATCACTGGCGCATCCGGAAACGCGGGCCGTGCGGTCCTCGACGAAGTACGCAAGAGCGGAGCCGAGCATCGGGCGATGTATCGCAGCGAGGAGGAAGCGAAAAAGGCTCCTGCCGGAACGACGGCGGTTATCGCGGATTTCGCCGACAAAGACGGCCTGAGGAAGGCTCTCGACAGAGTGGAGACCGCGTTCGTGGTTTGCTCGCCGATTCCGCAACTCGTCGAACTGGAAACCAATGTCATAGAGGCTAGCCGCGAGGCTGGAGTGAAACACATTGTCCTGAATTCCGCGCTGGGAGCGGGCGATTACCCTAAGTCGTTTCCGAGCTGGCACCGCGCCGTTGAAGACAAGCTGCGGGCGTCCGGACTCGGATACACGATCTTCCGGCCCAACAGCTTCATGCAGAATATCCCTGCGTTCGTCGCGCCGAGCGTCCGTCAGCAAGGAGCTTTTTACGCCGCCATGGATGGAGCGCGTACAAGCTATCTCGATCTGCGCGATATTGGCGCGGTGATCGCAAAGGCACTCATTTCCCCCGCCGATCATGCGAGCCAGGTCTACGAACTGAATGGCCCCGAAGCGGTCACGCAGGCCGAACTGGCCGAACGCATATCCCGGGCCTGCGGACGCAGTGTGAAGTTCGTCGACATCCCCGAAGAGGAACAACGCAAAGCCATGCTTCAGGCGGGCATGCCCGAGTGGCAGGTGGACGCACTGCTCGATTTGCAGCGCTATTACACCGGCGGACAGGGCGGAGGCGTGGACGATGTCCTGGAGCGCCTGTTGGGCAGGCCTCCCGTGATGCTCGATCAGTTCCTGGCAGAGTTCAAGAACGCATTCAGCAGCGCGGCGTGAAAAGAGAGACTCCGTGGCGACCGAAGATGTAAATCCAAAGACCGGGATGACCTTCACCGAAATGAAGGCATTCGTTCGCAACCACTTCGAGGAGTTCGTCAACCGCAAGAATTTGGACATTGGCGATGCCAACTTCGGGCCGGAGTTCGAGGACCATGGCTCCGACGTGCCGCCAGGCACGCCGCCGGGCCCGGCAGGGGCCAAAGCATACGTCGGAGGAGCCTACAAGAAATTCCCGGACCTTCACGTCGACATCCTCGACCTGATTGCCGAAGACGACCGTGTCGTTGTGCGCAATCACTGGACCGGAACCGAAGCATCCTCCGGCACGAAGTACCAATTTTCAGGGATCGTGATCTGGCGCATTGCTCACCGGCAACTTGTAGAACGCTGGGCGTATCTCACGCCCCCGCAAGCAGTCAAAAGCTGATCGGCTGACTGCTTCAAAACCTCACCTCAAGCGTGCAAAACCGGCTACCATGTTGCAGTCGTTCATGGCATTCGCCGTCACAGGAGAGGGGAAGCAGATGAGACCGGTTTTTCGCGCCGTCAGCCTGGCCTTGCTGTTCACGAGCGCAGCAGTCGCCGTGCCGCAGAGCAGCGACCAGGCTTCGGTAGATACTGCCTGGAGTGTCCTGAATGCAGGCCTGGAAGACACCAATAATGACGTGCGCGCCAGAGCCACCCGCATCCTGGGCGAGCTCGAAGGCAACGAGAAGGCGGAGAAGGCTGCGCTCAAAGCCCTGCAGAATGATCAGCAGCCGGGGGTCCGTGCGGCGGCGGCTCAGGCCCTTGGCGAGATGGGGGCGAAGAATACGAAGGAAGATCTCTTTAATGCCTTTCAGGATCAGGACCCCTCGGTGATCATTGCTGCGGCGCATTCTTTGATTCAGCTCGGCGACGACCGCGGGTACAACGTTTATTACGCGATCCTCACCGGAACGCAAAAGACCGGCACCAGTCTCACCGACCAGCAGAAGAAGCTGTTACACGATCGCAAAAAAATGGCCGCCCTCGGAGGCGAGGCAGCAATCGGCTTCATACCCTTCGGCGGATTAGCGCTGAGCGGATACAAGCTCCTCAGGAAGGACGACACATCTCCCGTCCTTGCCGCTGCCGCACTGATGCTGGCCAAGGATCCCGACCCAAAGAGCGGCGATGCGCTGGCCAACGCCTCTGCCGATCATGACAAGTGGCTGGTGCGCGCTGCCGCATTCCAGGCGCTTGCCAGACGCGGCGATCCCGGATTAATAGGGGCAGCCGCTGCGGGGCTGCAGGATGACAGGCAGGAGGTAAGAATCGCAGCCGCCGCTGCTGTGATCCACTTGCACGACGTAGGATCCCGGCCAAAGCCCGCTCCGAAGCCGGAGAAGCATCGACCCACGAAAAAGCAATAACAATAATCGGGCCGGCCCTTTCGTGCAGCGCATTTCGGGCCGGCCCAGACGAGCAACCTTACTGGCGCGCAACCGCTTGGGGAGCCACCATGACGCGTTGAGGAGCCTCAATCCTGACCTCCGGCTCGTTGAGCCTTACCTTCAGGTTCTCGATCCCCGGCTTCGACTTCGCTGGAGCCTCAAATCCCAGCTCGTATTGATTCTGCAGGCGATGACTCAGGTCGTCGAAGAAGGGCGCGAACGATACCGGATCTCCTACTCCCTGCCAATACGCCTTTCCACCCGTAACCTGCGCGACCTGATCGAGCAGGCTCTCTCCGGCATTGTTCTGGTAGAAATTCGCATCGTATCGTCCCCGATTCTGCCAGTAAATCGAGTTCACGATGATGCCGGCTCGGACCGAATCGTCGATCGCCGCCTGCACGTAAGGGTTATCTGGATCGAAGCGAAGGTTATAGGGATCGACGCCGTCGGTGATCATGACCACTTCGCGGCGATTCTCCCGGTTGTTCGAGGGCCAGTGCTTAGCCAGGTCAGAGAGGCAGAAGTACGGGCTTCCGGTGCTTCCTGGCGATCCGGCGGGGAGCCGGAGAGCTTTAAGAGCAGCGATTTTGTCTGCAGTCAGCGGCTGCGAAAAAGCAGCACGGCCATTTTCCATGTATGCAATGCCAACCGCAGTGGTGGGCGGTAGCGACTTCACGAAGAGTTCTATATCGCGGAGCTGTGTACCAATGCTCGAGCGTGCCGAGCCATCGATCAGGATCACCAGCTCGAGACCTGCCTTCTCTCCCTGTAACGGCACGAGATCTGTAATCTGCGCAGACCTGCCGCCGACCTGCACCTCAATATCCTGCCGGCGCAGAGGCGCTGGGTTCTCCTTACTTTTTGCAACGGCGGTGACTACGGTCTGAACAGTCGCAGTATCTCCTCCCTGAGCGAGAGCAGGCGACACGGCCGCCAACAAGCTCAGAAGAGTGGCGGCAACAAAAATTCGATTGGATGTCATTATGTTGTACCTTCGGAAATCGCGGTGCCCGGCTTCTCTGGTGCGCGCCGCGCATGGATGCCTCTTTCTACAGATGTCAAACACGTATCCTGGGGCTTAGTTGTTTTGACGTG
>JAFAMZ010000389.1 GCA_019232935.1 Silvibacterium sp.
CCGAAGGACGGCTCGGCGGGCAGGCGCAGGTACCCGGCGTGGCGGGGACCTGGAAGGATCTGACCGACTCGGTCAATGCGATGGCCGGCAATCTTACGGCGCAGGTCCGCAACATCGCGGAAGTTACTACGGCTGTTGCTCGCGGCGATCTCTCCCGTAAGATTACCGTCGACGTGAAGGGCGAAATTCTGGAGCTGAAGGAGACCATCAACACGATGGTCGATCAGCTCAACGCGTTCGCCGGCGAGGTTACACGTGTCGCGCGCGAAGTGGGCACAGAGGGCAAGCTAGGCGGCCAGGCAAACGTCCCCGGTGTGGCAGGAACCTGGAAGGACCTGACCGACAACGTTAATTTCATGGCAAGCAACCTTACCGGCCAGGTAAGAAACATTGCCGAGGTGGCAACAGCCATCGCGAACGGCGACCTTTCCCGCAAGATCACGGTAGATGTCCGCGGCGAGATCCTTCAGCTTAAAGAGACGCTGAACACCATGGTGGACCAGCTCAACCGGTTCGCGGGCGAAGTGACACGCGTGGCCCGCGAAGTCGGAACTGAGGGGCGTCTCGGCGGGCAGGCTAACGTGCCGGGCGTGGCTGGTACCTGGAAGGACCTAACCGACTCCGTCAACTCGATGGCCGGCAATCTTACAGGACAGGTTCGGAACATCGCCGAAGTAACCACCGCCGTGGCTCGCGGCGACCTGTCGCGCAAGATCACAGTCGACGTGAAGGGCGAAATTCTCGAGCTGAAGAACACCATCAACACGATGGTGGATCAACTGAATGCCTTTGCGAGCGAAGTGACGCGTGTGGCCCGCGAGGTGGGAACAGAAGGTAAGCTCGCAGGCCAGGCGCAGGTGCCCGGAGTAGCGGGAACCTGGAAGGACCTCACCGATAACGTCAATTTCATGGCCGGAAACCTCACGGCACAGGTGCGGAATATCGCCGAAGTTGCGACCGCTGTGGCGCGCGGCGATCTCTCAAAGAAGATCACTGTAGACGTGAAGGGCGAGATTCTGGAACTGAAAGACACGCTCAACACCATGGTCGATCAGCTTCGTGCATTTGCCTCTGAAGTTACCCGGGTCGCGCGTGAAGTGGGAACGGATGGCAAGCTCGGCGGCCAGGCGGCGGTTCCGGGTGTCGCCGGCACATGGAAGGACCTGACCGACTCGGTCAACTCCATGGCCAGCAACCTGACCAACCAGGTCCGCAACATCGCCGAAGTCGCAACGGCGATTGCCAGCGGTGACCTTTCCAAGAAGATCACCGTCAACGTGAGCGGAGAAATTCTGCTGCTGAAGGAAACCATCAACACGATGGTCGACCAGCTCAACGCGTTCGCCGGCGAGGTCACCCGCGTAGCGCGCGAGGTGGGTTCGGAGGGACGACTCGGGGGACAAGCTGACGTGCCCGGGGTCGCCGGTACCTGGAAGGACCTCACGGACTCGGTCAACTCGATGGCCGGCAATCTTACAGGACAGGTTCGGAATATCGCCGAAGTAACCACCGCCGTGGCGCGCGGCGATTTGTCGCGCAAAATCACCGTGGACGTGAAGGGTGAAATCCTCGAGCTGAAGAACACCATCAACACGATGGTCGACCAGCTGAACGCATTCGCGGGCGAAGTCACTCGCGTTGCCCGCGAAGTGGGAACCGACGGAAAGCTCGGCGGGCAGGCGGAAGTTCCGGGAGTCGCGGGCACCTGGAAGGACCTCACCGATAATGTCAACTTCATGGCGAGCAACCTGACGGGCCAGGTGAGGAACATCGCCGAAGTTGCGACTGCGATCGCCAACGGCGACTTGTCGAAGAAGATCACCGTCGACGTGCGCGGCGAAATCCTGCAGCTGAAAGAAACGCTGAACACCATGGTTGAGCAGCTGCGCTCCTTTGCTGCAGAAGTTACGCGAGTGGCGCGCGAAGTCGGCACCGAAGGGCGGCTCGGTGGGCAGGCAAACGTGCCCGGTGTCGCGGGCACCTGGAAGGACCTGACCGACTCTGTCAACGCGATGGCCGGAAACCTGACGGCCCAGGTCCGCAACATCGCCGAAGTGACCACGGCCGTAGCTCGCGGAGACCTATCACGAAAGATCACTGTGGACGTGAAGGGCGAAATCCTGGAGCTGAAGAACACGATCAACACCATGGTCGACCAGCTCAACGGATTCGCCGCGGAAGTGACGCGCGTGGGCCGCGAGGTCGGTACCGAAGGCAAGCTCGGCGGTCAGGCGCAAGTACCTGGCGTCGCTGGCATCTGGAAAGACCTTACCGACAATGTCAATGTGATGGCCGCGAACCTCACCGAGCAGGTGCGAGGCATCGTGAAGGTGGTCACCGCCGTCGCAAACGGCGTGCTCACCCAGAAGCTCACGGTAAATGCGAAGGGTGAAGTGGCGGCGCTTGCCGAAACCATCAACAATATGACCGACACGCTGGCCACCTTTGCCGACCAGGTGACCACGGTAGCCCGTGAAGTCGGCGTCGAAGGCCGCCTCGGTGGACAAGCCAATGTGCCGGGCGCCTCGGGCACGTGGAAGGACCTCGTCGATAACGTGAACCTGCTCGCCGATAATCTGACAAACCAGGTTCGCGCGATTGCGGAAGTCGCGACTGCGGTTACCAAAGGCGACCTCACGCGATCGATTCAGGTGGAGGCCAGAGGTGAAGTCGCGGAGTTAAAAGATAACATCAATACGATGATCAACAACCTGCGTCTCACCACCGAGCGCAACACCGAGCAGGATTGGCTCAAGACCAATCTTGCCCGGTTCACAGGCATGTTGCAGGGCCAGCGCGACCTGAGCACGGTGGGACGCATGCTGCTTTCCGAGCTTGCGCCACTGGTCAACGCGCAGCAGGGCCTGATCTAT
Source organism: Silvibacterium sp. (assembly GCA_019232935.1). GTDB lineage: Bacteria > Acidobacteriota > Terriglobia > Terriglobales > Acidobacteriaceae > Silvibacterium. The sequence continues at coordinate 2,874 of JAFAMZ010000389.1, forward strand.
CAGACCGATTCGGAAGAGCCCGGCACCCTGGCGCTGCTTTCTGCCTACGCCAGCACTCCGGAAGGCCGTCTGGAACGTATTCCCATCGGCGAAGGATTGATCGGCCAATGCGCGACAGAAAAGAGGCGCATGCTGATCACCGATCTGCCTGTCACCACCATGCCGATCCGGTCCGGACTTTTCGAAGCAATTCCGAAGAACGTGATTGTGTTGCCGATTCTGTTTGAAGACCAGGTGAAAGCGGTCATCGAACTTGCTACTTTGAATTCCTTCACCGCATCTCACCTGGCTTTCCTCGAGCAGCTTACGGCGTCGATCGGCATCGTGCTGAACAGTATTGAGGCGACGATGCAGACGGAAGCGCTTCTGAAGCAGTCGCAGCAGCTCGCAACCGAGCTGCAGTCGCAACAGAAGGAGCTGCAACAGACCAACGAACAGCTCGCACAAAAGGCGCAACAGCTGGCCGAGCAAAACGTCGAAGTCGAGCGCAAGAACCAGGAGATCGAGCAGGCCCGCCGCGCTCTGGAAGAAAAGGCCAAGGAGCTGGCACTTACTTCGAAGTACAAATCCGAGTTCCTTGCCAACATGTCGCACGAGCTGCGCACGCCGCTCAACAGCATCCTGGTGCTCGGGCAGCAGCTCAGCGACAATCCCGATGGCAACCTCACACCGAAGCAGATTGAATTTGCGCGGACCATTCACGGCGCGGGAACCGACCTGTTGAACCTGATCAGCGACATCCTCGATCTCTCAAAGATCGAGTCCGGAACGGTATCGGTCGAAGCCGAGGAGGTCTTCTTCACCAGCCTGCTCGAAATGGTGGCGCGCCCCTTCCGCCACGAAGCGGAGAACCGTAAGCTCTCCTTTGACCTGCACACCGATTCGCATCTCGGACGCAGCCTCGTAACCGACTCCAAACGTCTGCAGCAAGTGCTCAAGAACCTGCTTTCCAATGCACTCAAATTTACCGAGCAGGGAGGCGTGCGGTTGTCGGTGTACAACGCTACTACCGGATGGAGCGAGAACCACCCCATCCTCAGCAAGGCGGCGTCAGTTGTTGCCTTTGAAGTAGCAGACACAGGCATCGGGATTCCGCAGGAAAAGCAGAAGATCATCTTCGAGGCCTTCCAGCAAGCCGATGCCGGAACCAGCCGCAAATATGGAGGCACCGGTCTGGGGCTGGCTATCAGCCGCGAATTGGCCAATCTGCTCGGCGGCGAAATCCAGCTGCAAAGCACGCCCGGAAAGGGCAGCACCTTCATCCTTTACCTGCCGCAGACCTATGTCGACCCGGCAAGCGCCGGCACGTCAGAGGTGTTGACCGATAATCGGGCCGGCACACCCGCCGTTCTGAAGATCGCCAGCGCCGTCGCAGCAGAGCGGGCCGCCGAGGAGATTGAGGATGATCGCGCCGACCTGCAGGAGGGGGACACCGTGCTGCTGATCGTCGAAGACGATCCGCACTACGCGCGCATCCTTTGCGATCTGGCCCGCGACAAGGGCTTCAAGGTACTCGCGGCGTCGCGTGGCGCGGAAGCCCTCGCGCTGGCGCGTGAATTCAAACCAACTGCTGTCTCGCTCGATGTCTTTCTTCCCGACATGCTGGGCTGGACAGTGCTCAACCACCTCAAGCAGGATCCCGGTACTCGCCACATCCCCGTGCAGATTCTCACCATGGACGATGACCGCAACCACGGGCTCTCGCGAGGCGCATTTTCATTCGTTACGAAACCAACGACAGCGGAGGGCCTCGACGCGGCTCTGATGAAGATCAAGGAGTTCTCTGCTGTTCAACGCAAGCGACTGCTGGTAGTCGAAGATAATCCAGCCGAGCAGATGACTATCCGAGAACTGCTCGGCCATGACGACATCGATGTGAGCCTTGCTTCGACTGGCGCGGAGGCGCTGTCGACGCTCTCAGATGATCACTTCGATTGCGTGGTCCTTGATCTTCGCCTGCCGGACATGAGCGGTTTCGAAGTGCTTGAAAAGATCGGCGATATGCCGGCTCTTAGCGACCTTCCGGTAGTGGTCTTTACGGGCAAGAGCCTTTCGCCGGACGAAGACGTTCGCCTGCACACTCTTGCGCGAAGCGTTGTAGTCAAGGATGTGGAGTCTCCGGAGCGCCTGCTCGATGAGACGGCACTGTTCCTGCACCGTGTTGTTGCCAATCTTCCGGTTGACAAGCAGCGAATGCTCGAGCGCCTTCACAGCTCTGATGAAGCGCTGGTGGGCAAGAAGGTGCTTGTTGTCGATGATGATGTGCGAAACATCTTTGCGTTGAGCAGTGTTCTCGAAAGGAGGGGGATGACTGTCCTCACGGCGAGCACGGGACGAGAGGCCATCGCCATGCTCGAATCGATGCCTGACGTGGCGATCGTGCTTA
>JAFAMZ010000397.1 GCA_019232935.1 Silvibacterium sp.
GCCGCTCGATCGATGCCTGAACGTAATGCCCTTATTCCACATTCATGGACTTATTGGGGCGTTGTTGTCATCCGTCGTGGCACGCTCGACATTCATTACCTCGCCAGAATTAGATCCTGCTGAATTCCGACGTTGGCTGACCGACGCTGAAGCAACCTGGTTCACTGCGGTTCCGACAATACTCCAAGCGATTGCTCAGGCCATGCGGAAGGACAAGGGTCGCGCTCCTGCTTCCTTGAGGTTTGTGCGCTCATGTTCCGCCCCGCTCCCGCCGCAGCTTGCGACAGAGCTGGAAACGCTTCTTGGCATTCCTGTGCTGCAAGCATACGGCATGACAGAAGCCAGTCATCAAATTTCAAGCAATCCCCTGCCGCCACTGTGCAGAAAGTCCAGTTCGGTTGGTCTGCCCACCGGGTTCGAAATTCGCATTCTGGACGACACTCACCGAATTCTCGCTTCAGGCCGTCGTGGAGAGGTTTGTATCGCGGGACCAAGCCTCTTCGGCGGCTATGTTGACAATCCCGAAGCAAACCGTGCCAGCTTCGTCGATGGGTTCTTTCGTACCGGCGACGAGGGATACCTAGATGATGACGGATATCTCTTCCTCACTGGAAGATTGAAAGAGATGATAAATCGCGGCGGCGAGAAGATCGCTCCCGCGGAGATCGACATGGTGCTGCTGGAGCACCCCTCCATCGCCGAGGCGATTTGTTTCGCAATATCCCATCCTTCCCTCGGCGAGGACATAGCGGCAGCCGTTGTTGTTCAGACCGGAACGACCGTTAACTTGCCAAGTCTTCAGGAATTTGTGAGCGAACGACTGGCTTCCCACAAAATCCCACAGAAGCTTTTCATACTTGGCGCCTTGCCAAAGAGTCCCTCTGGCAAAGTGCTGCGCCGGGAATTGACCGCGCGATTTAGGGAGGATGTCCCCCTCCCAAGCGATGCGCCAGCGCCCCATGCCGAAGCTGATCGAGAAGCTCTAATGCGGCGTGTCTGGCGTGAGGTGCTCGATCTCGACGCAGTGGGGCTGGATGACGATTACTTTATGCTCGGTGGAGATTCGCTTCAAGCGGTTACCATCATTGGCAAGATGAAGGCGCTCGGCATAGAGCTCTCTATGGTCGACTTTGTGCGACGCCGTTCGATCCGTCGCATGTGCGCCGCGATGGCAATCGCTGCGTGAGAGGAGAAGTCATGAGCAATCTCCCTCAAGCTAGCTTTCCGCTCGACGACCTCCAGCTCGCTTACTGGATTGGTAGACGCGGCGTATTGGAATGGGGCAATGTACCGACACACTTTTACATCGAATTTGATGGTCGGGTCGATCCCGTTCGACTTGAGACCGCCACGAGACAAGCACTCATCAATCAGCCGATGATGCGAGCCCGTTTTCTGGATAGTGCTGAGCAGACTATATTGCAGGATGTTCCCGCTTTCCAACTTTGCATTGATGACCTGACAGAGCTTACCCAAGCCGCGGCGGAGCAACGCCTTCGGGCGACACGCGACCGCATGTCACACTCGACTCCGATTGGAGATCAGACGTCGCCGCCGTTTGAGATTTTGCTCAGCCGTTTGCCAGGCGGACAGACGCGCCTCCATGTCAACGTCGACATGCTCGTTTTCGATCTAATGAGTGTACGCCTGCTCTTGGACGAGCTCGGGACCGTTTACGATGGCCGTGCGGTCGCACCCTTAGCCAGCGATTTCGACTTCCGAAAGTATATCGAGCTCGAACGAGCCGCTGAGTCGGACGAACCATTTAAACGATCAATGCGCTACTGGTTGGGTCGGTCCGCGGACTTACCTCCAAGCCCGCAGCTTCCGTTGTCCCTGCTGCCAGCTTCTCAAGCCACGCGTATGCCGAGCATGACGCCGCGCAGATATCGTTTATCGGCGATCAAATGGGCCAATTTGCGCGAAAGGTGCGCCGCGCGGGGCCTCACCCCGTCATGTGTTCTTGGTCAAGCATACGCGGAAGTGCTCGAGCGATGGTCGGCTACATCACGGATGACGCTAAATCTCACACAGATTCGCCGGTCGCAACACCACGCCTCCGTCAAGCAAATGATCGGCGAGTTTACGAATACAATTCTTTTGGGACTCGACTTGTCGCGCGGAACCACGTTTGTCGATCGCGCCATGGACTTCACTGAGCGCCTGTGGACCGACATCGCTCATTCGGATGTGAGTGGCATTCGTGTTCTACATGAGATGTCTAAGGCAGCGGGCCATCCAGTAATGATGCCGGTGGTCTTCACGTGCGCCTTGGAAGACATGCGAACACCGTCGCAGTGGGCGGGCAATATCAGTTACGTAATCTGCGAGACCTCGCAGGTGGCGCTGGACAACATGACCATCACGGACGGTGATGCGCTGATCATTCTTTGGAATTCGATTGACGAGTTTTTTGCACCGAAGATTGTCGAGGATATGTTTGAAGCATATTGTCGGTTGCTTGAGCAACTCGCTGAAGGCGAGCGTGTATGGGAAGCACCGCGTCCGGTCCAGCTGCCAAAGCGCTTCCAAGAGCAGCGCAGGCGTATTAACTCGGCGACTGGATCGGAGCCGAATCAGGGCGAGCTTCTTCACACACTAGCTAGGACGCATTTGGGCGAATGGGCTGACCGCCCGGCGGTTATTGCCGAGCAATTGACGCTTTCTTACGGTGAGCTTTTCGGCGCCGCCGCAAAGCTTGGCGGCCTGCTCCGCGGCAAAGGACAAGTGCCCGAGCGACTTGTGGCTATCGTCATGGACAAAGGATGGGAGCAGATCCTATCCGCGCTAGCAATCCTTGAAGCTGGTGCGGCCTATCTTCCTATCGATGCAAGCTGGCCTGCGGAGCGGGTCCATTGGCTGTTGGAAAACGCAAACGTTAGCCTGGTGCTTACACAGCCGGGTATTGATCGGCGCCTCGGCTGGCCAGATCGCATAGAGCGGATCGTCGTCGACAGATCCATACTCGAAGGTGCGCGTGGCTATAAGCCGCTGACTCCGCTTCAGAGCCCATCGGATTTAGCCTACGTAATCTACACCTCAGGATCGACGGGGCGTCCTAAGGGGGTGATGATTGAACATCGTAGCGCGGTCAACACCGTGATCGACATCAATCAACGTTTCGAAATCGGTCCGAATGACCGAGCGTTAGCTCTTTCAAATATGAGCTTCGATCTTTCCGTTTACGATGTCTTCGGACTACTCGCTGTTGGCGGCGCGTTGGTGATACCCGAGCCTGATGCGGCTCGAGATCCCAAGCGCTGGACTGAAGCCATTCGCTCTCACAAGGTCACGGTTTGGAATAGCGTCCCTCAGCTGATGCAGATGTTCGTCGAATATCATCGAGGGCAGCAGATCAAGTCCATGACCCCCTCGATTAGAGTTGTGTTCCTAAGCGGCGATTGGATTCCAATATCTCTTCTCTCCAGTCTCGAGGGAGTTCAGACAATCAGCCTGGGAGGCGCCACGGAAGCGTCGATCTGGTCAATATTCTATCGAATTGATCGCGTTGACCCTGCGTGGCGGAGCGTTCCTTACGGCTACCCACTCAGGAACCAAAGTTGGTTCGTTCTTGACGACGCCCTCGACGAGAAACCCGACTGGGCCGCCGGAAAGCTTTACATTGGTGGGGTCGGCCTCGCGCGCGGCTATTGGCGCGATGAAGAGAAGACGCGCTCCAGCTTCATCGTGCATCCCACGACAGGCGAGCGATTGTATCGAACCGGCGATCTTGGCCGGTACACGGCCGATGGCACAATCGAGTTTCTGGGACGCATAGATGCACAGATTAAGTTGCACGGTTACAGAGTAGAGCTGGGCGAGATTGAATATTGCGCCTGCCTACATCCGGCGGTCGGCCAATGTTGCGTCGTTGTACATGACGTAAAATCCAAGCACCAGCTGGCGCCAACCCAGAAGCGCAACGTTGAGCACAGGTTCCTAGTGGGATATGTCGCGCCGAAACCTAGCACTGAACCGACTGAGCAAAGCATTTTGAGCCATCTTCGGACGCGGTTACCGGAGTACATGGTGCCGGCCCGCATCGTATTGGTCGGCTCGCTCCCATTGACCGCGAATGGAAAAGTTGATCGAGGAGCATTGCCGCCGATCGGCAAGGAGACCACGGGAGCCTCGAAGTTTGAGGGACCCAACACTCCAACGGAGCAAGTGGTGACAGAGGTGTGGTCGAGGATACTGAGCTGTTCGGCGGAACGAATTCCGTCGGACGCCAATTTCTTCGATCTAGGGGGCAATTCAATGATGATTGTTTCCGTGTCGAACGAACTTGCCCAAGAACTTGGTTGCGACGTACCGCTCCCTCAGCTGTTCCAGAGAACAACAGTCCGCTCCTTGGCCGCATACCTCGATGACCGACGACAGTCGTCAATAACTGCACGACCCGAGGCTCGTCATCCGCGATTAGTCGCTACGTTTGAGCGTCGGCGTGAGCTTATCCGCAGAGATCGCGTCGAATAGGAAATTTATGAATACACCATCGGATTCGAAGCGGACACCTTGTCGAACCGGCGATTCGCAGGGAGCACGAAGGCTCGCGTCGACTTTGCGCCAAGGTGGCGTCGATCACTGCTTTGCCAATCCCGGTACAACAGAGATCGCAATCTTAACCGCCCTTGAGGCCCAGAACGGCATGAAGGTCGTGCTGTGCCTTTCGGAAGGTGTTGTTACTGGCGCGGCCGACGGATTCGGTCGAATGTCGGGGCGGCCCGCATTGACGCTTATGCACTGCGGACCTGGTTTCGCGAATGGCGTCGCCAATCTTCACAATGCGCGGCGCGCATGTTCGCCCATAGTGAACCTAATCGGTGATCACCCGGATTGGCACGCAATAGTCGACCCGCCTCTTGCGTCGGACGTCGAGTCCCTCGCCCGACCGGTTTCGGACTGGGTGCGTCGCGCATCGAGCGCCGAGACCGTTGCGTATGATGCTCATGAGGCCCTGTCAGTCGCTTCCCGGAATCCCGGACGCGTCGCAACGCTCATCGTTCCCTCGGATTGTCAATGGTCTCACGCGAACAGCGCATTTGTCCTACCGCCTCCATCCACAAACGGAAATCAACCGGCTCTGATTGCCGATCAACGGATCCGACGCTTCACTCGCCTGCTTGAGCAATACTCGGACCGCGCTGTTCTCTTGCTTGGAGGGGGCGGCCTCAGTGCAAGTGCTCTGGAGAGTGCAGCTCGTATTGCGAGCCATACCGGCGTCCGCCTGATGTGCACAGGCTTCCCAGCCCGGATGGAGCAAGGCGGAGGCCTACCTCAGATCGAACGGATTCCCTATATCGCAGCCGCGGCTGAGGCGCTCTTCGAGGATGTTGAGCTTGTTGTGCTCGCTGGCACACCCGAGCCCGTACGCTATTTCGCAGACGAAACCCGCTGCACGCGTTTGATACCTGAACACGTTGGTATTGATACCTTGGCGACTTCTCTCGAAGCCGTGGACACGGCGCTTGAACAACTTGCCAACCAGCTCCGTGCTCATGCCTTCAAACCTAGCGTGGCGTCGCCGGTGGAGCCCCCCAGGGGTCGCTTATCGGGACACACGGTGGCATTGGCCCTAGCGGCGACATTAACAGAACAGGCTGTGGTTGTAGATGAAGGGGTCTCGATTGCTGGAAGTTATCTCCGAATTTGCGAAGGTACTCCGCGTCACAGCTACCTGAGCCTTACGGGTGGGGCGTGCGGACAAGGATTGCCTCTCGCCGTCGGAGCATCCATAGCCAGCCCAGAGCGACGAGTGGTTGCGATTGTTGGCGATGGTAGCGCCATGTATACGATTCAGGCGCTTTGGACCCAAGCAAAGCATGCGCTCGACATTACCACCGTGATCTACGCAAACGATGGCTATCGCATTCTCGAAGCGGAGCTCACTCAGCGCATGGGCGTCACTTCTCCGTCCGTCCTCTTCGGCAAATCAAGCATCGACTGGACCGGCTTGGCCCGGAGTTTCGGCGTGCCAGCGAGTCGTGCGGATACCGCAGAGGAACTAGTAACCGCTCTTCGAGAGGCGATGGCACGCACTGGTCCCACGCTGATCGAGGCTCGCGCCACCCAAAGTATTCCAGTCGTGGGAGGACTGCATGGCTGAGCTAGATATCGCCGTCATTGGGATGGCGTGCAGAGTTCCGGGCGCATCCAACCTCGAAAGATTCTGGGACAATCTCCGTCATGGTCGCGAGTCCATCACCTTTTTTTGTGACGAGGAACTCGACCCCGCTTCGCGCTGGCTTCTCTCAAGACCCGAGTTTGTGAAAGCGGGAGCCATCCTGGAAGACATCGATCTATTCGACGCGGCGTTTTTCAAAATGTCCGCTCGCGAGGCCGAGCTAACTGACCCTCAGCATCGAATGTTTCTGGAATGCGTGGTGACAGCTCTCGAAGACGCCGGCTACGGCGACTTTGAACGGAGTAGCCTCACCTCGCTATATGCCGGCTCGTGGATGAGCACCTACGGCGCCCGAACCGCCGGTCGTCTCGATAGCCCTGCGAATGAGTTTGAGGCCTTGCTGGCAAACGGCATCGACTACCTCGCGACGCGCGCGTCCTACAAATTGAACCTTAAGGGGGAAAGCGTTGCTGTACAGACCGCTTGCTCCACCTCGCTGGTCGCCGTGCATCTGGCTTGCCAGAGTCTTCTCAGCGGCCAGTCTGACATGGCTATTGCGGGCGGTGTTTCAGTTGAGGCGAAGCAGAAAACTGGATATTTATACCAGGAAGGGATGATCTACTCCCCTGACGGACATTGTCGACCGTTTGATCACCGCGCACAAGGAACGATTCGCGCAAACGGGTTAGGTGTTGTGGTCTTGAAGCGGCTTGGTGACGCTATTCGTGACCACGATCACATCTATGCGGTCATCAAGAGTTCGGTGATCAATAACGATGGCTATGGCAAGGCAGGCTTCGCCGCGCCGAGTGTTGACGGCCAATGCGCCGCGATTGAAGCGGCTCTGGCTGTCGCCGATATCCCAGCAAACACAATTGGCTATGTGGAGGCACACGGAACCGGGACCCCGCTAGGAGATCCTATCGAGATCGAAGCGTTGAAGATGGCGTTTCGCACAAAGGAGACCGCGTTCTGCGCAATCGGTTCTATCAAATCCAATTTCGGGCACCTCGTCGAAGCCGCAGGTGTCGTCGGCCTGATTAAAGCCGCTCTCGTGGTCCGCAGCGGCGAGATCCCGCCGACGCTTCATTTTACAAAGCCAAACCCACATATCGACTTCTCACGTACTCCATTTTACGTGAATCGCGAAGCGAGCTCCGTGTCGACCCTCAACGCTAGACGACGAGCCGGCGTCAGTTCCTTCGGCATCGGCGGAACAAACGCCCACGTCGTGATCGAGCAGCCACCACAGCGTCTTGCAACATACTCTGCACCTCCCTATGCAATCTTGCTTTCGGGCGACACGCCAGAAGCGCTCGAAGCCCTGCGGAGGAGTTTATCTAACTATATCGAACAAAATGGAGAACTTTCTCTTGGCGACGTTTCTTTCACGCTGGCAGTTGGTCGCAGAAGTCTTCGGTATCGCTGGGCATGCGTCGTCGAGAGCAGATTCGAGCTGTTGGAAGTGCTAAGGCACAAACCAGAACCCGAGCTTCATTGCAGCTCGTTGTCGACCGGTCTCATAACGCTGGTTAATGCCTGGCTTGATGGTCGATCGGTCGATTGGCAATTGCATTTCAAAGCTACAAGCTGCGCCCGCGTCCCGCTTCCAACGTATCCTTTCCAACGCAGTCGTTTCTGGTTGGAGGAGCGTGCTCGCGAGCCGGCCCGGTTTCAAGGCGGACTACCTTGGCTCGGCGCAATAACACGGGATGGAGGTGGGACTGACGTAGATAGGGTGAAGTTGCTGCTGCTTTCCGCCGATGCCGTTGGTCCGCTGCGCGAGCGCGTAGAGACGTTGCGCTCGGCTCTAATGCACGCCTCGGCCGATCTTGGCGACTTCTGTATCGGCGCAAATGCCGCCTCAGATCGAGGATATCATCGTCTGGCCATCGTCTTTAGCAGCAGAAATGACCTGGTTGAACGTCTCGATATGTTTCTGACCGGACGCACCTCGGCTGCGGATTTAGTTTTTGGCACCTCAAGCGGGAAAAGCTCGGCTTCGTCTTCTCCGGTCAAGGCGGCCAATGGTCGGGAATGGGACAACAGCTACTGTCGGAACCGCTCTTCAAGCAAACAATCGACGAATGTGACCAACTTTTGCGTGAGCTTGGCTCAGACCTGGTTTTGGCAACCCAATTTTCCGCGAGCGAAAGCAGGAATTCAATAAATCGCCCAGACGTGGCAATCCCGTCGCTGGTAGCTCTGCAAATCGGATTGACCAAGATTCTCGCTAAGGCTGACGTGACGCCTGACGCTGTAGTTGGTCATAGTGTCGGCGAGATAGCTGCGGCTTATGCAACCAAAGTGCTCTCGTTGAAAGATGCGTTGACCATCGCTGTGCATCGAGGACGACTCATGCAGCGGGTGGCGGGGCGTGGGCGAACGGCGCTCGTGCGCTTAAGCGAAAGCGAACTGCGCAGGGAGATACAGGGTTGGGATTCTGTATGGATTGCCGGCACAAATTCGCCGAAGCACACAATTATGTCTGGCCACCCTCAATCCGTGACCGCTCTCCTTGAAGCCCTGAATAAGGTAGGACACTCAGCGACCGCGTTGAGAGTCGATGTGGCCTTTCACAGTCCAATGATGGATGAACTGCTTCCGGAGTTTGCAAGCTCGCTAGGTATCATTAGGCCAAACGCTGCAAACGTTGCGCTGTACTCTAGCGTATTTGGCAGACGGTGCGAGGGAGCAGAACTCGACACCTCATATTGGCTCCGTAATCTGCGCGACCCCTTTATCTTTGCGCAGAGCATCGAGAGCATGATTGAGGATGGCGTCACGAACTTCATAGAAGTTTCGCCGCATCCTATTCTTGGCGAAGCGATTTCCGAAATCCTACGTAGTAGGGATACCTGCGGCGCGTTCACAGGCGTCCTGGCCCGCGGCGAGGATGATAGATCTTCTATTACGAGAGCATTGGCAGCCGCCTATATCGCTGGCCATACACCGCGCTGGCCTGTCTTCACTGACTCAAATAACGCCGCTCGACAAGCCCTCGAGACGCTCCGTCGGGCTAGCACAAGAACGGACGCTTCGACCTCTGAACTTCTTTGCGGTCTGATCGCAGAGAGTGCGCGCGCTCCAGTCGCGACGATTGATCCGTCATGCTCTTTGGTTGAGGCGGGGCTGGATTCCTTGGCGAGTTTATCCCTGGTCCGTCACATCCATGCTACATTCGGCGTGCGTCTTGCGGTTCCTGACCTCCTCTCTGCAGGCACTATTACGAATTTGGCGACCCTCATTGGCAGGCTCGTTGGCCAATCCGCCGCACTTGTGAACGGAGGCCAATCAACTCGCGCAATTTTGCCTCTGCGACTTCAAGAACAGAGCACGGTAGCGCTTTGTTGTTTCCCAGGCGCAGGTGGCACTCCAATGATGATGGCGCCCTGGGCGGCAAAAGCAGCTAGCTTTGACGTTCTCGCCTATAACCCGCCAGGGCATGGCAGCGATAGACGTCCACCTCTCCGGAGCATCGATCATGTAGTGCATTCGTGTGCGGAAGAACTTCGCACGCTGCGCAAACCGCTCGTTTGCCTCGGATATTCCATGGGTGGCATTCTGGCTTTTGCCATCGCGCGAGAGCTGGAGCTCTTAGGCCTGATGCCAGCTGGGGTTATCATCTCGCATACACTGCCGCCGCATCGCTGGCCTGACAATCTACGTCTCATCCACGGGGAACTCGAGACGATCTTCGCACCCGAGTTCGATCGAACTGGCGTCGATCCACAATTGCGTCAGGAGTTTTTGTCGATTGTCTCTGCAGACTTCGAAATTGCCGCGAGCTATCAGGTGTGGGGTGAAGATAAGATTCAATGCCCGGTATATCTGCTGGCCGGAGAGAAAGACGTTCTCGCTGCACCAAGCATAGTTG
>JAFAMZ010000084.1 GCA_019232935.1 Silvibacterium sp.
GGATGACATTAATAATCCTAAAATTCGATTACAGCGCGTTTGACGATGCGCCGTATGCGTTCGACCAACTACACGCTTGACGCCGCCGCCCAGCTGGAATTGTGATATGTTTGTCCATTCCAATGTGTGCTCCATCGCGACTGCGAAGCCAACCTACGCGTGATTGTTCTCCTCGGGAACGATTGGCAGGCCAGAGCGTTCCGACAGTGTGAAGCGCGTCTCCATGCCGGTGGCGCGGGTGCGGTCCAGCCACCGCAGGGCTTCTTCATCGGAGAGCCCGGCCAGTGTCATGGCATCGCACAGGATCTGGTACTCCTGACGCAGGTTGGAACCGAAGACGACCGGATCATCCGAGCCGACACAGACCGAGACTGGAGGAGTGCCGGCGCCCTCGCGCGGCGGGCGCAGTCGCCAGAGCGGATGGAGCGTCAGGTCTCCCAGGTTGCCGATTAGTAGATTGGAGGTAGGGTTCACCTCGACCGTCAGTCCCAGGGTCCCGATCTTCTGGCGCACCTCTGCCTGCAGGTTCGCGAGCACCTCGCCCTCCGATGCCGTATCGACCCACATGAACTCGCGACCACGCCGGAAGAGGAGCGCATCGGAAAGATAGTCCTTCAGCCGTCGCTGGCGCTCGCCAACAACCACGCGATCCTGCGGCAATCCGTCGGGGAAGCCCACCGCCTCCAGGGCTCCGGGGCGGCGCAGGTCGCGGCCCAGCATCTCCAGCTCATAGGGTGGGACCGGACCGCCGAAAACCTGCTCCGACAGGGCGGCGATCTCACGATCCAGGAAGGATTGGCGGCCTTGCTCGCAGCAGCGTCCACCCCGGCCATACCAGCTCCATTCCCAGACCAGGTCCCAGAGACGCTCTTCACGGAGCATCGGGAGCCGTCCGGCCCGGCGCGCCCAATCTCGGGCATCGACGCCGAGCGCGATCCCGTGACCAATGCGATCTCCCGTGCGCAACTCGAACCCCTCGATCGCCTCATCCACCTGTCGCAGACCTGAGAGGAGATGGACGAAATCCTCCCCCGCGTGGATGGTCGTTCGAAGTGTGGGTAGGGAGCGGCCGCGGGTTCGCCACACCGCGCCGGACGCCGCCGCGGCCGCTTCGCGCACGAGCTGCAGCACGGGCACGAGGACCCAAGTCGGGACGCCGATCTCGTCTCTGCAGATGTCCAGGCCCCGGACGATCTCCAAAGACAGCGGGTAGTTGCTTAACAGCCAGACAAGTCTCCGCGCTTGATCGAGCTTCTCCCGATGATACTGCGCATAGCGATAGCCTGTGGGGTTGCGGCCATCGGGGCGATTGCCCAGGAGGCCAGGATTGGCATTGCTGTCGCGCCATCCGGCTGCCGGGACACCACTCTTATCGGTGCCACCACCGCGTTGTTTGATGAAGTGGAAGACGATGCCCAGCTCCAACCCGGCGGGTGCCGCTCCTGCACCTCGACGTACCGGCATCCAGGACTTAGCCACCTGCTCCACATCCTTGATCAAAGCGCGGAGCTTGCTGTTGCAGTCTTCGGGCGCCAGGCGCACCTCCAGCGATCGCAGTCCCCGTCCCTTACCGCCCACATCCGCGGCAAATTGGAGCTGGTCGACACGCGTGAGGGGCTTGCGCGCCGGTGTCAGGCGTGAATAGAACCGGATGAACCACTGCAGGCCGGGAGTCATGGGTCGCTGCACCACGTGGCGGTAGAAGATCACCCGTACTCGCATCACCTGCCAGAACAACTGCTCGAAGAAGAAATAGCCCTTTGGAGGATTGTCCGTCGCGCCAGACTCGAGGTAGTCCCGCGCCCGCGCCACGAACTCCATTTCTGCGGTCCAACGCCCCTGGCCGCGCGGTCCGAGCAACGGCTCGATCGGATCGGCTAGCGCCGCCGTGGCATCGGCACGCCGGCGCGCTTCTCTTCGATCAGGTGTCGACGGCTTGATCAGGTCAGCGAGCGCCGCCGCGACACGGCTGGCGTGCAATAGAATCGGGAGCCTCGTCACCTCGGCGTACAGATCCTTCCAGATGGCATGGACGGCATCCGGAGCGGACCCGGATTCCAGATAGAAGATCCCCTTTCCCAGCTCCGCGCAGCCGGTCAACAACCGCATGAAACGCGTTCCTCCACGTGCCGGGATCAGCCCGGTCTGGGCCATTTCAACGAGATGAGCCAAAAAGCCGTCATCCCATCGGCCTCGGAACAGAAAATGGGCCAGCAGGTAGCGTGCCACCGCCGCCCGGATCAGCCAGGGACAGAGGTACTTTCCCTCCTTCAGAACTGCTCCCGGACTGGCCAGAGCCTCGGCTTCGAGAAAATTCTTATCGGCCAGGGC
>JAFAMZ010000018.1 GCA_019232935.1 Silvibacterium sp.
ACTGCGCCTTGCTGATCGGGAAGTTGTAGATCACCATGCCTTCGGCCTGCTGGCCGGGAGCGAGCGTAAGGTCGCGAGGCAATGGGTCTTTGCGCAGCGGCTTCAGGTCGGGATAGGCGATGAACAGCTTGTCGAAATCCCGTGACGAGGCTGCGAGACTGCGTTGCTCCTCATCGTTCGGCAGATGCACGACTCCCCACATGTCGTGCAGGAAGATGGGAATATCGGTCTGATTTTTGATGCGCACGTTAGCAAGCACGATGAGCTGGTCGTAGATGTCGGGCTGACCCTGCAGGCCGTCTGTTTTCGATCCATTTACCGGTCCTGTGCTCAGCTCGCGGTGAATGGGGTAAATGTCAACGCTGAGAACCTGCCCGGTATGCACCGGAGGAATGCTGTGGATCCACAGGTAGGCGCCGATCGCCAGCAGGACGAGCACAACCGTTGCTGCGGCTGCCGGAAACCATGGCTTGCTGGTTATCTTCTCTGTAGCCATTCGCTCTCTAGAAGTTACCTGATTGCCCTGATGACGGGGAAATGAAGCTGTGAGCCCAATTCCCGAGAGTTAGATGCCTGGTTGAGGGTAACTTTCTTGGCGGGCCTGAAAGCCGTCTTTCCCACGGCTGTTCTCTCCTTTGATTCCCCCCCCGAATTGGCCGGGCGGTCCACAAGGCTGCGCAGGCTATAGTCGGAGACGGCGATTCTCTCACGACCCTGCTCGGCCGTGCCGAAAACTGACGCATCTACAAGCCGTGGCGCCTCTTTCGTCGACGACGATACAGACGAGGCTTTCCTCCGTCCCGCTTCGCAAGGCCGGTCGCGCTCAGGCCCTGAAAGCAGGGCCGACCGCATTGCCGAAAAGGCGGTTGAGAGCGTCGGCGATACCGGCCTGACGGCGCGAGACGAGCAGCCTTTCCTCAGAACCCGCCGGAGGCCTCCTGTTCGCCAGGGGCTGCTGCCGGGCTGGACGCGCAATCGCTGGGGGAAGATCGGGCTTCTGGTGGCTGGTCTGGCGCTGGCCGGTGGGATCGTCTGGGTGGTCCTTGCCGTCCGGAATTTTCTCGATAACGACCCCCATTTTCGGATCGACACAGCGGCGTCGATCCAGACCGTCGGAAACAGCCAGCTCACAAGGGATGACCTGCTATCAGTCTTCGGAGCGGACATCGGCCGGAACATTTTTTTCATCCCTCTGGCGACACGGCGCGCCGAGCTTGAGCGCATCCCGTGGGTCGAGCACGCGACGGTAATGCGCATCCTGCCCAATCAGCTTCGCGTCGCGGTGCGAGAGCGGACGCCGATCGCGTTTGTGCGTGTCGGCGAGCAGGTGAAGCTTGTCGATGCGGAAGGCGTTATTCTCGATATGCCCCCGGCGATGATCGCGGCGCGGCATTTTTCTTTCCCGGTGGTGACGGGAATCAATCCGGGCGATCCGCTTTCGGTGCGGACGCCGCGAATGAAGCTTTACCAGAGGTTTATCGCCGAGATCGACTCGGGAGGACAGAAGGTCTCTTCCGACCTGAGCGAGATCGATCTGTCGGACCCCGAGGATGTGCGCGCGACGCTGCCTGCTGGTGCGTCCGATATGCTTCTGCATTTCGGGGACGAGAAGTTCCTGGAACGCTACCGCACGTATCAGGCGCACCTCGCAGAATGGCAGCAGCAGTATCCTCACCTGGCTGGCGTCGATCTGCGCTACGACACGCAGGTGGTCCTGAAGATGGCTGACGGTCATGCCGCGGATTCCGTGCCTGCTCCAGGGCCGGAGCCAGCTGCGTCTGCGCCCGCGCCGAAGTCCACAGAACCTGCAAATGTTCGCAGGCATGTCCTGCCTGTGCACAAGCACCCTGGAGCCACTGGATGAGCCAGAAGAACGACAATCTGATCGCTGTCCTCGATGTGGGCTCCGCCAAAACGCGGGTGCTGATAGCGGAGTTGAACGAGGGAGCGCTGCGCTACCGCGGACACGGCATTGTAGAGTCGGCCGGTACGCGCAAGGGTGTGATCGCGGAGATCCGTCCGGCCGCGGAGTGTGTGAATCAGGCGGCGACCGCGGCCGAGGATGCCGCAGATGCGACAATCGAGCGCTGCGTGATTTCAGTAGGCGGCCCTCATATCCGCGGCCTGAACAGCCGGGGCGGAATCAGCCTGGGATCGCGAATGCGGGAGATCACACGCGAGGAGGTCCGGGCGGCGGTCGATCGGGCGCGCTCCGTCTCTCTGCCGCCAGACCGGGAGATGGTTCATCTGTTGCCGCAGCAGTTCATTCTGGATGAGCAGCCAGGGATTCACGACCCAATCGGAATGGTGGGCAACAGGCTCGAGGTGAATCTGCATATCGCCACCTGCTCTGCAAGCGCACAGCAGAGCATTGTCACCTGCGCAAACAAGGCCGGGCTTGAGGTGACCGAGACGGTATTCGAGCCGATCGCTGCGGCCGAGGCGACGCTCTCGGCGGACGAGCGCGAGCTTGGTGTCTGCCTGCTGGATATCGGAGCGGGAAGCTCGGAGCTGATTGTCTACTTCGAGGGCTCGGTCGCGCACACATCGGTCATTCCGATCGGCGGCGACCACTTTACGAACGATCTGGCCGCCGGGCTGCACATCACCGCTCCCGAGGCGGAGTGGATCAAGTGCAATTACGGCAACGCCGTTGTAACTTCGGTCTCCCAGAGTAACGAGATCGAGCTGCAGGGTCTGACCGGATTCGAGCCCCGTATGGTCCGCCAGCGATTTATCTGCGAAATCCTCGAGCCGCGCGCGCGGGAGCTCTTTCACATGTCGCGGGACAACCTGCGCCACGGCGGGGTACTTGAAGCGCTGGGGGCGGGATGTGTGCTCACCGGAGGAGGCGCGCGCCTGGCCGGAATTCTCGATGTGGCGGAGAGCCAGCTTCGTGTGCCGGCGCGGATCGGTTCGCCGGTGCCGCTGTCGCGCATGCCATCGGAAATGGCGCAGCCGGAGTGCGCCGTACTCATTGGAACCCTGCTCTACACCCACCGCACGAGCATTATGCGCGCGGCGGAAGACAACAGCCTGCGCGCGAAACTGCGCGCCATTTTTGCCGGAAGCCTATAGGAGCCGAAGCCATGAACCGTCCAGACGAAATCCGCATTCACTATCACGACGAAGTCCCGCGCGGGGCCAGGATCAAGGTCATCGGCGTGGGGGGCGGCGGCGGCAATGCCGTCAACCGCATGATCGCTGCGCGCGTCGAGGGTGTGGAGTTCATCGTGGCCAATACCGACCGCCAGGCGTTGCAGCTTTCGCAGGCTCCGGTCAAGCTGCAGCTGGGAACGAAACTGACCAGCGGCCTGGGAGCGGGCGCCAACCCCGATGTGGGGCGGAAGGCGGCCCTTGAGGATTCGGAGAAGATTATCGAGGCGCTGGAAGGCGCGGACATGGTCTTCGTAACGGCGGGGCTCGGCGGAGGCACCGGGACGGGAGCGGCTCCGGTCATTGCGTCGCTGGCCAGCGAAATGGGCGCGCTGACCGTTGCGGTGGTAACCAAGCCGTTCGCGTTTGAAGGCAAGCGCCGCATGGTGCAGGCCGAACGTGGAATGCAGGAGCTGCTCGACAGCGTCGATACGGTGATCGTGATTCCGAACGAGAAGCTGCTTGCAGTGGCCAAGGACGCCGGGTTCTTCGAGTCGTTTC
Organism: Silvibacterium sp.; assembly: GCA_019232935.1. GTDB lineage: Bacteria > Acidobacteriota > Terriglobia > Terriglobales > Acidobacteriaceae > Silvibacterium. The sequence goes on from JAFAMZ010000018.1 coordinate 3,658, forward strand.
GTATCGCGGACGATGTGTTGCGGCAGGGTGTGCAGGGCATCTCGGACATCATCACGATCCCGGGCATCATCAACCGCGATTTTGCCGATGTGAAGACGACGATGGCTGGGATGGGATACGCAGTGATGGGAACCGCGGTCCGCTCGGGGGCCAGCCGGGCGATTGAAGCTGCTCAGGCAGCCATGGCATCGCCCCTGCTCGAAGACGGAGCCATCGACGGGGCCCGCGGCATCCTGATCAACATCAGCGGATCGAGCTCGCTGAAGCTGACTGAGGTGAATGAGGCCTCTACCCTGATTCAAAATGCGGCTCACGAGGAGGCGAACATCATCTTCGGGGCGGTCCTCGACGAGAGCATGCAGGACGATGTCAAGATCACGGTGATCGCGACGGGTTTCCGCAGGGACATGCCTGAACGCCGGGAACGCATGCTGAGTGGAGTGCTGCAGCAGCCTCTTGTATCACGGGTGGAGACGGGCGCCCCGGCTGTGCGTCCGCGTTTTGCCAGCGAAGATGTCGAGGAACCGGCGTTTGTATCTGCCTCGCGCCGTATACCGGTGACTTTCGCTGCCGAGCCGGAGCCGGTGGATTCCGGCGCGAGAAATGTCGGTGACGAAGCGGTCTACCAGGCATCTTTTACAGGTAGCGGGGTCGGATTCGAGGCTGCGGAGCTGCCGGCGGAGGAGGTAGCGGTCGCCGTTGCAGAGCCGGTTGGTCATCCGGAAACGATCCTTGCCGATACTCACCATCAGGGTGGAGACAACCTGGATATTCCGGCGTTTCTGCGCCGGGGCGGGTTGTGAGGAACAGGGCTCAGGGCTGAGGGTTCAGGATGGGGTGATTGTCCGCCCCGAGCGAAACATGCCGTAAAATCGAATTGGATTTCCGTGCCAAACGGGGAACCCTTTTCGATTTCGGCAATAAATTAGTCGACTGCCGGAGGGGTTCTGTGTGTAAGATGCGAGCAGAGTTCTGCTCCGTGCTCGAAGAGAGGCTTTTATCCATCCCGACAGGGGTGCGATTGAGGAATTGAAGACGATGTGGATGAGACGCCTGGTTCCATGCTCCTGTTCGGCGGTTCTGCTCGGCCTCCCGCTCGCTTTCGGGGCGAGTGGAAGGGCTGCCGCGGCCCCGAGCCCCAGCCCGACAACGACGCA
>JAFAMZ010000112.1 GCA_019232935.1 Silvibacterium sp.
CGACATCTCCATCCTCAAGTTGCACGAGGGCATCTTTGAGGTCATTGCCACCAACGGAGACACCCACCTCGGCGGCGACGACATCGACCACCTCCTCATGGCCATCGCCCTTGACGATATCCGTGGCGACCATGGCCTCGACCTCCGCTCCAACGCCGAAGCCGTTCAGGCCATCCGCAAAGCTGTCATTGATGCCAAAATCGCGCTTTCATCCGCTGAAACTGCCCACATCAGCGTCGACCTGCGTGACGGGCAACCCTACCGGCGCGAGATCACCCGCGAGCAGTTCGAGCAGATCATCCAGCCGGTACTCAACCGCACCGTCGTCCCCTGCAAACAGGCGCTGAAAGACGCCAGCCTCAAGCCTGAGCAGATCGGAGAAGTCGTCCTTGTCGGCGGATCGACGCGCATTCCCCTCGTCCGCCGCCTTGTCGATCAGATCTTCGAGCTCAGCGCGCGGGGCAAGCGCCCCCACACCGAGCTCAACCCCGATGAGGTCGTCGCGCTCGGCGCCGCCGTGCAGGCGCACATCCTCGAGGGCGGCTCAAAGGCCACCGAGGACATGCTCCTCCTCGACGTCACACCGCTCTCGCTCGGCATCGAAGCCCTCGGCGGAGTCGTCGCGAAAATCATCCAGCGCAACTCGACCATCCCCGCCTCGGCCACCGAGCACTTCACCACCGGCATCGACGGCCAGACCAACGTCGCCATTCACGTCGTGCAGGGCGAGCGCGAAATGGCAAAGGATTGCCGTTCCCTTGCACGCTTCGACCTCAAAGGCATTCCGCCGATGTCAGCCGGCCTGCCGCGCATCGAGGTAAAGTTCCTCATCGACGCTAACGGCATCCTGCATGTCTCCGCACGCGAGCAGCGCAGCGGCAAAGAGGCCGAGATCGAGGTCAAGCCGACCTACGGACTCACCGACGAGCAGGTCGAAAACATGATCCTCGAGTCCTTCGACTACGCCGAGCAGGATTTCGCCGAGCGCCAACTCATCGAAGCCCGCAACGAGGCCGCCACCATCCTCGCCGCCGTCGACAAGGCCCCGTCGCACCCCGCCTGGCAGCAGCTCACCGATGATGAGCGCACCCAGATCGGCATGATCGCCGAAGAAGTGCGCGTGCTGAACGAAGCCAACGACCTTAAGGCCCTGCGCGACGCCACCCACGCCCTCGACCAGGCCACGCGCCGCTTTGCCGAGCTTATGATGGACTCGGCCGTCACCAGCGCCATCCGCGGAGAAACCATGGAATCAGCCGGCGAAAAGCTGGGAGAAGCCCCAACCGCGCCGCATCCCATCGCCCCCGCCGAAATCAGATGAGAGCTTAAAAAAATGAGCAAAATAGAATTCAAACCATGACAGAAACGAACCATCACGACGTCGACCTCAGCAAGCCGCCCGGCCCGAACATGGTCCGAGTCACCTTCCTCCCCGAAGGCCGCACCGTCGAGTTCGAATACGGCACCATGCCCTGGGACCATCACGGCAAGCCCATGTCGTTCCTCGACGTCGCCGAAAACTTCGGCATCTTCCTCGACCACGCCTGCGGAGGCTCTTGCGCCTGCACTACCTGCCATCTCTGGATCAAGGAAGGCGCCCCCCGCCTGAGCGAAGCCGAAGACGACGAGCTCGACCGCCTCGACATGGCCGCCGACCTGCAGCTCAACTCGCGCCTCGGCTGCCAGGCCGTAATCACCGGCCCCGGAACCTACGTCGTCGAAATTCCCAAGTGGAACCGCAACTATGTCTCTGAGGGCAAGCCCCTGGCCCTCGCAGAGAATAAATGACCGGGTTCCCCACGTCCGGATTTTCGGACGTGGGTGTTGAAACAAAACCACCAAGGAGCATTCATGCCAACCGAAATCACCTGGAACGACGCTGAAGAAATCGGCATTCAGCTGGAGGAGAAGTACCCCCACCTCGACCCGCTCACCGTCCGCTTCACCGACCTGCACCGTTACGTGACGGAACTTCCCGGTTTTTCCGACGACCCCGCTAAATCCAACGAGTCGAAGCTCGAAGCCATCCAGATGGCATGGTATGAGGAATACAAGGATTCACACTCATAGCGGCCCGACACTGAAGGGCTGAATTCAGGTCGACAAGAAGTCGCCAGAGAAACCTTTCCGCAGCGTCTCGCTTTTACCAGGCGATCGTTTTCATCCCGGACCTTGCTCCGTCAGCCTTAAGAGTGTCTTTCGTATGTAGAACTTGAATGCATCGAACGATCGCGAAAGCAGGATGCATAAGAGAATGACGCTGGCAGGAAATGCAATCTTTGCCCAGAGAGAAACGACAGGGTGCCCGATAAGCGTGCCCATTAACACCAGCATCGGCAGATGCACCAGATACAGCGTGAAAGTGCTGTCCGCGACGACTCGCACGCTCTTAACGAGTTGCGCGGGTACATCGGGAAAGCTGCGGTCTAAGAAAAGCAACGTCAAAAGCATTATCAGCGCCGTTGCCACGCTCGCAAAGAAAAAACTGGTTGAGCACCGCGCCAGCCACGGAAGGCCTTCGGAGGTACTTAACCTGGCGGCATCTGGAAAGATGCCGGTTATGAAATGGGTGCTGGCGGTCAGACGACGTTCGCGTGATGTTTCTCGGAGAAAGGTCGCAATTGGATGGCGCCCAAGAAGCAGCGCCGCCGCATATGCGCAAACCAGAAGAGAGACATATCTAACAGCATTTTTCTGATTTCGCAACCCGGCAAACAGGTCATATGTGACGCACCCCAGAAGCCAGAACAGGCCATTGAATGCAATGGTCGGCCCAGCTATGAGAAGAATCAAACAGAACCATAACCACCGGCTGCGTACGCGGTAAAACATAAGCCCGTAAAGCACATAGTAGATAGCTTCGTATGCGATTGACCAGAATGGTCCGTTGCATGGAGGCGCGATTTCATAACCCCAAAGCTGCGAGGTGAAGGTGAGATTCGTTAAGGTCACCCAGAAGGCGTGGAGGGAACTTGTTTCCACCTTCAACGCACCATATCGCGTTGCGTCGATGCGGTGCGCCAGCGATGTGAGAAGGAACGAGAGAAGCAGAGCTGGTATAACCACAGAGTAGATGCGTGAGGCGCGATCGATGGCATAGCGCCTTAAATCGGTCTCTCGCGACAGGCTGACAAAGCGAATCACGAAACCAGACAATACAAAAAAAATGGCCACCGCCAGATTCCCTGCTGTCGTCGCCTCGCGCAAGCCGGAAGCGAAACCGGCATGAGCAAAATGGCTATAGAGGACAGCCATGGCGGCGCCGAATCTTACCGCATCCAGCAAGACTGAACTGCTCGAGCAGAGGATCTCTTTAGACTTGATGATTCCACGCTGCTTCCCGCCAGTCCCGCGTTCCTCTTGGGCTTTGTTGTCTACCTCTTCAGTCTTGATCATTGCCTCGCCTCGTGCAGAGAGTGCTTCCCAGGAGCACGGCGAAGCTCATGTGATTTGAGCGATAAGCCGCCAAGCCTCACCAGTCTGACTTGTGCTGTTGATAGCTTCCCCGATCCGCTTCTGCGTTCCAGACTCTATACCTCCCGGCCTTCCGGTTTCCCGGGGCTGCCGAGCGTTCTATGCCTGCACATGTGACGCGGTTTCCTTCGTCCATCCGTCGTTGCTTAGCGGACTGCAAATCACGACTAAATGAGCAAGGAATTTCAGGAAACAACGGGGGGAAATTCTATTTTGCGCAGATTCGTCTCATGATTACGTCGTATAGCTATCGAGACAATAAAACGAAAGTGGTATTAAGAAGACGAGTCACACATCTTCGCGCTCTTGAGCTCTTGTCACCAGCACGAACAAGAATCATGCCGCATACTCGCCGCTCTCATACTGGTTTGTGCATGGAGGTGCGATCTGCCCAAATAACTCATAGTAACTCGGGCCGGCTATCCCCACCCGAACGCGCTCCGAAATAGATCGAATTCCGCCAACTCTCCTTCCTCAAAGTAGACCGACAGAATATCGAATCGCACCGGCACATCCGACGAAGGCAGTTGCCGCAAGTAATGCCGCGCAAGCCTGCGCAGGTTCCTGCGCTTGTCTTCATCGACGGACGCTTCGGCAGTCGCCACAGCCCTCGTCGTTCGCGTCTTCACTTCGACGAAGCACAGCGTGTCGTGCTCCCACGCGATCAGGTCAAGATCTCCGCGCACAATACCTGACCTCCACCCGCGCGCTACTACTACAAATCCTCTTCGCCGCAGATAGAAGTACGCCGCCCGCTCGCCGCGCCGTCCCGTCGTCAGATGCGCGGCTTCCTGGCTCCGCCGCACCACACGCCGCTCGCACGCCGCTATAAACGTTTCAAACAAATTCAGTCTTGCGGAATCAAACCATCCCATCCGTACCATTCTGTCTGCTGTGAGGTGCGGCCGCCAAGGCACTTTCGTCACGTCCGCTTACTTGATCAGTCGCGCGATCTCCGCCTGCAGTCGCTCTGTAATCTCCTCGGCGCTCGCTTCCGGCCCAAAACTGATCGGAGTACCAACCCGCACTTCGAGCCTGCCCGAGCGGAACCACCGCTGTTTGCCCTGCTTCATCTCGCCCAGGCCAACAAGCCCGATGGGCAGTACCGGCACCTTTGATTCGGCAACCAGCAATCCAATCCCGGGCCGAAAACGCTGCAGATTCCCTTCGGTGCGAACGCCTTCCGGGAAGACCATCACGTTGTATCTGCGATCGAGCTCCTCGCCGGCATGCTGAAAGCTCCTGCGGAACCCGGCGCTCCGCGGCAGCGGAAACACGTTAAATAGAAACAGCAGAATAAAATGTGTCAGCGGTCCCAGCGCATTTAGAAGCCACGAGCCCTGATTTCTTCCCTGTTTGAATTCTCCCAGCGTAGTCGCGGACATTGCCGTCGCAACGCGCCGCCGTATCTTGCCGGGAAGCGCATACAGCGCCAGCGGAAGATCATAAGCCGTCACGTGGTTCGCAATCAGTAACAGCGGCTGATCTATATTCTGAAGGCTTGCCTCCCGCCGCACCTCGGGCGCCCCCAGCAACCAGATCAGCGGCTGCTGTATGCATTCGATGAATGCCACCCGCGCAGCATGCACCGGCCACCACCACGTCCAGTGGGGATAACTCTCCTCCTGCTCCTCACCCTTCGGCGGCCTCTCTGCTGCGCCGGGCAGCGCTGCCGCTGGTGAATTGAGGCCCAACTCCCTGCGCAAGTCGCCCAGAGTAGCCGCACGTTCGAGCGCCGCATCGCTCAGCGTTACGCCCATCCTTCGCTCAAGCTCGGCTTGCAACTGCACGCGACCCAGGCTGTCGAGCTGCAGGTCTTCGGCAAGACGCGCATCGTCGGACTGCTTCTCCGTCCGCGCGCCGGTAATTGATAACACGAGCGCCAGCAGCGGATCGGCACTCTGAACAGCGGCGCCGTTCTCCGCACGCTGCGCATTCACCCACTCCGTCACCTTGCGCCTCTGCACCTTGCCGGTCGACGTGCGGGGCAGGTCCAGCTCCGGCCACAACCGCCACTGCCGCACGCGCTGGAACTCAGCCAGCTTCTCGTTCGCCGCTATCACCGCCTTCTGCGCGTCTTCCCGCGAACCACGATACAGCAGCACCGCAACTGGCTCATCGCCGCCCGCTGCCTTAAGCGCCACAACTGCAGAAGCCTCCACGCCCGGCTGCGCATTCAGCTCTGCCTCCACATCCTCGGGATGAATATTCAGGCCGGAGGAGGTCACGATCACCTGGTTCTTGCGCCCGAGAAAGTGAAGCTGACCCTCCTCGTCGCGCTTGGCGAGATCGCCCGTCGCCAGCCACGGCGAATCCGACTTCTGCATCGCCCCGTTACGCCATGTGGCTGTCGATACCATGTCTCCGCGAACGATAATCTCACCATCCTCGCGAATCTCGACGTCTCGGCCCGGCAGAACTTTGCCGATTGTACCCCTGCCTACTTTGAAGGGATGATTGAGCGTAATCAGCGCCGCCGTTTCCGTCATTCCATAGCCCTGCACCAGCGCGAAGCCGAGCGTGTTCCAGAACGATTCAAGATCGGGCGGCAGCGAAGCGCCTCCGCACACAAAGGCCCAGAATTTGTAACCGAATGTGCCATGAATCCTGCGGAACCGCCACCACCGCTTCCACACGTTTTCCCCCTTAGCAGCTCTAATGGCCTCCAGCAGTGCCGGATCATCAGCCAGAAGCCATTCCCTCATCAGCTCCAGCACACGTGGAACCGCCGCGAGCACCGATATTCGCTCTCTGTGCGTGATCTCGATCAGCCGCTGCGCCTGCAGGCGCGAATCAAAGTGCACCTCCGCTCCCAGCAGCGGAGGAATCCACAACCCCATAAACTGCCCGAAGACATGGCTCAGCGGAAGCGTGTGCAGAAACCGAAGCGGATGAAAGATGCGCTCGTACTTCAAGTACTTCTGCATCTCCCGCTCGATGGGAACGAGGCTCGCGAGAACGTTGCGGTGCGTATGGACGATTCCCTTAGGCTCGGCGGTAGTTCCCGAAGTAAAGAGAATCTGCAATGGCGTGTCCAGACCAAGATCAGGCGCAAGCTGTGCCGTGCCGGGCTGCGGAAGGGATCCAAAGGCGTCAAAGCTGATCCGCTCAATCTCCGGCGTGAGTTGGCCAAGAAGCAGAGCATCTCCGGCCACCAGCTTTGGAGATGTCTCCGCAATGACTCGCCGCGCGAAATCCAGGCTGCCGGCCGCATCGAGCGGAACAGCGATCACGCCGCGCATCACACATCCGAAGAACGCAGCTACCCACTCGACCGAGTTCTGTCCCCACAGCACTACCCGGTCGGCAGTGTTAATCCTCCGCTGTTCCAATGCAGCGGCAAAGCGCCCAGCCATATCTGCAAGTTCGTTGTAGGCGGAAGAGATCCGGCGATTGCCGCGATATGTAACAACTGCGGTGCCTTTTCCGTGCTCTCTAAAATCCTCGATCAGCGTCGCCAGGTGCGGGCGTATTCTCTCAGTCATTTCCTCTGATATCGCCTCACGCTACGCGCGCAAAATCGATGAATCCATGAACTGGATCGGTTCGCAGCAGCTTGACCCTTAGCTCGTCTCCTACGTCCACGCCCTGTTGGCCATGCACCAGCATGCCGTCCACGTGCGGCTCGAGCGTTCGTACGAATGTTCCGCGGTCCGTAACGCCGGTAACGATCGCCCGGAACAGAGCCCCGACACGATGTTGCAGCGCGACCGCCGCGATCTGCTTCTGTATGTGGCGCTCCAGCTTGCGTTCGGCGGTGGCTTTCGCTGTGCAGTTCGCGGCGATTGCGGTCAGTTCCTCGTCGGAATACGGAGAGGGCTGGCCCGCTATCATCGCCTTCACCAGCCTTTGCGTCACCAGGTCCGCATAGCGCCGGTTTGGAGCCGTCGAGTGGGTGTAATCTTCAACCGCGAGTCCGAAATGGCCTTCCGGAGTGCCCCCCGGCCTTTCTACCACGTATTCTCCGGGTCCCAGCAGCTTCACAACCGCAAGCGACAGGTCCGGGAAGTGGTCTGGGTCCTCGTCCTTTCGCCGGCATAGGAAATCGTTCAATGCCTTGGAGTCGGGCTGCTCTGGAAGCTTCGTCCCCAAGCCTGCGGCAAGCTGGACGATCCTGTCCCATCGCCTGGGGGTACGTACAATTCTCCGGATTGATGAGATCCGCTTCTCGCGCAGCGTTCTCGCCACCGCTCCGTTGGCGGCAATCATAAAGTCTTCGATCAGGTCCGTGGCCGCATTTCTCTGCTGCGCCTCTATCTGAATGTCCGCCCCTTGCACAATGGTCTGCGTCTCGATGGTCTCGATATTCAGGGCGCCTCGCTTGTAGCGCTCCAGCCGCAGCCTCTGCGCCACCCCGTTCTGCAGCCTCAACTGCGCCTGCAGATCCGCCGATGCTGCTAATTTCGCGGGGGCCTCAGCCTTCCCATCCAGCCACGCGCCCACGCTGCTGTACGCGAGTTGCGCCTTATTGCGCACTACGGCCGGATAGATCCGTATCGAGTTCACGTTATCCTGCGGATCGACAACAAACTCCGTCACCACGCTGGCCCGGTCTTCGTTCTCCAGCAGCGAAGTCCATCCGGTCGACAGCTCCTCGGGCAGCATGGAAAAGTTCTCAATGCCCGCGTAAATCGTTACGGTCTGCACCGAAGCATGCCGGTCGAGCGCCGATCCTTTCGGGACAAACAGGTCCACGTCGGCAATTCCGATCAGCACTCTGATGCTGCCATCCGGAAGCTTGTCGGCATATTCAATCTGGTCCAGGTCTCGCGAGGTGTCATTGTCGATCGACGACCACAGCAGCTCCCGCAAATCCACGGCAGCAGGGTTCATCTTCGGAGGATCCGCCGCCAGTTTGGCCACTTCTCCCCTTGCATCTGGCGGGAAATCCGGCTCAAAGCCATGCTCTGTCATCGACTCCCGCGCGGCTGACCGCAGGTCGAAAGTTTCTGTATTTGGCTGTTGATGTGCGTTCATGCCTGAAAGATCACCCTATAGTATTTCGTTGCGCCGCGCACACGATGGGCTTTCCTTCAGGCATCCAAGCATCCATGCCTTTGCGAAAAATCAATCTCCCGGCCGAGCCTTCAACGGAGCAGTCGCAATCCACACAGCGCGACCTCGACCGTCCTACGGCAATTCAAATCTACGAACAGGTCGCGCTCAACGGACGCCGCGAACTCGCCCGCACCAATACCTCTCTCGCCATCTCCGGCCTCGCCGGAGGCCTCGCCATGGGCCTCACTGGCCTGAGCGTCGCGATCGTCAATGCGGCTCTCGGCGACAGCCCGGGGGCGCGATTCATCGCCTTTCTGCTGTATCCGATGGGCTTCATGACCACCATCCTTGGCCGGAGTCAGCTTTTCACTGAGAACACACTCTACCCGGTCGCCCTCATTCTCGATGAGCGCCGCCACGTCCTCAGCACGATGCGTCTATGGGGAATCGTCTTTTCAGCCAACGTCGCCGGCGCGCTGGTGTTCGCGATTATGTGCGCCCGAACCAAGGCCCTCCAGCCGCAGGCGCTCGCTGCGCTCGCCCAGCTCGGCCTCGATGCGGCGCATCATCCCGTCCGCCACATCTTCTGGAGCGGCGTCGTAGGCGGCTGGATCATTGCCACCGTCGCCTGGCTCGTCAGCGCCAGCCATTCCATTACCGGCTCCGTCGCCCTCATCTGGAGCCTCACCTTTATCGTGGGCCTCGGCCACTTCGCGCACTGCATCGCGACCAGCGGAGAAATCCTTACCGCCGTACTGAACCACCAGCTGGTTGCCCGCGACTATCTGCGCTGGCTCCTTCCGGCAACGCTGGGCAATATTGCCGGGGGAGTCACCCTGGTCACACTGCTCGAATACGGCCAGTCGAAGCTGCGGTAATTTTCTGAAATCCCTGGAAGGACTAACTCGTCGGCGCCTCCAACTGCTTTGCGTCCTTTTTTACGCCCTGCTTCAAATTCTCGAGCAGCGCCTCGATCTGCTCCTCGCGCTCCAGCATGGCAAAGCGGTCCTCGAGAGAATCGCCGCCCAGCAGCTCGCCGTTCGCCGCATTTTCCGCTTCCCTGCTCACGATGCGCGTGCGCATGCGTTGCATGCTGGCGGCGTCGTCTTTGCGCTCGACAGCCTGCCGCGCCTGCTGTGCTCTGCCGACCACCTTGGCCCGCCGATGCTGCGCGATCATCATCTCGCAGCGCGAGCGCGTCTCTTCGAGCTTCTGCTCCAGCCTGCGAAGTACGGACTTCAGCGTATCCGCCTCCCCCTTCTGGTCTTCGAGCTGCTGTACAAATCCGTTCGCCATCTGCTCGTGGCTCAGCGAGCGCTCTAGCGCCGCCCGCGCCAGATCATCGGCGCCCTTCCGTACGGCAAGCTCTGCCTTGCGCTTCCACTCGGCGGCCGCCTCTTCATGCTCTTTCCGTTTTTTATCCAGAACATGCTGGTCCGCAATCGCAATCGCCACCTGCGTTTTTACCTGCATGAGCTGATTTTCCATGTCGAGCACAAACTGCTTCAGCAGCTTCTCCGGGTCCTCGGCCTTGTCCATCAGATCGTTGATGTTCGCCCGCAACAGCGTTCCCACTCGCTCCAGCAGTGCCATAACCCCTCCTCATTCCGCAAAAACTGCGGGCGGAGGACCTCAGGCGCCCTCCGCCCTCGTTGTTACTGCTGCTGGCCCTCGACAATCGCGCCGCCATTCGGCCGCGCGCGCATGCTCTTCACGTTGGCCATCAGTTCGCCCATATTCATGCCCGAGATCGCCTCGAACAGCGCAGGAACCTGCGCCGCAATTTTCGTGATGTCGCCGGTGAGCTTGTTGGCTCCCGCCGCGCCGTCGTTCCCCGTCGATACGATGGTGATTTTGTCCACCTTCGACAGCGGTTCGGACATCGCCCGCACCACATCCGCCATATTCGAGATCAGCCGGTCGACCACCGCCGCCTGGTTCCATTCCTGATAGGCCTCCGCCTTCACGTTCATGGCCTTCGCTTCGGCCTCGCCCTTCTGGAAGATCACCGCCGCCTCGGCCTCACCCTGCGCCCGAATCGCCGAGGCGCGGCCCTCGGCCTCTGTCGCCAGCCGCATTTTCTCGGCTGCCGCCAATGCCTCGATCCTCTGCCGCTCAACCTCAGCGCCTTTCAGCACGCTCGCGATCAGTTCCTTCTCATGGCGCAGAATCTCAGCCTCCTGCACCTTGATCTGCTGCTCTTTCTCGATCTGCTGCACCTTCACCATCTCAGCCGTCACCTGCTGCTGCATGATGTTGGTTTGGATGTCGTAGCTCTTGTCCGCCTGCGCTTGCTGCCGCTTGATGGCTTCCAGGTAGCTGGCCTTCTTCACGTCCAGGTCGCGCTGCGCCTCGGCCTGCTTGGCCTGCGACAGCGTTTCGGCCAGCACCCGCTCCTGG
>JAFAMZ010000214.1 GCA_019232935.1 Silvibacterium sp.
CCTTGTCCCGCCTCCGCAGCGCTCTCCGAAACATCTTTCGCAAACCGCATGTTGAATCCCAGCTCGACGACGAGCTTCGCGCCTACGCCGATCTGGTTACCGACGAGAAGCTCGCCGCCGGCATACCAGCGTCCGAAGCCCGCCGTGCCGCACTGGCGGAAATCCGCGGAATCGAGCAGGTGAAGCAGGCAGTGCGCGATCGTCGCGCGGGAGCCGCGATCGAGCTTCTGTGGCAGGACGTGCGCTACGGAGCGCGCCAGCTCAGCCGCAATCCCGGCTTCACCCTGACGGTCCTCGTGACTCTCGCGCTCTCGATTGGCGCGAATACCGCGATCTTCTCCATCGTGAACGCGCTCATGCTTCGGAGCCTCCCCTATGCGCATCCCGAGCGGCTCGGCGTGGTCTTCACAAGGATCAGGGGAACCATCGCAACCGATGAGCGGCACCACATCAACGGCGAGCAATGGGAACTGTTGCGCGACGACGTCCCCGCGCTGCTTCCGGCTGTTTCAGGCATTCGCCCAACTGGCGTCAACCTGCAGGCCGGCTCGCACATCGCCTATGTCCATCAGGGACGCATTTCGCAACACTACCTCGAAGTGCTGGCAATCCAGCCCGTGCTCGGGCGCAATTTTTCCGGACTTGAGGACCGTCCGCATGGGCCGAAAGTCGCGATCCTGAGCTATGGCCTGTGGCGGAGCGACTTCGGCGCGAACTCCGAAATAATTGGCCAGCCCATTCTCCTCAAAGGCGAGCCCTACACCGTCATCGGAGTGTTGCCCCAGGGCGCGACGACTCCCTTGAATGCCGATATCTATACCACGCTCCAACCTACCCGCGACGGCGAGGGCGGCGGCACGAACTTCGAACTCATCACGCGTCTGCGCGATGGAGCCACATGGCAGGAGGCAGATGCCGAGATCAACCGCGCCTGGTCTGCCCGTAGCAACCAGTATGAATTGCACGACAATCCCGGGGCGAAAGTGACCTACTACACAGTTCCGCTGCAGCAAGGACAGATTGCCACGCTGCGACCGCAGGTGCTGGCTCTGATGCTTGCCGCGGGACTGATCCTGTTGATTGCCTGCGCGAATCTCGCCGGCCTCACGCTGGTTCGCGTGCTGCGCCGCACGCCGGAAGTCGCGACCCGGCTGGCTCTGGGCGCCTCGCACTGGCAGGTGCAGCGGCAACTCTGGATCGAGAACCTCCTGCTGGCATTGCTTGGAGGAGCGGCAGGCATCGGCGTGGCCTTCGCGGCGCTGCGCGGTCTCCTCCTTCTGCTGCCGGACCATTTTCTTCCGGTCACAGGCATGTCGCTGGACATGCGCGTACTCGCCTTCACTCTCCTCATTTCCCTGCTCACCAGCGTGCTGTTCGGAATGCTTCCCGCGTTGGCCACTAGAAGGTTCGACCTGCGCTCGGCGATCGGAACGCGTATGTCTACCGGCAGCGATCATTTGGCCTTGCGGCAGGTGTTGATCGCGAGCGAAATTGCGTTCACCGTTGTTCTGCTCGCTTCTTCCGGACTGCTCATTCGTACGCTCATCCACCTTGAGACCCTGCCGCCGGGATTCAACCCTGCCGGCGTGATGACAGCGCGGGTCTCCCTCGACGACGCGCGCTACCACGACGCATCTGCGTTCCAGAAACTGCTCACGGCAAGCATCGCGGCGATGCGGCGGATCCCCGGAGTCCAATCCGTCGCTGTCGGCCTGAGCCTGCCGTACGAGCGCTCGCTCATTTTCGGGGGTATTGCCATCAACGACGGCAAGGAGGCCGGCCAGACGGCGATGGCTGACGAGGTCTACGTTACACCTGATTATTTTGCTACATTGCAGATTCCGCTCCTCGCAGGACGTACTTTCACGGACTCAGACGGGCCAAACACGCAGCACGTAGTTCTGGTCAACCGGACGTTTGCACATAATTTTCTGCACGACGCGAATCCCGTAGGCCGCCATTTGCTGAAGGACACGGTCATTGTCGGCGTCGTCGAGGACGTCACGATGGCGCCGGGCATCGATCCCATCGCGCCTCTGACAAACGAGGCAACCATGTATGTTCCCGCCACGCAGGTGCCGGCGCAGGAACTCGCCATGGTCCACGTCTGGTTCCAGCCGAGCTGGATCGTTCGCACCGCGCGCCCTGTAGAGGGCCTCACCGCCGAGATGCAGCGCGCGCTGGCCAGCGTCGATCCCGACCTGCCGTTCTCCGGCTTCTACAGCATGAACGACATACTGGCGAAGACGCTCGCTATGCAACGCATCGAAGTGGCCCTTCTATCCAGCATGGCAGCTCTGGCCCTGCTGCTGAGCGCCGTCGGCATCTTCGCGCTTGTAGCGAACATTGTGGCGCAGAAGACGCGCGAGATCGGTATCCGTATGGCCCTGGGATCGTCGGTTCATCAGGCCATGATCCACATCGGAGCTCCCGGCGTCAGGGCCGCTGCCCTCGGACTCATCGTCGGACTGGTTCTGTGCGCCGGCGCTCTGCGCACCATGCGCAGTGTTCTCTACGGGATCGCTATCTACGACTTCCCGACCATCGTCTCCGTTGTCCTGTTGCTCGTATCTGTAGCAGCCATAGCTACAATTGTACCCGCCCTACGCATCGCGGGCATCGATCCGGCGCAAACGCTGCGCGAGGAATAGCTGGGGCACTCCTATAATTGCCGAGCAAGGACAAGCGTGATGTCGTCGGGCTGCTCCTGGCCGCCGATCCAGGTTCGCAGTGACTGCATGACCTGCTCTGAGATGGCTTCGAGCGGCAGGTGGCGGTGGCGACGGACGACTTCGACCAGGCGCTCTTCGCCGAATTCGCCGAATTCGTTCTCGGGCTCTGTCACTCCGTCGCTATAGGCGATGAGGATGTCGCCGGGATGCAAGAGCTCGGTTCCCTGCTCGTAGCTCATGTTG
>JAFAMZ010000322.1 GCA_019232935.1 Silvibacterium sp.
TCCAGAAAGCGCCGGTAATAATCCGGCACCTCGCCCAGATTCAGCGGCACATAATGGCAACAGCCGGAGTCGTGTTTCCTGCGGTCGTAGGCTGAAAAATGCCAGCTGAACATGTGGAAATGCTCGCCTTCCGGATCGCCTTCGATCACAGCGCGAGGGCGCATCGAAAGACAGGAGCGGATCTTGACATTCTCCAGCTCGTCCTTGCGTGCAGCCAGCGCCTGATCGAAAACATCGGGCTGGCAAAGTGACACGCCGTAGTCCAGCCACATGCCGGATTTGACCAGGCCGGCCGCCTGTTCCGAGGTGATGGTTTCGCCGTGCATTTCTGACGCCTCTTCCAGCGGGCATCCGCGTTCGCAGAAGAGTCTATACCGGAACAGCCACCGCTCTCTCCAGTCTCTCCGCCAGCCTGCCGATCTGCTCCACCAGTTCCGGAGGCTCCCTCACCTCGAAGTCCACGCCGAACATCGCGATATACGCCGCCAGCATCTCTATCGAGTGCGCTCCGACGTGCACCATGCAGCGGCTCTCATCGATTGCCTCCAGTGTCCCCATCGAGCACGGAACCAGTTCCGCCATTCGATCGGCCGAAGCGTGCAGCACAACGCTCGCCCGACACGGATACTGGTCGTACGCGATCCCTTTCGTCACATAGGCCGCGATATCCTCGGCGGGAAGCTTGCGTTGCACGAACCGCCGCCCCGAAAGGGCCGGCTTCTCGATCCGGTCCACGCGAAATGTCCGCCAGTCCTCCCTGCCCGCATCCCACGCCACGAGGTACCAGCGCCGGCCGTAGTTCACCAGGCGATGCGGCTCAACTTGCCGGGTGCTCGCCTCGCCCCCCTTATCGCGATAGGCGAACCGCACTCCATCGCAATCGCGGCACGCTCCGGCAATCAGCGACAACAAAGCGGCGTCCACCTTTGGACCGCCATTTGTCACCGGCACAATGATCGAGTGGAGCGCCGTGATCCTTCGTCGCAGCCGCGACGGAAGCACCTGCTCCAGCTTCGCCAGGGCTCGCACCGAGGACTCTTCGATCCCTGCCACGCCACCGCCCGCCGCCGCTCGCAATCCAACCGCCACGGCGACCGCCTCATCGTCATCCAGCAGCAGCGGGGGAAGTGTTGCGCCTGCGCCCAGCTGATATCCACCCGACGTCCCCGAAGTCGAGTGCACCGGATATCCGAGATGCCGCAGCCGATCGACATCGCGCCGCAGGGTCCGTGACGTTATTCCGAGACGCTCCACCAGCTCCGAGCCGCTCCAGTATCTTCGCGCCTGAAACAGCGACAGCAGCTTCAGCAGCCTGGCCGAGGTCTCCAGCATGTCATCCAGTCTGCCACAACTAGCGGACCGTAGATGTCCGCAAGGAGAAGCGAGGCTGCTGCGCTCTTTGCGTGCAGCCTTTGGTGGTGTGAACCGTCCTGAGTCGCCTCATTCCGTCCGAAGCGCTCGCGCCGGATCGACACCCGCTGCCCGACGTGCCGGGAGAAATCCAGCGAGCGCAGCTACCAGGCCAATCCCCGCTATACCTACCGCATAAACGCCTGGATCGACGAAGGAAACCCCAAACAGCTCGCTGCGCACTGCCCGTGCTGCCAGGAAAG
Source organism: Silvibacterium sp. (assembly GCA_019232935.1). Lineage (GTDB taxonomy): Bacteria > Acidobacteriota > Terriglobia > Terriglobales > Acidobacteriaceae > Silvibacterium. The sequence goes on from JAFAMZ010000322.1 coordinate 1,614, forward strand.
CGATCGGCAGGGTCACCGCAACTGCCCATCCGGTCAGCACCAGCGTCTCGCGAAGAATCAGGCCCACAACCGTCCCCCGCCTCGCTCCGAGCGCCATGCGAATCCCGATCTCACGCGTGCGCTGCGCCGTCGAGTAAGCCAGGATGCCATAGAGGCCTATTCCTGCAAGCAGAGCCGCCATCGCCCCAAAGATGGCTGCCAGCAGCGCGACCGTACGCTGCGCCGAGATGTTGTCATCGATTGCCTGCGTCATCGTCTCCGCGTTGTTCACAATGAGCTTCGAGTCGATATTCGCCACAGCGGCACGGATGCTGTTCCCAGCCGCTCTTGGCGCCTGCCAGGTACGCACGTAATACGTAAGCCCGACGGGTTTGCTCTCTTGCAGATACGAGATATAGCAAGTCGGGGATGCAGGGTCCTGCACCGACGTGTGCTTCACGTCGCCGACAACGCCCACAATCACGGCATCGGTCTCGGGGCGCTCGGGACGGCTCACATGACGGCCCAGCGCAGCCTGCGGACTCGCAAAAAAGTGCTTCGCAAAGCTCTGATTCACCACTGCAACCTTCTGCGATATCGCAGTATCGGAAGCGTTGAACGTACGCCCGGCAATCAGCGGAACCCCGAGCGTCTCAAGATATCCGGTGCTCACCCACGGCAGCTCCACATCGAACTCCTCATCGGGTTTGGGCTTGTAGCCGGTGACAACCACGTCGCCACTGCGATTGTTACCGCTCAGGTCCTCATCGTTGGTCGCGCCTGCCGAACGGACGCCGGGCAAGGCCGCGAGCGCTTCCAGAACGCGCTGCTCCACGGGCGCGATTCCTGTTGCGGGGTATCCAACCATCGCGGGCGCCAGCTCGAAGGAGAGGAGGTGTTCGGTTTCGAACCCGGCATTGACGCTGCGCAGGTTCTGGATCGTGCGCACGAACATGCCCGCGCCGACGATGAGCAGAAGGCTGAAGCTGATCTGCAGCGCCACGCACGTCTTCCTGAACCTCAGGGACCCGCCCATCGCCGTTCCCACCTGCTGCTTCAACGCCTCGGCAAGCCGCGGATTCCAGAACTGGACCGCCGGCGCAAGGCTGAACAGCGCACTGCCCACGAGCATCGCCGCCGCCGTAAATGCGAACACCTGCCAATCCAGCGTTGCCGTAAACGCATGCGGCCCGGCCGAGTCGTGCGACATCCAATGGAGCAGCAGCAACAGTGCCGTAGGCGTGAACGCCAGTCCAATTCCCGCTCCGAGCACGCCTAGCAGCAGGCCTTCGCACAGCAGTTGCCGCACAATCTGCCCGCCTGTCGCGCCCAGCGCATAGCGCACGCTGAACTCACGCACACGATTGGCCGCGCGCACCAGAAGAAGGCTGGCCACATTCACGATGGCCATCGCCGCAACCAGCAGCACCATCCCCATGAGGATGATCAGCGGAGTCCGAACATCGTCGCGCAGGGGCGAGAACCCCTGGGCGCCCGCATCGACATTCAGGTGCGCATGGTCGATAAAATCCTGCCGCGCCTTCCCCGATTGATCGCTGAGCTCCGAAAATTCCGACCGCCGTAGCGAAAGAAACAGCGCATTGAGTGAAGCCGCAGCCTGCTCGCGTGTTACCCCCGGCCGAAGCCGTCCCGCAATCGTCATCCAGTACGACTTGCGATCGTTCAGATAGTCCCACTCCGGCTCGACCGTATGCTGCATCGTGATCGGCACATAAACTTGAGGCGTACGGCCCCACACGACGCTCTGAAAACCCGGCGCAGCCACGCCCGCAATCACGAACGGCGCTCCATTGATCAGCAATGTCTTGCCAGCCACCGGCGCTTCCGCCAGATGGCTCTTCCAGTAGTCGAAATTCAGCACCGCCACCGGATTCGCGCCCCGTGCCGTCTCGTCGCTCGCCACTAATACCCGGCCCACCGCAGCACGCACCCCGAGCGTCTGGAAGTAATTCCCGCTGACCATCTCGACCGAGACCGCCTCGGAGTGTTGATTCCAGGTCACGCCGGCTGTTGCCGCAGCCGACGCCACCAGCCCGCTCAACACGGAATTACGGTCGCGAAGGTCCCGATACATCGGATAGGAAAACTCGTGGATATCAGCTTCTGTACTCCCGCCCTCGGAGTGCCGG
>JAFAMZ010000227.1 GCA_019232935.1 Silvibacterium sp.
CGCCATGAAGGCTGGGTTCTGGCCGCCTACCCCGACCCGAATACGCGCAAACCGCTGATTGGCGCCGGATTCAGTCTCGACGTTCCGGCACGGGAGCATCCCCAGACCGATCCCCTGAATCCGCATCCATTTGTTGAGCCTTCTTCGGCGCAGCTCTGGCAGGCTGCCGGTCTCGATCCCGCGCTGCTCCAACAGATCCTCGATCGTTTCAACCGCGACGCGGAGAGGTGGACGACGAAGCAATACCGCAGAAGGATCCGGATGCATGCGCTAGCACCTGAGCTGACTGAAGAAGAAGCCACGCGCCTGCTCCGCATCTCAACCATCCAGGCGGTTTACAACGCGAAGGCTTACTGCCGCAACTTCGACTCGCTCACCGGATCCCAACAGATGGCCCTGAGTCAGCTTGTCTTTCAGATGGGCGTCAACCTCGAGGAGTTCTCGCAGTTTCTCAGTGCAATAAATGGCGATGGCATTCAGACCATCTCTCAAACGATCGCGTCCGCGAGTGGGGAGGCGCCGAACGATTCCGACCGTTGGATAGCAGTTCAGGCAGCCCTGATCGATAGCCAGTGGGCTCGCCGTTACACAGGCCGCGCCTCCACGGTAATCGCCATGTTCGACCCGAACTACCTCGACGATCCGCAAGGAGCCGAACGCCGTGTCGAAGTTGTCCTGCATCCGCCAAAACAGCGCCGCCAGCAATCAGTGCACATGGTCCGGACCGGAAGCAGTAAGCGTTCGGCGGGCAAGTCTTCCGGCAAGCTGAACGCTGCCCGGAAACGCAAGAGTGCCTGATCCGAAAACTCACGCCTGCTGCGTCTTGAAGTAAACCGCGTAGCGCTCGCCGGAAAGTTTATAGAGCGGAACTAGGTCGCGCTTCTCGCCTCTGGTGGTCGCAAAGGTGAACGTCCCGCCCGCTGGCGCGATGGCTGCCGCGACATCGGAAGCGGCCACCTCGGGCGCCGGCGCTGGTTTGGGATCGCCCGGCGGGTGAATGTTCTTGCCCGACGTGTCGTACTGCATCTCGCGCGTGAGGCCATCGTTTCCCATGCGCACCGCGAGCACCAGCGGTCCGTACATCACGGCTTGTAAGATAGGGTCGCCGGCGAGTGGACTCGAATGCAGCTGCATAGGTAGCGATAGCTCTACGCGGTCTCCATCGTGCCATTTGCGCTTCAGCGTGAGGTAACTCGAGGGTCGCGCAAAAACCGGCAGCGCCTCGCCGTTGAGCCTCACCGTGCCGCCCTGTGTGGCCCAATAGGGAATCCGAAGCTGCAGCGCGAACTCACCAGGTTGGCCGATGTGGATCGTCAGCCGCGTTCCATCCTCTTCAGGAAACGAGGTCTCCTGGCGAAGCCTGATTCCCTTCTGCTTCCAGTTGACCTCCGACGCAATGAAAAGATTCACGTAGATGCTATTCGCGTCGTGGAAATAAATCGAATCGGCGAACTTGGCGAACTCCTCGGCTCCAGTTCCCGTGCAGCACCAGAAGGAGTGCGTGGGCGAGTTGAAGTACTTCCAGTAGCCGGCCGCGAGCGGCAGATAGTACATCTTCAGTCCTTGTGCATCCTGCGTTCCGAGACGGGTATTGAACAGCACGCGTTCGTAGTAGTCCATGACGCGCGGGTCTGTGGTCCATCCGAACACGTGGCGAGACAGCTTCAGCATGTTGTAGCCGACACAGCCTTCCTCGCTATCAAGAGACAGTTCGCCGCCAAGCTCGCCCGCATCGGTTCGCCAGAATTCGAAGTTGCTCGTTCCGCCCGTCGCGTAAGCCCGCTCGTTGACGATCTGGCCCCAGAAAAATTCCGATATCTGGCGATATCGCTCATCGCCGGTCAGTTCGTATCGCCGCGCCGCGCCAATCACCTTAGGCACGTGAGTATTTGCGTGCAGGCCCTTCAGTTCGTCGCGGTGCGCTGCCAGGGGGCCGAAGAACTGTTCCTGCTCAAAGCGGTGCGAGAGCGACAGGTACTGCTTCTTGCCTGTAAGCGCGTATAGGTTCAGCAGGGCCTCCATCGTGCCGCCGTATTCGGTTTTGAGAATACGCGCCATCTGCGCATCGCTGATGCCCTCTGCCCAGTGATCGATCCATTTCGCCAGCCCTTCAGCGTTCGCCAGCGCCTGCTGGTTGCCGCAATAAACATACATGTCCAGATGTCCAGCGAGGATCTTGTGCAACGTGTAGAAGGGCGCCCATACCTGCTGCTCTCTGCGAAGACGGTCGAAGAAATCCTCGGGGTAAGCGCTGAGATATCCATTGCGATTCGCGGCCTGGCATTTTGCCAGCTCGGCTACGAGTGCATTGCCTTTGTCGCGCAACGCGTCGTCTCCAGTACCGGCGTAGGTGAGCGCGACCGCAGAAAGGTAGTGCCCACCGTTAAAATGGCCGCGCAGTTCGCAGTCGGGAGCTTCCCATCCACCGTAGTAACTGCCCGGGGTAGGCAATCCGGCGGTCTTGCGGAAACTCCAGAGAAGGCTGTCGTTGTCGAGAGAATGCAGGTAGGCGCGGTTGATCTCCTGCTGATCGTAGAAGAGGCCCGGCAACAGACGCACATCGGTGAGGAGGAACGGCTCGGCAATCCAAGCGACTTGCTCGCGTACTCCATGCGCCGATTCGGCGGCGGAGTCAACGACGGGATCCTGCGCGGATACGAAGCCAGGAGCGAAAAGCGAAGCGGCGGCAGCTGCGCTCGATCTTCTAAGAAAACGGCGGCGCGTAATGGGTTTCATGGAAATGGGAAATGCGGTTCGGGTAAACGTTTCTCCCGCCGCACAGACGTCATCATACGCCGGTCAGGGCTGATCCTCGGCATCCGGTTGAACAAGCAGGAGATAGACGATCCCAATGATGGTGAACATGCGGAAGGCAGCCTCCTGACCGTTCCAAATCTTTGACTGCCACATCAGGAACCACTCGCCTCCGACAGTGATGAAGGCGACCAGCCAGAGCAGGAGTCCCAGAGTCAACGCAGCAATCGAGATCTTCTTCGCCGCATTGAAACCAGCTGCCGTCCCGCGAACCGCCCATATCAGTTTGTAAACGCCGATCCATGATAGCGCCGTGGTCACCGATTCCCATGCGATGATGCCCCCATAGAAAGCTGTCTGCACCGGGACCACCTGAATGGCTCTCCACATGCCGTGATTGCCTGGAAAGGTCGTGTCCATCAGGAGAACGTGATGTACGAACTGGTAATTCGAGCCGTAGTCGGTGATGTTATTGAGCACCACAATGGTGTAGAAGAATGCGACTGCCGCAACCAAAAGTATCTTTGCGATGCGCAGCGTCATTTATGCCCCGCCATATGTGCCTGTGCCACGCCTACAGTCTGAAAGTACGCGGTCAAAGCGCGAAGGGTCGTGTCGTCGTACTCCGGAAATCCGGGCATTTCCGCGTAATCGCTTTCCTCCAAGGGGTCTTTCGTGTAAGCGCGAAAAAATCCGGGCCTTTGGCGTGCGATTTTTCCGAGTACGCCCCACGTAATGCCGGCCTTTGTGCCTCCGTAGCCTCCAGCGTTATGGCAACGAAGGCAGTTCTCCCGGGCGATCTGGTAACCCTGCATCTGCGGCGAGGCGGAGGCGAAGTGGCCGGGTGGGCGAATTGCGTCATAGAAGCCGGCTTCTCTGAGGAACCGCAGCTCAATCACGCCGTTCGGAATCTGCGCTTCTTCCCCGTGCGCCAGGACTTGATACCGTGGAACGAACTCCTCATGGGATACGAGGTAGGGCCCATAGCTTCCCTCATCGCCGCTGCGCTTCACCAGAGCAGGCGCGCTGCCGTTGATCGTCGTAATCAGAAACGGATGGTGGGCGGCGCGGTAATCGGCGGAATAATGCGCTTCGTAGCCATCGTTGCAGACTGCGGCCACAAGCGTATTTTTCTCCTGAATGCCCAGCGCGCGCATCAGTGCATCGAGCGGGACTCCGCCAAGCTCGGCCTTGCCGGGAAAATTTGCATCGTCTGTAACTGTAAAGGTGACCTGTGGAAGCTTCAGCAGCTCGTCGTAGGATATGTATCCGGTGTAAGGCTGCGATCCTGGTACATCGCCGGAAAGCTCGAGATCGTTCGGCGACGTGCGCTGTGAGTGCAGCGGCAGATTGGGCGAGTCAGGTTGCTCGTGCCCGGACAGACTTTCCGGTTTGCTCAATCCAATTGCCAACACAGACCCGATTGCAACCAGACCAGCAACGCACAGGACTTTCATTGCGCCTATCCTAATCGGATTGGCAGGTGCCGTCGATCATTTCACTGCTTGCTGACGGATCGCTTCGGCACACATGCTAGAGTACGAGCAAATGAGCGCCGAAAAGAAACTGGGTGAGCTGGGTTACACATTGCCGGAGCTGCCTGCACCGGGCGGCAATTATGTATCTGCCAAAACTATTGGCAACCTTGTATATCTTTCTGGGGTGATTTCCATCGACGACCGCGGAATCATGACTGGCGTCGTCGGCCACGACCGCAGCGTCGAAGACGGATACACCGCCGCACGCCAATGCGCTCTCATGCAGTTGGCAGTCTTGAAGCGAGCGCTGGGCGCGCTGGATCGGATCAAGCAGATCGTCTCGGTCAATGGGTACGTCAATGCCCGCGCCGGATTTCCGGACTCCCCAAAAGTAATTAACGGCGCCTCCGACCTCTTCGTCGAAATCTTCGGCGATAACGGACGTCATGTGCGCGTAGCCATCGGCGTGTCTGCCTTGCCACGCAACGCAATGGTCGAAATCCAGATGATCGTGGAAATCTGAGGGTAGATGGCGACGCACACGATTTCCGCGCAACCCACCCATTCCCGCTGGAACCGCAGCCTCGAGCCCCGCCTCGAAATCGATTCGGGCGACACAGTCCATATGGAGTGCGTCGACTCCAGTGGTTCCCAGGTGCGCCCGGGAATGGAGGTAGAGGAATTCCTCGAAATCGACCGCGGCAGGATCCACGCTCTCACCGGCCCCATCTCCGTCAAGGACAGCGCGCTTGGTGACACGCTCGAAATCGAGGTGCTCGAACTGCGCCACAAGGGGTGGGGCTGGTCGAGCGTGCTTCCGGGGCTGGGATTCCTCAAGGAACGCTTCGGCGAGCCGTTTCTCTTCCACTGGGCCCTTGAAGGTCATGTCACCCGCTCGCTCTTCCCTGCCTTTGTCCCGCTGCGACCTTTCTGCGGAGTGATGGGCGTAGCTCCGGCCGATCCGGGCGAGATTCGTACCCGGCCCCCCGGCCCCTTCGGCGGAAACATGGACGTCCGCGAGTTATGTGCCGGTGCAAAACTCTATCTACCTGTCTTTAACCGGGGCGCGCTCTTCTCCGCCGGAGACGCGCACGCCGCCCAGGGCGACGGCGAAGTGTGCATCAATGGCATCGAGTGCCCGGCGGACGTGACGCTGCGCTTCCGCGTACACAAAAACCGCAGGCTCACTGGTCCGCTGATCGAATCCAGTGAAGCAATCCTACACGACACTTCGGCAGACTCCTGGATCGTTGTCGAATCCGCCCCCGATGCCGCCGCAGCAGCCCGTGCCGCTACTTCGCGCATGATCGATTTGCTCGCCGAGCGCTGGGGATTCTCGCCTGTGCATGCCTACCTCCTCTGCAGCGTGGCCATGAAACTGCGGCTCAGCCAGGTGGTCAATGAGCCAATGTTCACGGTAAGCGCAGCGTTGTCGAAGCAGATCCTCCCGCCAGGAAAGCTCTTTAGCCGATGACCGTTAACGACCCGCAAACCGTAGCCGAACTAGCCGCCTTCTACCCGAGATACGAGGCTGCTCTGGTGAGCAATGACGTCGAAACATTGAATGCTATGTTCTGGAATTCCGGGCACGTAGTCCGCTTCGGCGCTGCGGAAAATCTGCACGGTTATGAGGAAATCTCGGCATTCCGCCGCACACGTCCTGGAGTGAATCTCGCCCGCACCATAAATAGACTCGACATAGTTACATTTGGCCGGGACTTCGGATGCATCACACTGGAGTTCTCACGGGAACGCGAAGGAAGGATCATCCGCGGCCGCCAAAGCCAGTGCTGGGTTAGATTTAGCGAAGGATGGCGCATCGTCTCGGCGCACGTCTCTCTCATCGGCTGATCCTCTGATTCGGATCCTATGTGTCCACCCGTGGACAGCTCCGCTCGGCCCTTCATAAGAGATTTTTATAGACCTTTGCTGGCCAGCGAAAATGTGACGAATTTTCCTGTGAGCAGACCCACGTTCTGAGTTATGCTCGCAACAAGTTTTTCACACAAGCTGGTAGTTCAAAACTTGCAGCTACCGCGCCTTTTACTTCCGGTCTTCGACAACAATTCCCTCCCGGGATGAAGGGCGAAATATGGCCGCACGGCCGCAGTGTCCTTTTTTACTTAACGAGGCCAAGTTATGTTCAAGAGACTAGGTGTAACTACTTCCCTTTTCCTCCTCTGCATCTCCGCACTCACAACCTCAGGCAAGGCGCAGCAGACTCTTGGCGGAATCACCGGAGAGGTGACCGACTCATCGGGAGCAGTGCTTTCCGATGTCGCCGTGACCGTTGTCGAGGATCAGACCGGCCTCACCCGTAACAGCAAGACAAATAACAGCGGCAGCTACCTGTTCCCGAACCTTCCGATCGGCAACTATACGCTGACGTTCGCGCATTCCGGCTTCGAAACCCAGAAGGTACCGTCCATCCCGGTGCAGGCCAACCGGACCGCCACCATCAATGCGCAGTTGCAGGTCGGTCAAACCAGCGAATCGGTCACGGTCGAAGCCTCTCCGCTCATGAACGCCGTCGATACGACAAATGGCTACGTGCTCGACAAGGCGCAGATTGACACCATTCCTCTACCCACGGGCAGCTTCACCGGCCTTGCCATTCTTTCGACCGGCGTGAATGCCGAGCTTCCCGGCGGGACTGGTTCAAACAGCGGTCTCGGGAATGCCCCGATCTGGTCCAACGGCCAGCGCGATACCTCAAATAGCTTCCTGCTTAACGGCGTCGATGCCAGCAATCTCTTCAATGGCAAGAGCACCAGTCAGGTTACTTCCTCGCGCGTGGTGAACAACACTGGCGGCAGCGCATCGAGCGGCACCACCAGCGCCGGCGTCGAGCCCAGCGCGTCTTCGGTCTATCTCTCCATTGGCAACGCGCTTCCCACACCCGCTCCTGAAACGTTGCAGGAACTCCGCGTAAACGCCTCCATGTACGACGCGCAGCAGGGCGGCGCCAGCGGAGCCCACATCGACATGAGCACTGGCTCAGGCGGAAACACGCTGCACGGGAGCGCCTATGTCCACCGTGGGACTGGCTGGCTTAACGCCGCACCCTTCTTCTTCAAGAACAACAGCGGCATTCCGGCATCGGATAAAAACCCTGAGTTGCACCGCTACACCGCGGGCGGCACCGTCTCCGGCTCGATTATCAAGGACAAGCTCTTTTACTTCGTCGGGTATCAGCACCTGCATATCTCCGACCAGGAGACGGGTGACAACCTGATTGCAGTCCCTCCAGGACTCAGCGACACCAACCGCACGCCCGATGGTCTGGCCGCTCTGGTTAATCAGAACTGGGGACCGAACGCTAACAACGGTAAAGGTTACAGCAATAACGGCTTCACCGTGTCCGCCGCAGACTGGTCCAATAACCCCCTGGGTTTGAAGCTTTTCCAGGCCAAGCTTTCCAACGGGCAGTGGCTCATTCCCAACGACAACGGCCATGTGCCCGACGCGCTTTCGCCTTCCAACGCATTTGAGCGAGGCACCTCGTACTTCACATCCGATCAGGCTGTCGCCGACCTCGACTGGAATGCCTCGCCCAAAGACACTCTGGCCTTCAAGTATTACTACCAGCACGATCCCAATTGGTCCCCCTATGCGACCTCCAGCGTTCCAGGATTCACCGTCTACATGGATACCGGGTCGCAGGTGGCCACCGTCACCAACGTTCAGACCCTCAAGCCCAACCTCAGCGTTACGGAGACCTTCGGGTTCCTGCGTGAAAAGATCTACAACACCAACCAGCAGCTCTGGTCGCCCGGCCAGCCTGGATCCCCCATCGAAGACATGACCACCTCCTTCGGCTCCTATTTCCCGGGAATCACCATCATTGATGCCTTGGGCGGCTATGGAGCCAGTATGGGCGTGCCCCAGCAGATGCTGAACATCGGCCCAAGCGCGGCCAGCCAGGGCCCCTTTACCGGAGTCTTCCAGAACCGCTTCATGCCATCGGCCAATGCCATCTGGACAAAGGGCAAACACTCCATCACGTTTGGCGGCAGTTACGCCTACACGCAACTTAACGTTCGCGATCTGCGTACCGGCAAGGGCAATGTGAACACGCCCGATTTCTCCACCTTCGCAATGAACTGGGTTACTCCGTATACGACAAATGGCTTCGTCGCGACGACCTTTCTTCAGGGGGACGCGAACCGTTATTTTCGAGCTAACCAGACCGGCCTCTACGTTCAGGACAAATACCAGGTTCTGCCCAGCCTCAGCATCACTGCCGGGCTCCGGTACGACTGGAACGGTGGACTGACGGAGAAATATGGACGCATCTTCAACTTTGAGCCCACGTTGTACAGCTACGCCCCGGGAACCGACGAGATCACTGATCCCGGATTCATCATTGCCGGTAACAACAAGAACGGCACGAAAGGTGTGAGCAACACCACCCTGACCGGACGCCAGTGGGGAATCGCGCCGCGCGTGGGCTTCGCTTACCAGCCGCACGCGCTGAACGATAAAGTTGTCATCCGCGGCGGCACCGGCTTCTATTACGATCGCGGTGAACTCTTCACCTACTTCTCGCCGGGCTATGCAGCCGGAGAAATCTCCGGCGGGCCCTTCGGCGTAGCCCAGACTCCGCCCTTCGTGACTCACCAGAATTGCCCTTACAGCGCATCGCCTTACGGCAACACCAGCTACCTTTACAACTTTTACATCCCCGTCTGCGGGCTCCAGCCGTTCACCCCTGTCGATGGATCTCAACTCGACTACAACCTCGCCAATCCATGGGGGCCCACCCGCTCTGCTCCACCCTCCAACCCGAGCGCGGCCGATCTCGTGAATTATCTTCCGAACGCCGCACAGATCATTCAGGGCGCCGAGCCGTTCACTCTCGGCGTCTATAACCGGAAGAACAAGCTGCCCTACTCGATCAACTACACGCTCGATATTCAGTGGCAGCCGCGAAACGATTTGGCAATCGAAGTCGGCTATGTAGGAAACGTGGGTCGCCATCAGGTCATTCCGTTGCCCTTCAACCAGGCAAAGATAGCAACCTCTTCGAGCCCGACTCATACAGGCGGCATAGCTCAGCAGTCTTTCACCTACGGCTATACCGTCCTCGATTCGAATACCTTTTACCCCATTTGCGTCAACCAGGATGCTGCCTGCACATACGGCCACATGCAGCAGAACTATGAAGGCGGCAATGTCGATCTGCGGGTCCCCTACATCGGCTATGCGTCGGAATCGGAGTCCTACACCGCCGCCGGTATCTCGACCTACAACGCTCTTCAGGTTCACGTGGAAAAGCGCCTCAGCCACAACGTTCAGGCCGGCGTCTCCTATACTTATTCCAAGGCTACCGACGAGCAAAGCGCCCTCGGGCTCTTCTACAACGGCAACGACCCCAACAACCTCGGAAGCGGCTATGGATTGGCTGACTTCGACCGCAAGCACGTCCTCAACTTTACCTATGGCTTTTATCTGCCTTCGTTCTTCAACCAGAGTTCCGTCTCTGGCAAGATCTTGAACAACTGGTCGCTGAACGGCATCGCCATTATCCAGAGCGGGCAGCCATACAGCATCATCGACTTCTCGGGAGCTGTTGGCAGCCTTTACTACAGCACCTTCGACGGAATCACCAATCCCATCGTTCCTATGGCCCCTGGCTGCACCGCTAAGACAGCGACAACCGGCCGTTCCGGCGCATTCTACAACGGCAGCCCGAGCAGCGCCGCCCTGAACGCCGACTGCTTCACCGTGCCCCTGCTCTCGCCGGGAACAAAAGGTGTTCCGCAGGGTGATCCTTACGAAACAGACTTCACCACCGGACAGCGCAATATCTTCCGCCAGCCTGCCCAGAAGCGCACAGACGCCTCGATCATTAAGACCCTCGCCATAAAGGAACGGTATAACCTGAAGTACACCTTCGACGTCTACAATGTGACAAATACTTCCAGCTTCGATATCCCAAGTAACAACGTCACCCAGAACGCCGGCTATAACAATGCCCCTGTGGCCGGAAGCTACAGCGAGATAGCTCCTACTCCGGGTCAGTGCCAGGCGGGCACTGCTCCAGCGAACACCTTCTACAGTTGTCCAACCGGATCGGGACTCGGTGTCGTGAAGCACACCATCGGATCTCCGCGCCAGATTCAGATGTCTCTGAGCCTGACCTTCTAGGTAGCTCCTCCGTCCACCCCCTTCTGGGGCAGCCCCTCGGCTGCCCTTTTCTTTTTTGGGGGATCACTCAGAAATCCGGACTTGCAGCTGGGCAGGAGGCGCCCCCGCAAAACATTCTTGAAGCTCCGCCGTGGTCGCGAATACCTTGCCTTCGATATGCCGCGCCCGGATAAAGAACGTAAGGGGTGACTCCGCCAATGGATACGGCTCAAGCCTGAAGCTGCGTTCGCCCATCGACTCGACCGTGACTGTCTGATGCCCCCCATCGTTCTGCGCCAGTGGATGCAGCAAGGTCGCGGATCGCTGATAATCGACACACGCAAGCAGCGAAAGATTGTCGCACGCCTGCAGCAGACGGAAATGGTCTCTAATGGCCGTTGTGCTCTTCTGCTCCAGTTCAAGGCTCGCGTCCGCGTCGATCTGCTTGCACAACTGATCCTGCAGAGTTTGTTGCCGGCCCAGAAAATCGTCCAGCAGCGGACGCTGCTCCGGCGCGATTGTCGACCGGTCCGCGCGCTCAGAAAGCAGGTTATAGGTGTGCATCGAAACCAGAATCGCCGCGTAAGGATCTTCTTTGGCGATCAGCCGAACGGCACGGTCGCGCACCGCAAGGTAATCGGCCAGATCGATCTCCTCGAAGGCAGAATACTTCCCTACCAGTTCGACCGAGAATGCGCTCGGCTTACCCTGTCGCGTGATCTGCGGCTCGGCGTCGCGGTCGCGCCAGCCGTCATCGTGTTGCGAAATGCCTTTTAGTACACGCGCTCGCGGCTCAGGCGAGCGAAACGTCTCATTGCCCCATTTCGCCGCAAATTCCCCCGCCAGATGCGCGTGATCGACGTGCGTAACCAGCCAATATCCCGTATCGGTTTCAAGACGAAGCATAAGCTATTCCACCTCGGGAGTGCGCGCCGACTCGTGCCACTCGTGCAGGAAATACCACTCCAGAAAATACACAATAAAGTAGAACGAAAACCCCAGCAGGGCCGACGCAACGATCAAGGCAAACAGATAATCCGTCTGCAACTGCTGCGAGGCGTAGATGATCGAATAGCCCAGTCCGCCGCGCCCCACGCTGCTCGATCCCGCAAACAGTTCGCCCGTGATCGCGCCGATGACAGCAATTCCCGCCGAAATGCGAATCCCGACAAAAAGCGACGGAATTGCATTCCGCAGCCGCAGCTTGAATAACACCTGTCCGCGCGTCGCGTTGTGCATGAGGAACAGGTGAATTAAATTTTCGTCCACGCTGATCAGACCCTGAGTCGTATTCGCAATGATCGGCGCAAGACAGATGATGAACGTAATCAGCGTCACCGCCCCAGTCCCCGCTCCCACCCATAGGATAATCAGCGGAGTGATCGCGACGATCGGCACAGTCTGCAGCAGCAGCGTATAGGGATAGAGCAATCGCCGTGTCCACCGGGATTGCGCGAAGACCAGAGCGACACCCACTCCCGCAACAATGCTCGCGACCAGGCCCACGCTGGCCGTAACCGCCGTGATCATAAACGACTGCGCCAGCGCCGGGAAACGCTCGTGAATCACCTCCGCCACTCGCCACGGCGACGGCAGTATGAACGGCGGAACGTGCCCGGCCCGGATCACCAGCTCCCATAACAGAAGAAACGCCGCGAAAATTGCCAGCGAATTGACCAGAACGAGCAGTCGGTGTCTCACGCCGTGCGCGCCTCCCACAGCGTGCGCGATATCGCTGTCACGCATTGCTCGAACTCCGGCGTCGTTCGCAGATCGGCCGCGCGCGCGGCCGGCAGCATGACTGGAATATCGGCGTGAATGCGCCCCGGATTCGCCGACAACACGATTATCCTTGTCGATAAAAAGACCGCCTCTGCAACCGAGTGAGTTACAAATACGACCGTCCACTTCTGTTCGTCCCGCAGCCGTAGCAGCTCCTCGTTCATGCGGTCGCGCGTCATCTCATCGAGCGCCGCAAACGGCTCATCCATCAGCAGCAGCCGCGGGTCCGTCGCCAGCGCCCGCGCAATCGAGAGCCGCATCTTCATGCCGCCCGAAAGTTGCCGTGGATACGCTCTCGCAACGTGTGACAGCCCGACGAGTTCGAGCAGCGCGTCCACCTTTTCGTCGCGCTTCTCTCTCGGGACCCGCTCCAGTTCCAACCCAAGGCCCGCATTCGCGCGCACCGTGCGCCATGGCAGCAGCGTGGGATCCTGAAAGATGAACGACATCGTCTCGCGCGCATTCTTTGGAGTCATGCCGTCGACCAGAATCGTTCCTGAGTTTGCCGGCGTGAGCCCCGAAATCAGCTTGAGCACTGTCGATTTGCCGCAACCCGACGGTCCCAGGATGCTCACGAAATCGCCCTTCGTGACGCTGAAATTCAGGCCGTCGAGTATGAGCCGGTCGTATTTCTTCGCTACGCCCGCGAACTCGATCTGCGGAACGGCAAAGTCCTGCGCCCGCCTCGGCTGAGCGCTCATACCGGCTCGCTCCGCAGCGGAAGATACAACGCCGATGGCCTCGCCGCGTCGTGATATACGATCTGTGTGGATCGCTTCCAATCCCACGAAGTTGCTCGGCACGAAGCAACTCCACTGCCCGGATTCCGGTCGTAGAGCGGAAACGCGCTGCTCGCGATCTCGAGGCGAATACAGTCGCCTCCATCGAACCTGCACGACGTCGGCTCCAGTTCGAACTCCCAGCGATGCACCGCGTCCGGAGTAAACCCGCTTCCAAACAGAAAATCCGAACGCGCAATGCCGATGCAGACGAAGTCCGCGCGTCCATCCGGCCTCACCCGCACCAGCTTGGCCGTGAAGTCGGTCGTCGCGGCCGATGCAGAACAGTAAATCCTGACTCGCGGGAACCCGAACACGCTGACGGCCTGCTGCAGCGGCTCTGTTGTATAGACCAGCACATTGTTTCCCGTCTCAATGTCGGCCTGGTTGAAGCAGCCGCTCAGCGCACCGCTCCCGCCGGGCGCAGGCACCGGAACTTCCGGATCGTAGACAAACACATCACAGGCCTCATCTGCACAGGACTCATCTGGCGAAGCCGCCGTCACGGTGAGCGCCCCATCGCCCTTGCGCGAATTCGCGCGCCCTTTGCTGCGCAGATAAAACACCGCGTCCGCTCCGGCGGGCCATTCGTTCGCCGCATGCCAGCGATTTTCAAAGAGCGAGAAATGCCGGATACGCGGCTCATCTGCAAATTCACCCGAGCCTTTCAGCCAGTGATTGAACCAGCGCAGAAGAATCGCATTCGTATCGAGCAGCGCCTCCCGGCCGAAATTCACCTCGCCGATCTGGTCGCTCCACGGAATATGTACCCAGGGCCCCGCAATCAAATACTGCTGCTCGCGTGCCTTCTCACAAAGCGCCCGAAAGCCATCGATCGTGCCCTTGACAAACAGATCGAACCACCCGGAAATATGCAGCGCCGGGACATTGATCTTTTCGAGAAAGCCGCTCACATCGAGCACCTTCCAGTATTCGCCCGGTCGCTCGTGATCGAACCAGTCATGCACATATTGCGGGAGCCCTTCGGTCTCCAATGAGGGATGCTCCCCGAACGGCAGCACGCCAAATTGATTTCGCAGATCCGCCCAGGCCTGCTCCAGCCTGTCGCTCGCTTCGCGCAGCTTCAGGCGCCGCGCATCTGACTTGAGCATCTGCAGCCCCCACCCCAGGCTGCAAGCCAGCCGCAGCGCGCCGTTGTGATAGAACCAGCCGTGGTAAAGATCGTATGCGGCCATGCCGGGCGCAATCGCGACCAGCCCCTCCGGCTGCGCAGCCGCGGCCAGAAACTGCGTGACACCCTGGTACGAAAACCCGTACATCCCAATACGGCCATCGCACTCCGGCCGTGTTCGCAACCACTCGATCGTCGCCGCCCCATCCGACCGCTCGTGCCGAAACGGATAGAACTCGCCTTCCGAATCGCCCCGCCCGCGCACATCCTGAATCACCACGTTGAACCCGTGCCGCGCGAACCACACAGGATGCGCATAGACCACCGTCGAAGCAATATCGCGCCCGTACGGCTGGCGCATCAGCAGCGTTGGGTGCGGTCCCGTCTCTGCAGGATAGTAGTGGTCCGAGACGAGCCTCACTCCATCCGGCATCGCGCACACAACCCCGCGCTCGAGCCGGACGCCATTCCCGCAATCGATCAGCTCCGTTCGCGTCATGGGCGATAGAGGTTCTCGTAGCGCGCCATCGCTTCAAGCGCTGCCGCGATGCGCGTCGCCGCCTGTTCCACCCAGCGCGCGCCATTCTCTGCCGTTGCGGGTCGCGGATCGCCCATTACGCCGCTCTCGGCGATATCCCGCGTGAGCCACGCAAACGTAGCCGCCGCATTCTCGGGACGCAGCAATTCCGGCTTATCCACCTGCGCAATGTAGTTCATTGTGTAAGCTGCCGTATCGACCAGCTCGGGGATCGCACTCAGCAGAAAAGCCGTTTCGACTTCCCCGGCATGGAAGCCATAAGCCTTTTCCTGCTCGCTCAGTCCCTCAAAGCTGATGCCGCCCGAACCGTAAAGAGCAAATGTCCGCAGCCCGAACTCCGCGCGCAGGTCTCTCGCCATCACATCGACCAGCGAAGCATTGCCTCCATGAGTGTTGTACAGCACAAGTCTTTTGAACCCGGCCGCAGACACGCTCGCGCCGATGTCGCGCACCAGCGCCATGAACGTCGCCGCCGAGACCGAAAGAGTCCCCGGAAACCCGATATGCTCGTTGCTTTTTCCGTAACAGATGGGCTGCAGCGCATACACGGGCAGATCGGCCGGCAGCCTCTCCAGCGCCTTGCCGAGCAGCAGGTTGTTGATCAGCGTGTCGGTGGCCAGCGGCAGATGATGCCCGTGCTGCTCGATTGCCGCCGTCGGCAGCACCAGCAGCGTCGAGTCTTTCGGCAGCGCTTCTACTTTCGGCCAACGCAGATATGCAAAATTGCGTGCGTCGGGAATCCAGGTCTTCACAGGCGAGCGGCCTCTTCCACCTGTGGCTCGAAACTCAGCATCTTGCCGGGATTCAGCAGCCCCTTGGGATCGTAGCGCCGCTTCGCGATCAGTTGCACGTTATCTTCGCGGTATCGCCCTCCATCCTCCACATTGTTCACATGAGGATTCGCCACAAAGACTCCGATCGCCCGGCAGAACGCAATCATCTCGTTCAGCCGCGCCTCCGTCGTGAAGTGCACCAGCGGGATCGCACCCGGAATCATTAGCCCAGCGCCGTTCTTCCAGAACTCCATGTGAAACAGAAACTCATCGCCGAAGCGCTCCTTGAGCTGCCGCATCTGCTCGCGCACGCGGTCGGGATCGAAGGCGCACTGCAGATAGGTGTAAGCCTCATCGTGCTTGATCGCCCACAGGGTCGTGTGATTCCAGGTGTAGTCCGTGAGCAGCGGCCTTGTGCTCAGGCCTTCGTAATGCCCGGAATACGTGACTGCCCCGCCCGCCTCCGCCGCTTCGCGTTCGAACGCCGCAAGCTGCTCCTGCGCGATCAGGAAAAAGATGAGGTGTTTCCCTTCCGGCGCAAGCTGTTTCACCGGACTGAAGTACGACGGAATCGGCCACTCGAACGTCGTCACCAGCCGCTTCGTCCACTCCGGCGCATTCGCAATGCGCTCGCTGAAGTCGAAGGCCGCACTAAGGCTACCGAACGCTACAGCGCACTGCGCCCAATCCACCTTCGCAGCCAGTGCGAGCCAAATCTTCGTGATGATGCCATTCGTTCCCCAGGCATGCAGGATGTCGTGCACTGCCTGGCCTTCGAGGAAGTGCACCTGCGGCTCTTGCTCCATGGTCACAACCTCAAGAGCACGCACCGTATCGTAGTCGCGCAGGTTTCCATTGAGCACCGACCCGATGCCGCCCGACCCTCCGCCCAGAAATCCGCCCACCGATGCCTTCACAATGGTGCTTGGATAGCACCGCAATTCCCAACCGGCTGTGCGCGCCTGCGTTTCGAGCACTCCCAGCCGCACTCCGGGCTCGCAGACAGCAACACCATCCTGCGTGATCGCCTCAATCCGATCCATAAGAGAGAGATCGAGCACCACCCCGCCGTTCAGCGGAATCGCCTGACCGTAATTCCCTGTGCCCGCGCCTCGCGGAGTCACCGGAATGTCGTGAGCAAAGCAGAACCGCAGGATTCGGCGAACCTCATCCGTATCCACAGGCTGAACAACCGCATCGGCCTGCTTGTCCTCAAGCCGCTTCCTGAGCACCGGGGAGTACCAGTAAAAATCCTTGGACAACCGCTCCACCACTGCCGGCGCGGTGAGGCATCGCCGCGAATCTCCGAGCAGCTTCGCAAGTTCAGTGTTGCTTTCCATTCGTCACAGTCCTTCGTGTGCTCCACAGCGTAAAGGCATTCAGCATGCGTGGATCGGTAAAGAGTGTGTAGCAGAGATCACGCAGCACTTCTCCCTCGACCACGCACTGCATGTCGCTGCGCCTGGCGATTTCGCTTGCTGGAATCTGAATCTGGTTGCAATGGCGGTTGGCGTCTTCAATCGTCGCGCCGTAAACCACCCGATCGACGCCGGCCCACAGCGCATTGGCCATGCACATCGCGCACGGCTCGCATGTCGAATAAAGCGTGTAGCCCTTGAGTGATGGTTTGCCCAGCTTCTTCGACGCAAGCCGCACCGTGCGCAGCTCGGCATGAGAGCTGGGATCGTTCTCGCGCATCACCGCGTTGCGCGCGCGATACAAGAGCTCGCCCGATTCTGTATCGATAACAGCCGCACCGAAGGGAACCGGCTGCAGGGTGCGAAAGCTGCGCGCGGTGTAGCGAACAAGCTCGGTCATGATCGCCTCGTCCCGATCACGTCCTGGCTTCAAAGGCGCTCCCATTGTCGAAATTTAGCATAGAGCGCGCCACAGTGCGGCAGAGTTTCCATCTTCGTACTCGGTAAAATCGGCGCATGGAAATCGAGCTGTCTCCGATTGAAGCTCTTATGCCAATCGCGGCCTCCGATCCGGAGCGCGTGGCCGATCGAGCTCTCGCTCGCGTCAATAGCAATGCCGGCCGCAATTCGTACATCACCGTGGATGAAACCTGGACCCGCGCTCAGGCCGCTGCCCTCCCAGGGCGTACACAAGCAGGCTTGCCGCTCTTTGGCCTCCCCATCGCGCTCAAAGACTGCTTTGACCTCGAAGGTTTCGTCACCACGATCGGCTCTCGCTTCTACGGCCGCCACAACGCGCCCGCTCGCGAAGACTCCTGGGTTGCCGCGCAGCTTAAGGCCGCAGGGGCCATCATCGCCGGCAAGACCCACATGCAGATGCTCGCCTATGGCATCACCGGAGAGAACCGCGACTACGGCGATTGCCTTCAGCCCGAAGACGCAACCAGCCTGACCGGAGGCTCCTCCAGCGGCTCCGCGGCGGCCGTGCAGGAAGGCTCCGCAATCGCCGCCATCGGCACAGACACCGGCGGCTCCATCCGCGCTCCTGCCGCACTTTGCGGGCTGGCTGGTTATCGCGCCTCGCTCGGCCTCGGACACTGGCGCGGCGGCGCGCACCTGGCCCAGTCCTTCGACACCATGGGCTGGCTCTGCCGCGACCTCCGCGACCTGCCGCTCCTCGCTGGTGCCCTCTTAAAGATCGGCCCAGAAGCTCAGCCTGAATCCACACCTCTGCGAGTAAGCGTGCTCTCCGGCGCCATGCTCGACGATTGCGACGCTTCTGTTCTCGCCTCCATGTCTGCCTGGAAGGAACGACTCCTCCGCGCAGGCGCGACCGTCAAAGACATGCAACCGGACTTCTGGGCCGACGCCTTCTCCATTTATGCCCCTCTGCAGGCAGTCGAAGCCGCGCGCCTGCACGCCGGCTTCTTCGACGAGTTCGAGCCCGCCATTTCCGAGCGCTTCCGCTGGGGCGCATCTCTCCAAGCTCAGGAGATCGCCGAATGGAAAGCCCGCCACCAAACCTTCGTTCGCCAGACCCGGCAGCTCTTCGAACATGCCGATTTTCTTGTGCTGCCCGCCGTCCCCATGCAGCGCCTCATCGCCGCAGAAGACCAGTCAGCTCAACGCCCACGCATCCTCCGCTACACCACGCCCGCGAGCCTCGCCGGACTCTCGGCCGTCGTGCTCCCCGGACATCCCGGCCTGCAGTTGCTCGCGGCTCGCGGCGACGACAGCCGCCTGCTCGCCTTCGCCGCCCGCCTCGGCACAATGCTCGCCGCAGAGAACGCATCGTGATCGCACCAGGAGTCTGTTCTTACCAGGAGTCTTGATCGCGTGCGGAGCCGTTGTTAAGCTCGGGCATGACCCCTCAAAAGAACCTGCTCGCGCTTGCTGCATTGTTCCTTGCGCTGCTCGGCTGCAACAGCGTCAAACGCGATCCCGGCCTTACGCCCGTCACTCTCCAGACAGACTGGTATCCCCAGCCCGAGCACGGCGGATTCTACGAGGCGCAGCTCAAAGGCTACTACCGGCAGGAGGGCCTCGACGTCACCATCGTCCCCGGCGGCCCTTATGTCGTCGCCGAACAACAGGTCTCCACCGGAGCAGCGCAGTTCGCCATGGGCTCGTCGGATCGCATCCTCGAAGCAGACTCGCATGGAGAATCGCTTGTCGCTGTCGCCGCCACTCTGCAAGGCGATCCGCAGGCTATCATGGTGCACGCAGATTCTCCCGTGCGCGATTTCCCCGATCTCCAAGGTCGCACCATTGCTGTCAAACCCGGCTCGACATGGTTCGAATACCTTATCGCGCGTTACCAATTGAAGGGCGTTCGCGAAACGCCTGCGACCTACTCGATAGCCAACTTCCTGCAGGATCCCAATTACATCCAGCAGATATTCGTCACGTCGGAACCGTATTTCGCCCACAAGGCCGGAGTGCAGGTGCGAACGTTGCTTATTAGCAATACCGGTTACGCTCCCTATCGCGTCTTCTTCACCTCACGCGATTACCTCTCGCAGCACCCGGATACTGCAGCAAGATTTGTGCGCGCATCGCTGCGCGGATGGCGTGACTATATCGCGAATCCGCTCGAGGTGAACGCGCAATTGCTGAAATTGAATCCTGCGATGAGCCTGGAACAGATGCAGTTCACCTGCCAGGCGCTCAAAGATGGCCACTTCATCTACCCGGACGACGATCCATCAAAGACCGGATCCTTCGACCCCGGCCGTTGGTCGCAGATGTACCAGCAGCTCGTTGACCTCAAGCTGATCCACCATCCCGTCGACCCGGCCACGGCCTACACGATCCAGTTTGCCGGGAAAACCTAGGACTTGGCTTGCAGCACCGCCTTAATGCCATCCAGCATCGCCTGAGGATTGAATTCCGCGTGAATGACTTCATCAGGGCAGTCGGTTTGTACAGAAACCCTGTAGTTGCAGATAAACACGACATCCTGATCGGGCCTGTGCTCCTTGATGTCGCTGCACAGCTTTTGGGCCGCCGGTACGTGCCCGTTACCATCGATGTCGATAATGACAAGCGAATACTTCATCAAATTCGCGAGCTTCAAGGCTTCTTCGAGCGAAGCCGTCGATTCGACCTCATAACCGTTCATTCGAAATATCTGGTCGCGAAGCACGCGAATCTGCTCGCGGCCACAGACATGGAGAAGCTTAGAGGAATTAGCTGTCATTTTGTGCTCCAAGCACTACCAGAGGGAGCTGCGTCCGGCCCATTTGCCCGAATACCCTCAACCTGGCGGCATGTTGCCCTAAACCACGA
Organism: Silvibacterium sp.; assembly: GCA_019232935.1. GTDB lineage: Bacteria > Acidobacteriota > Terriglobia > Terriglobales > Acidobacteriaceae > Silvibacterium. Next base: position 20,072 of record JAFAMZ010000227.1, read on the forward strand.
AGTACTTCGCCTGCGGATGGTGCACGATCAGTGCATTCGTGCTCTGCTCCGGTTCGAGATGAAACCCCTCCGTGAGCCGCACCCCTATATTTTTCTCCGGCTCCAGCAGCTCGAATATTTTCGTCTGGTCCTCCAGGTTCGGGCACGCAGGATACCCAAAAGAATAGCGCGATCCGCGATACTTCTGATGGAACAGGTCTGTCACCCGTGGAGCATCGTCCCCGCCGATGCCAAGCTCTGCGCGAATATCCCTGTGCACCAGCTCCGCCAGCGCCTCGGCCGTTTCCACACTCAACCCGTGCACATAGAGATAGCGCGTGAAATCACCGGCGTCGAACAGCGCCTTCGTTTCCACACTCGCCTGCGCGCCTATCGTCACCACCGAAAACCCGATCGCGTCCATTCGCCCGGACTCCTTCGGCAGGAAGAAATCCGCAATCGAGAGCTTGCGCCCTTCCCGCTGGCGCGGAAACGTGATGCGCAGCCGCTCCCGGCCCAGATCGTCCGCGTGGTACACGATCACGTCATTTCCATCTGCCTGCGCAGGAAAAAATCCATAGACCGCTTGCGGATGAAACCATCCCTTCGTCTTGATCTCTTCCTTCAGCTCTTCGAAGACAGGACGATACTTCTCCTCGACCAGCCGCAGGTAGTCTGCAGCCGATGCGGTCTTCAGTTGCCACTGATTTTTGAAAAGAGCAATTTCGTTTACATGGCTGAAGACCTCATCGAGGTCGTAATCTTTCCTGACGCGCACACCATAAAACGGAAGCTGCGGAATATCCGGCGCATCCGAAACCGCGCTTGAGCGCACAGTTGAGACTGGAGCAGCTCCAGCGCCGGCCTCCGGCACATTCGTCTTCGCGAAGACCTTCACCGTGCGGCCCTCTTCCAGCCGCTCCTGCCTGACCGCATCTTCATCTGCGGTCAGATCGCTCATGACGTGCAGGCCGGCGAAAGCGTCTTCTGCATAGAAGACAGCCGACGAGTACTCCTTGCGTAAATCATCCTCGACATACTTGCGCGTCAGCGCCGCTCCGCCGCAGATCACCGGCAGATTTATCTGCAGCCGCTCCAGATCCTGTATCACGTACTTCATTTCCAGCGTCGACTTCACCAGCAGGCCGCTCAGGCCGATGGCGTCCGCATTGTGCTCCTGGGCTGCCTTGATGATCACATCCGCCGGCTGCTTAATGCCCAAGTTCACCACCTTGAAGCCGTTATTCGAAAGGATGATGTCGACGAGATTCTTGCCAATATCGTGCACGTCGCCCTTTACCGTTGCCAGAACAATCGTCCCCTTCTGGTTCCCCTCGGCCTTCTCCATCTTCGGCTCCAGATACGCCACCGCCGCCTTCATCACCCCGGCCGAATCGAGCACCGACGGAAGCTGCATCTTGCGCGCGCCGAACAGCTCGCCCACCGTCTTCATCCCGTCCAGCAGAACTGTATTGATCAGGTCAAGCGGTGAATACGTAACCAGAGCAGTTTCAATTACCTCTTCGAGTGACTGCTTTCCTGTTCCATTCCCGATTGCGCGCTCGCCGCGAATGATCAGTTGCTTCAGCTTCTCTTCCGTCGACAGAGACTCAACCGCGACTTCATTTCCACCGATCGCAGCCTTGCTCTTGTCGCTGAAGTGCGCCATGTAGGCCTGCAGCGGATCGCCTCCCGAGCCGTTCTCACCTGACCGGTCCTGAAAAATCAGCTTTCGCGCCAGCTCCACTTCCCGCTCGGGAATCTTGTACAGCGGATAAATCTTCGAGTAATTGATGATCGCCGCATCCAGCCCGCGATCCACAGCCTCCTTCAGAAACACGCTGTTCAGTACGCGCCGCGCGTAAGCATTCAGGCCGAAGCTGATATTGCTTATCCCCAGGATGGTCTTTGCCAGCGGCAATTCCTCCTTGATGCGCCGCACCGCCTCGAGCGTCTCGATGCCCGCCGTCCGATACTCCTCCTGCCCGGTCGAAATCGGCAGCGTCAGCGCGTCGAAGATCAGGTCCTGCCCGCGCAGCCCGTACTTCTCCGTGGCCAGTTCATAGATGCGCTTGGCAATTCCGACCTTCTTCTCCGCAGTAAGCGCCATGCCCTCTTCATCGATCGTCAGCGCGATCACCGCCGCTCCATATCGGCGCGCCATCGGCAGCACCCGGCTCGTTCGCTTCTCCCCGTCTTCGAGGTTGATGGAGTTAATCACCGGCTTGCCCGGTATGCGCTTCAGCGCTTCCTCAATGACATCTGCCTCGGTCGAATCCACCAGAATGGGCGCGGGCACGCGCGTCGCAATCTTTTCGAGCACGCCGTTCATGTACGCCTTCTCGTCTTCGCCGACGATCGCGCAGCACAGGTCGAGCATCTGCGATCCTTCGGCGGCCAGCTTCTTCGCCAGCGCGAGAATCGCATCGTAGTCGCCCTTGCGCACCATCTCGCGGAAATGCTCGAGCCGTGTCGTCGTATTCATCTCCTCGGCGACGACCACCGGTTGCCCGTCCACTTCCAGTGGAACCGCGCTGAACGCGCTCGCCGCTACACCCTGCGCCTTTACATCGCGTGGCGCTGGCCTGGCATTTTTCACAGCCTCCGCGACAGCACGCAGATGCTCCGGGGTCGTACCGCAGCATCCGCCGACAACCTGCACGCCGTACTCCGTGACAAAGCGCCTGTGATAGGCGGCCAGTTCCTGCGGAGTCAGCGTGTAATGAGCCTGCCCGCCCACATTCTGCGGCAGCCCGGCATTGGGCAGCACGCTCACTGGACGCGTTGCGTTCTGGCACAGGAAGCGCACGCCGTCGTTCATCTCTGCCGGCCCTGTCGCGCAGTTCAGCCCGATGATGTCCGGATTAAAGCACTCGATGGCCGCCAGCGCGGCTCCGACTTCCGTCCCCAGCAGCATTGTGCCCGTTGCTTCGAGCGTGATCTGCATCTGCAGCGGCAATTTCCTGCCCAGGTTGCGCATGGCATCCTGGCACGCGGCCAGCGCGATTTTGGCCTGCAATAAATCCTGGCAGGTCTCAATCAGCAGTATGTCCGCGCCGCCTTCGATCAGAGCCTCGGCCTGCTCGACGTAATGCCTCGCCATCTCGTCGTAGCCGATGTGACCAAGGGAGGGGAGCTTCGTCGTAGGGCCAATCGAGCCGGCAACGAAGCGCGGCTTGTCCGGCGTCGAATAGTCCTGCGCGACCTCTTTCGCCAGCCTCGCCGCCGCGATGTTCAGCTCTCGTGTCTTGTCCTGAAGTTCGTACTCGGCAAGAACGATGCGGGTCGACCCGAAGCTGTTCGTCTCCACCACATCGCAGCCCGCCTCGAAAAAGCTGGCATGAATGCTGCGGATGATGTCCGGGCGGCTCAACGTGAGCAGTTCGTTGTAGCCCTCCTTGCCCCAGTAGTCGTCCACCGTGGGCGAGTGCACCTGGATATTGGTGCCCATCGCTCCGTCGTATACGGCGACACGTTCGCGAATCAGTTCGAGGAAATCAGCCATATTTGCATGCTTGAACGCCTGCTGCAAGGCGGTTCTGCGAAGAAACCAGCTCTATTTTCGATGTTACTCGACCGGAGACACGGGCGAAAAGTCGCACTCAGCGAATGGCGGCTTTCCCGACGCAACGTCATTTACACCGTGTAAGAGGATCACTATGCTCATGAACGCCTGCGGCAGACAGCCTACTTGACAGAGTCGGAATGCGCCGCCAGTTCTCCCGGCATGCCAACTCTCGGAACCAGCATGTCTTCCTTGCGCATCACCAGCGTTGTCGCGTTCAGGCTCGCTAGCTCAAACCCGTGGCCGTGTGTAATGGCATCGGTGGGACAAGCCTCGACGCAGTACCCGCAGAATATGCATCGGTTGTAGTCGATGTTATAGGTCTTGGCGTACCGTTCGGAGCTCGAAATCCGATTCTCCGCCGTATTCTCCGCCGCCTCGATGTAAATGCAGTTGGACGGGCACGCCGCCGCGCACAAAAAGCATGCCACGCACTTCTCAAGCCCATTCTCGTCCCGTTGCAGCACGTGCGCCCCACGAAATCGCTCCTGCAACACGGCGCCCCGCGTCGGCCCAGGCCCATCAGGATAGTTCTCGACCTCCGTAGGCTGGAATATCTCGCGGAAGGTGATGCTCATGCCTTTACTGATGGCAGCAATGTTGCGCACGATGGACATAGCACCAAGTATAGAGCCACTTCGTCCGCATGGAAAAAACCCACCGGAAAAAGCCGCTCCATTTGCCCAAAATCGAACCAAGGCAACGTGTTTCATGCAAAGAGCTACGCGAACCGCACTCCTCGTTTTGATTATGGCCGTGGCGGCCCGATTCTGCTGTCCGCAGCCGGCTGGCGAAAAATTGAACATCACCGTAAATGGCCAAGTTCAATCCCTCACCGTCTCCGATCTCATATCCCTCCCTCACCACACCGTAACCATCCACAATCTCACAGCAATGCCGACGAAACCTATTCCGGGATTTCGGTCATCGATCTGCTCGCCAGACTGGGCGTGCCCCGGGGAAAGAACCTTCACGGCAAAGCTCTTTCGGAGTACATCGTCACCACCGGCTCCGATGGATATAAAGCGGTGCTAGCCCTCGCCGAAGCCGATCCTGAATTTCACCGGGCGAAGTCACTGTGGCCGACTCCATGGACGGCAAACCTCTCGACCCCAAAACTGGCCCCTTCGGTCTGATCGTTACCGAAGACAAACGGCCCGCCCGCTCCGTCCGCAGTCTGGTCTCCATCGAAGTAAAAATGGCCGAGTAGCGGCAATCATCGCCATTCGCGCACCTCGCATGATATCCTCAGCCCATAGGCGAGCCATGTGCACTTCTGCGACAAATTTGCGCTGTGAATCCAGCCGTAATCGCTGGAACCGGGCATTTGCTCGCGCCATCGCGCCCCGCCGGCACCTCCGCGTGCTCCCCACCCGCACCCGGCCCGGTCTCTTCGCCTGCGACTAAGAACCGCCTCCGCAACTTTCAGGATCATAACTAAACAGATGTGCCTCGCGGCCATGGACGCAGGCGAACCCGCCTCCCAGGAGAGAACGATGACAACCAAATCCGAAATCTACGCCCAGCACGGACCGAAACTGGTCACTCCGCTTCCGGGCCCGAATGCCCGCCGCATTGTCGAAGCCGACGACCGGCTCATCTCCCCCAGCTACACGCGCTCCTATCCCATGGTCGCAAAACGCGGTCGCGGCCTTCGCGTTGAAGATGTCGATGGCAACGAGTTTCTCGACTTCGCCGCCGGCATCGCAGTCACCTCCACCGGCCATTGCCATCCCGAGGTAGTTAAAGCCGTCCAGGACCAGGCCGCCGAGCTCATCCACATCTCCGGCACCGATTTCTATTACGAGGCTCTGGTCACCATGGCCGAGAGGCTCTCGGCCGTCGCACCTATGCCCGGCCCGCACCGCTTCTATTACGGCAACTCCGGAGCCGAAGCCGTCGAGTGCGCTCTCAAGATCGCCCGTTATCACACCGGTCGCCAGAACATCATCGCCTTCTTCGGAGCCTTCCACGGACGCACCATGGGCGCTCTCTCCCTCACTGCCTCCAAGCCCCAGCAGCGTCGCCGCTTCGCCCCCCTCGTCCCCGGCGTTACACACGTCCGCTACCCCTACACGTATCGCGGATGCAGCGGGGGTCCCCAGGAAGAGGAAGCTTTTGCCCTCGGCTGCGCCCGCTACATAGAGGACAAGCTCTTCAAAACCACCCTGCCTCCCGAAGAAGTCGCCGCCATCTTTATAGAGCCCATCCAGGGCGAGGGCGGATACGTTATAGCGCCGAATATCTTTGTGCAGGAGTTGCGCCGAATCTGCGACAAATACGGCATCCTGCTAGTCGCCGATGAAGTCCAGTCTGGCGCCGGCCGCACCGGCAAGTGGTGGGCCATCGAGCACACCGGCGTTGAACCGGACATCGTCTGCATGGCCAAAGGCATCGCTTCCGGGATGCCGCTCGGCATCTGCATGACTCGTGCCGCCATCATGGACTGGAAGCCCGGCTCCCACGCCTCCACCTTCGGCGGAAACCCCGTCTGCATCGCCGCTGCACTCGCCACCATGGATATCCTCGAGCGCGAGGGGATCGCCAACGCCGCAAAGATCGGCAATTTCATGTTCGATCGCCTGCGCGCGTGGCCTCAACGCTTCGACACCGTAGGCGAGGTGCGCGGGCGTGGCCTCATGATCGGCATCGAAATTGTGAAAGATAAAGACTCGCGCGAGCCCGCAGGCACCTGGCGTGATCGCGTCGTCGACTTGGCATTCGAGCGCGGCCTCCTGATTCTCGGGTGCGGAGAAACTTCCATTCGTCTCGCTCCGCCGCTCATCGTCAACGAGCACGAGGCAAACATCGCGCTCGACATTCTCGAGGAATGCCTCGCACTTGTCGAAGAAGAGCAGGCGAAAAATTCATTGGCCGAGTCGGCCGTCTAGTCCAATCCACCGATCTGGCGGCAGCTCCCTTGCTGTCGCCTTTTTCTTTTGCGGTGAAACGTTCCGGAGCTCTCCCTCCACTATCCCAGCGTTGCCGGAAATCTTTACGGCTTGATGCTGTTTCGAGGAGACCGCGATGAATACGTGCGAGATGAATCAAAGAGGCGAAGTCGCTGGTTTTGAAAATAGTCCGTCTTCATCTACAAACTGGAGCAGCATCACTCGTCTCACTGAACTCCGAGCCCTGCCCTTCGGGCGCATCCCATGCGTCACTCTTACCGAGCGCGTCGTCGCATTTCTGGAGCGATACAAGCCAGTTTATGGCCTTCAGTAACATTTCCCTGCCTCGCCGGTGTCGGATCACCACTGCTCGACCAATGCAGCGTAACCGCCCCGCCGCGGCAGGCTTGGAGAAAGTTCCGCCCCGCAGTGTAAACTTGGGCCCGTGCCAGCCTGCTGCGGAGGAACGGGGTTTGCAATTCGTCGCGTTCGATGTCTCTTACCTTGAAAAACTCAAATCCGGAGACGCGGCAACCGAGGAGCACTTTGTCAGCTACTTTAGCGAGCTCATTCGCCTGAAGCTTCGCTCGCGGCTCAACTCGAGGGAAGCCGTCGAGGATGTCCGCCAGGAAGTTTTCGTGCGCGTTCTGGCGCAACTGCGTGGCCCTAAAGGCCCAAGAGAGCCCGAGCGCCTCGGAGCGTATGTGAACGCCGTCTGCAATCACGTTCTTCTCGAGCACTATCGCTCGCGCAGCAAAAGGGAAACCGGCCTTGAGGATACGGCCGAGACCACGTTCGTCGATCGCAAACCCGATGCTCTCGGGCTCCTCGAAAGCAAGGATACCCGGAGGATCGTTCGCCAGATCCTGGGTGAAATGCCGGAGCGGGACCGAAGCCTCCTTCGCTCAGTGCTCCTCGAAGATCGCGACAAAGATGAGGTTTGCGCCGAACTTGGCGTCACCCGAGAGTATCTCAGGGTTCTGGTACATCGGGCCAAGCAGTCGTTTAAGACCTTTTATGTGAATAAATTGAGGGACCAACGGCCATACTGAGGAAATTTGGAGAAACGTTTTCCAATGCGCCGCAACTATAGAAACAAGAAGAGAGGCCATGACTATGGATCATGTCGAGGCGGTCCGGCTCTCTCTGGTAGAAAAATATCTGCTGGATGAGCTGGCCCCTGAACTACGTGACGAGTTTGAAGAACATTATTTCGGTTGCCGGGAGTGTTCCGAAGACCTTCGGGCAACTTCCGCTTTCCTCGAAGCTGCGAAAAGTGAACTTAAAGTTGCGCCTGTAGCAAAACGCGCACCCTCCGCGCCCCGGAAGTCCTGGGTTGCGTGGCTCTGGGCACCGGCGTTTGCGATTCCCGCTCTGGCTGCGTGCCTGCTGGTCATCGCTTACCAAAATCTGGTGCTCCTGCCCCACTCTCGCCACGCGCTCGCCGAGCTGCGCTCCCCGGAAATTCTGCCGACGCTGTCCCTGGTGGGCGGGAATAGCCGTGGCGGCTCGCCTCCGTCTGTCGTCGTCGGCGCGAATGCGTTTCTCGTGCTGATCGATATCCCCACGCAGGATCGCTTTTCGAGCTACGCTTGCTTGCTGTATTCTCCTTCCGGCTCGGTTGCCTGGCGTATCCAGGTCTCCGCCGACCAGGCAAAGGACACAGTGTCGATACGCGTGCCGGTGGACCGGGCCGCTTCAGGCAGCTATATGCTCGTCGTTCAGGGCAACAGCGCCCCGAATCTCCCGGAAACCGCAACCGAGCTCGCGCGATACCGTTTCACTCTGACCCGGTAGTTTCAACACCAGAAAGGGCGATCCATGCAGACAGATGTGAAAAAAGTCTTCTATTTCCATGCCGACGCCAACTCCCTCGGCGGCTTTCTCGCAGAGCCCTACCGCGACATACCCTCGCAGGCCTCCGTTTCGCTGCCTGCCGCAGGCGGGTACGCGTCGGTCCGGTCGCATGACTTCAAATTTGAGGACGTCATCTCATGCCGCTCCACCTACACCCATGTCGCCGGGCGGCCCGTGAATACTAACGGCCCCTGGAAGGCGCGGGTCACCGCTGTCGCCGAGGGCATCAACATCCTGAATGTCCTCACCGCCGACCGGGTCGTCGCGCGCCTCTTTGTTGAACATCCTTCAAATGGTGGCCTTCCGAAGCTCTCCTTTGCGGGCTCGCAGATTCATAATCTCCGCTTCCATGGCAAGCAGGTCGAGATCAGTCTCAACGCCGCCCTTCTCCCTCCCCATCACCGTCACGGAGATGCTTACAATGAGGACGAAGCGTTTGCGCCTGAGATTGAGTGGCAGGCGCTCTGGAACGCCGCTCGAAAGCAGTCCGCGGCTCTGCGCGAGCAGCCCGGCGCTCCCGCGTGGGCAATCGACAGGTACGGATGGCTGGCTCAGAAGCAATCTCTCGATGGTGTCGATACGGCCATTTGTTCGCTGGTCGACAGGCTAGGTCCTGTCGATGGCGCGCATTCTTTTGGCCATTTCCTCGAAGCGCCGGACATCGGAAGGTTCTTTTTCGCCGAAGCCCTGGTCATGCCGCAGTCAATCCAGCTAACTCTCTTGCGCGCCGAACTGGGATGCAAAACAAAAGGCAGCGCGACCATCGCCACAGGGCGAACCAACGGCTCCTCCTATCCACCGTAGTTTTTACCGTTCTCCTTGCCCTGAATTTCGCTTTGTCGGGCTGCCGTAATCGTGCGTCTCGTGCCGTCGAGGCAGATCCGGCGGCAATTCTCGCCGGTATCCGCGGCAATATTCTCCGTGGCGACCTGAACCACGCTCAGGAACAGGCCGAAGAACAGCGAAAAAGGTTCGCCAGCCAGAACGCCGAATGGGAGTTGAAGTTCCGCCTTCTCGAAGCCGAAATATTCAGCCTCGAAGGCCAGAGCCAGGACGTGCTCGCCCTGCTCGACGCTGATTCATATCAATACCCTGATTCTGGCGAGGCGGCAATCAAGAGACAAATGCTGTGCAGCCTCGCTCATGCCCATACCGGACAGCAGCAGCTGGCCGATGGTGAATTGGAGCGGGCTCGCGGGCTTTCCGAATCAACTCACTCCCAGCTTGAGGGAGAAGTGCTTCAGACCCAGGGTGTAATCGAGACTCGCCGCAACCATCTTGCTAAGGCCGGCGATGTTTTCCGTCAAAGTCTCGCTATCGCGCGTCAGCAAAAGGACCAACTCCTCGAGGCCGGCGACCTGCTGAACCTCGGCTGGCTTGCCCTACAGTCGGAACATTATGATGAAGCACTGGACTGGTTCAGCCGCTCCTCCCGGATCGCCCGTTCGATCGACGCCCGCGTGATCCTGGAAACCGACCTCGGAAACGTCGGCTGGGCGCTATACAAACTGGGCGATTTCGAAAAAGCTCTGGTTAACCTGCAGCAAGCCGAAGAGCAGGCTCGCATCCTCGGCGCCTCCGTCAATCGCATCGAATGGCTCAACAATGCGGGACTGTGCCTCTACCGTCTCGGCGATCTCAAGGGTGCCGAGAATTACTACCGTAAGGCTCTAGAAGCCGCCGAGGCTCTTCACAACAAAGAACTGATTGCCGATGCCCACACCTGGATCGGATTCCTCTACTTCGACCGGGGGCAGTTCGAAGCAGCGAGATCCGAGGCCGACAAAGCCCTTGCGGCTGCCAGGTCCCTCAACGACAAATCCGCCGAGCTTGACCCTCAGTTTCTCGAGGCGCTCCTCGATGTACGGCGGGTGCAGAATCCAAATAGGTTGCTCAGCCTTGATCGCGATGCAGCCGGTGTCCCATCGCTGCGCTGGGAAGTCGAAAATGCTATCGGCGATTTCTACATGGGGCGGCACGACCTTCCCCAAGCAAAGCTCTGGTATGGCAGCTCCATAGCGCTTTTTGAAGCACAGCGCAACGCCGTTCAGGACGAAGAGCTGAAGCTGCCCTTTTTCGCCAACGGAGATGCCCTCTACCGCGACTACGCCGACCTACTCATCGAATCGGGAAAGTCGGACAAGGCGCTGGAGTTCCTGGATGTGGGTCGAGCCAGGACTCTACAGGAAGGCCTCGAGCCGAGGGGAACCATCTCTCGAAAAACGCAGGAGAAGGCAATCGCTCCGCAATCGGTTGCGCGCAGGCTGAACGCCACCATCCTGTTTTATTCCCTCGGACCGCAAAAATCTTATCTCTGGGCGGTAACGCCGAACCGTGTTCAGATCTTCACCCTTCCCCCGCAGGCGGACATCGATGCTCGCGTTCGCCGTTATCAAAAAGCTATCCTTCGCTCCAGCGATCCGCTCCGCGAAGCTAACGGGGACGGCCGCGCGCTGTATGACGCACTTGTCGCCCCTGCCGCCTCCATCATTCCCAACGGCTCTCGGGTCTTCGTCATCCCTGACGGCAGTCTTAACGCGCTGAACTTCGAGACTCTTCTCGCGCCAGGAATCGGCGGATCTCGCTATTGGATCGAAAGCGTAACTATAACCAACGCAAATTCAATTCGTTTACTCTCCGGCCTCGCCGCGGAAGGATCCGAGCCGCCCGCCCGAAACCTATTGCTCATCGGCAACCCCTTTCTCCCCTCCTCCGAGTACGAACGACTGCCGAATGCCGCCGCCGAAATTACCGAAATCGCAGCGCATTTCCCTCCCGGCAGCCGCACGATGCTGACCCAGGCCGAAGCAGTCCCGGCGTCATACTCCGCAAGCCATCCCGACCGCTACGCCTACATCCATTTCGTTGCGCACGGCACTGCCAGCCGCCTCAGCCCCCTCGATTCCGCTATCGTCCTCTCCGCGGAACCACAGCGTCCGGACAACTTCAAGCTCTACGCCCGCGACATTGTCCATCAGCACTTGCACGCCCGACTCGTCACCATCTCCACGTGCTACGGATCAGGCCAGCGAGCTTATGCCGGAGAAGGGCTGGTTGGGCTCTCATGGGCATTTCTACGCGCTGGCTCGCATAACGTGATCGGCGCGCTTTGGGAAGTGAACGATGCCTCCACTCCGCAGCTCATGGACCGCCTCTACGCGGAACTTCAGAACGGAGCCGCACCGGACGCCGCACTCCGTACCGCGAAGCTCTCGCTCATCCACTCCGGCGATGTTTACCGCAAACCGCTTTATTGGGGAGCCTTCCAGCTCTACTCCGGATCCTGACGGCGCGCACCTGCGAGCTCGACCCCGGTAAGCTCATCCTCGTCCACTGCAGGGGGATACCGCGGTTCCATAGCGGCCAGCATCCTGCGCCGCGCCGGGATTCCCCGGCATCGCCTACCTCAGCGGAGGCTTCGCCGCATGGCAGGTCTCGAAAACGGTAGCGGCATCCTGACCGAGTCATGCGCCCCTCAAGCTCAGTTCCTATCAAGGCACTTTTCTTTCCTCCGCCCTCCTGTAGTTCTGGAAAGCGCATTGGTTGCGGTGATAATTTTGTGCCCAAGCAAAAGCTCCGCTCGGCTGGTCGTGCGGAGCCCAGTTAGACCCGGCACCCGAACCCCGCACGCCACTGCGCCGTATCTTGAGGATTCCGCATGGCCCTGAATCGGCAGCTATCGGTCTTCGTCTCGTCCACAGGAGAAGACCTCCACACCTATCGGCAGGTGGCTCAGCAGGTCATTCTTGCCCGCGGCTGGTATCCCATCATGAATGAGTACTGGGGCGCCATGTCCAACCCGGTGGTCGAGGCCTGCTGCGAAAAGATGAAAACCGCCGACCTCGCGCTGCTCATTATGGCTTTCCGGCAGGGTTATGTTCCTAAAATCGAGCAGGGCGGCAACGGAATCGACTCCATCACCGCTCTCGAGATTGATTACGCCCGCAAGCACCAGATTCCTATCCTCGCCATCCTGGCCAACAAAAACACCTGGCCCGGCGACCTCTACGAGGACAACCAGACCGCACGCGACTGGGTAAAGCAGTTCCGCGCCAACCTCAATCTGCCTGCCGACTTCTTTGATCCCGAGCAGTGGAATCCCGCTGCCAAGGAAACCGACCAGCTTCCGCAGTTCCGCGCTAGAGTGGGCGCCCTGCTCCTGAACTTCCAGCAGGAACTCATCGCTCGCGAAGAAGCAAAAATCTCGGCTGCCGAAGGCCCGGATTTCTTCAGCCGCGCCTGCGCCGGTGTCCTGGAAGGGACCATCATCCCCTTCGTGGGATCAGGTGTCTACGGCGATAGCGGACTCGGGGCGCCCGCCCTCTCCCAGGCTCTCGGCGTAGACGCAGGCCGCGATGAATCCTGCCTCGCCACTGCCGCCGAATACATGGAGCGCCACCTCGATTCGCGCCCCGATTTTCTCGGCAAGCTGCATCGCATCCTCGAAGAGCGCATGGCGCAGATTCCCGCTCCTCCACTCATTTACGAATTGCTGGTTTCCGCCGCGCGCCCGCCACTTATCGTCTCCTCCACCTGCGATTTGGTTCTCGAGCAATATCTCGAAAGGCAACGCAAGGAATATATCCTCGTCTGTCACATCGTCCGCTCGTACCGGAACGAAAACGACGGGAAGCTGCTGGTCTTTGATGGAGACAAGCACGAGATCACCGTAGCTGACAAGGTTCGACTTGATCCGGGCAAATACATCATCTATAAACCGCTAGGCTCGCCCCTCCTGCATGACCGCCTCGATCCCGACCTGGAAATCGACACGGTTGTCATCACAGAGAGCGACCACCTGGTCTTGCTTGGCCGGCTTGAACACGAGATGACTCAGATTCCCACCGCGCTCTGCCGGCACCTTCAGCGCCGGCCGCTGCTCTTCGCCGGATATGGTCTCGACGTCTGGCACTACCGCCTTGTCATGCAGGTCTTTCAGCTCGTGCAGGCGCAGGGATTGCGCCCCACGCCGATTGTCGTCAGGCAGCCCGCCTCTCCCATGGAGGAGATGGTGTGGCATCGGCTCGGTGCAGACATTCTGCGCATTTCACCCGACGAATTTGCCCAGCGCGTCCTCGCCAGTCTTGCCCCCGGCCAAAGTCTCCCCCCAGGAAGGAACGGATCCCGTGCTGGCTAGCGCTCTCGAAACCCACCAGGCAATATCCCACATCAAAGCTCCCTACGTCGGCCTGCGACCCTTTGAGCGCGCCGAAAGAATCATCTTCTTCGGACGCGAACTCGACGCCGTCTACCTCAAGGACAAAATATTCTCCGCGCGCCTGACGCTGCTCTATGCCCCTTCAGG
>JAFAMZ010000267.1 GCA_019232935.1 Silvibacterium sp.
GATCTGCCGAGGCGGCGGAGGGTGAGCTTCAAATCGGCGAAGAGCGACTCAAGGAACTGCCACTGCCAGGCTTCGCGGCTGCGCTCTTCGATGAGCGCGACGTTGCCGAATTCACGGCGGGCGCGGTGGGCGGCTTCGTCGGGACTGATGCCGTCTTCGATCAGCTCGTCGATTCGCTCGCTGAGGTGCTCCTGAATGGAGACGGAAAGGTCATTGTAGCGGCGGCGGCGAGTGAAGAGGCGATCGAGAATCATTGGGTTTCCTCGGAGATGCTTTTCGAGAGGCCTGCCGTTCCCAGGTCGGAGAATCGGGACGTGGGCAATCCGGGCTTTATCCGGTGGCGGTGAGGACGCGGTTGATTCCGGCAAACATGCGCTGCATGCTGGCGGTTTCGCGTTCGAGATGCTTCAAGCCGGCGGCGGTGAGGCGGTAGATACGTGTAGGACGACCCTTGGCGGAAACTCCGGTTTCGGATTCGAGCCAGCCTTCGCGCAGCATGCGCTGCAGCGCGGGATAGAGCGAGCCTTCTTCGATGGGGAGCAGGTCCTCGGAGGTCTGCTTGATGTGCTTGACAAGGGCGTACCCATGCATGGGCTTTCGCCGGAGGGACTGGAGGATCATGAGTTCGAGGGCGCCGGGGAAGAGGTCGCGGTGTTCGGGATTTCGGGGCATAGGGATAATAGTAGATCACAGATACCTATTTTGAGGATAGTTATTCTGCACAGCGAATCGAGCGGCCCTCTAAAATACCTCGAATACGTCGGGAGAGCGGAATATGCGAAAGAGGCTATTTGTTGCAGGTCTGATGTCCGGATTGGTCTTGTTTGCGGCGACACCCGGTGAGTCGCAGACCGTCCAGCAAAGTGGAACGCTGTTTGTAAGCGGTCGTTCCGGACAGGCAACGGTCATTCAGGCAGACAGCCGATCGTTCGTGGATGTCGAAGCCCTGGCGCGCATCGTGAACGGGACCCTAAGCTTTAGTGGAAGTCGAATTGTCCTCACACTGCCCGGCACCGGCGGGGCCATGGGGATGTCAGGCCAGCCTGCAATTCAGCCTGCGGCTCCTCCTGCTGCGCCTCAAGGATTATCGAGAGATTTCGTAAGGGCGGGCATCGAAGCGGGGGCTGAGATCAGGGAGTGGCGAAGCGCGCTGGAGACTGCCGTGCGCTACGGATTTCCGCCGGGAGATACCTGGATCGACCGCTACAGCGGGGCGGCTGCGACGGCGCTCAGCCTGACGTCCGCGGCAATATCGACCGACGATGACCGAAAAGCTTTCCAATTGCTGAATAACGCGTACAACAACATGCAATCGCTGAGCACGAAAATGCTCTCGGCGCGGAAGAACATGAACTATATCGCTCCGGATGCGCTCCAGAATGATCCTCTCGATCAGAAAATTGTCGCCTGCGGCCAGGCTCTGCATGCCATGGCTGCGACCGGCCACTACCAGGATGCAAGCGTCTGTCAGTGAAATTGATACTTCTGCCGTGCCGCGCGGCTATGATGTTGGCTCGGAGGGCAGCGCTTATGACGACAGAGTCTGCGATCCATCCACCCATTGTTCCTACGGTCGAGCATGACAAACGGAAGCATCACTGGACGGGTGCGGTTCGTCCCATGTATGCGCGGCACTGGCTGCTGGGGCCGACGCCGCGCCACGCGGTTCCCGAAGAGGGCATGCCGCCGGCGACCGCGTATCACCTGATTCATAACGAACTGATTATGGACGGCAGCTCGCGTTTCAATCTGGCCACTTTCTGCAGCACGTGGATGGAGCCGGAAGCGCACAAGCTGATGGCCGAAAGCTTCGACAAAAATATGATCGATAAGGACGAGTATCCACAGACGGCCGAACTCGAGATGCGCTGCGTGCACATGCTGGCCGACCTTTGGCACGCTCCAGAGCCGGAGACGGTGATCGGATGCTCGACGATCGGATCGAGCGAGGCGTGCATGCTGGGCGGGCTGGCCCTTAAATGGCGCTGGCGCGAGCGGATGCGTCAGCAGGGCAAATCCATTGACAGGCCTAACCTGGTGATGGGCACGAATACCCAGGTGTGCTGGCACAAATTCTGCCGCTACTGGGACGTCGAACAGCGGGATGTGCCGCTTGAAGGTGGTGAATGCGTGACCGATCCGGAGCGGGCGGCGGCGGCGTGCGACGAGAACACGATCGGTGTTGTGGGCGTTCTGGGCAGTACCTACACGGGACACTATGAGGACATTGCCGGCCTGAGCGTTGCGCTCGATCGCCTTCAGGAGCGCACAGGGCTTGACATCCCGATCCACGTGGACGGAGCGAGCGGGGCATTTGTTGCGCCGTTCCTGCAGCCGGATCTGGTCTGTGATTTCCGGTTGTCCAGGGTAAAGTCGATCAACACTTCGGGTCACAAGTACGGGCTGGTTTATCCCGGGGTGGGCTGGGTGGTGTGGAGGGAGGAGTCCGACCTGCATCCGGACCTGATCTTCAGCGTGGACTATCTGGGAGGCAGCATGCCGACGATGGCGATCAATTTCTCGCG
>JAFAMZ010000293.1 GCA_019232935.1 Silvibacterium sp.
GGGCCACTGGTGGCGCGCACCGGCCTGGCCCGCGTTGCCATGCCGGGCGGATGCGCGATCGGAGGACGCCCGATCGACCTGCACATCAAGGGACTCGAAACGATGGGCGCAACCATCGTCTACGAGCACGGTTACATCGAGGCGCGCGCCGAACGCCTGAAGGGCGCGCACATCAACTTCGACAAGATCACTGTGACGGGCACCGAAGACATCCTGATGGCGGCGGTGCTGGCCGAGGGTGAGACAATTCTGGAGAATTGCGCGCGCGAGCCCGAAGTAACCGACCTTGCTGCCCTGCTCACAGCCATGGGGGCCAAAATCGAAGGCGCCGGTACCTCGGTCATTCGCGTACAGGGCGTCGAGAAGCTCCACGGAGCGCGGCATCGCATCAATCCCGACCGCATCGAGGCCGGAACATTTCTCGTTGCGGGCGCGATCTCTGGCGGCGATCTCGTTGTCGCAAACTGCAATCCGGCGCACCTCGGGGCTGTGATCGCAAAACTCGAAGAAGCAGGCGTGCGAATCGACGTGATGGGCAAGGACTCAATCCGCGTGCGCAGCGAGGGCGAACTGAAGGCCGCTGACGTTTCCACTGAAGAATATCCCGGCTTTGCGACCGACATGCAGGCGCAATATATGGCGCTGGCGACTCAGGCCGAAGGAACCTCCGTGGTGACGGAGAACATCTTCGAGAACCGCTTCATGCACGTGCAGGAACTCGTCCGTATGGGCGCGAACATCAAGGTAGACGGGCGCTCCGCCACGGTGCGCGGCAAGTCTCCGCTCTCGGCGGCAGCAGTGATGTGCTCGGACCTGCGCGCCTCGGCTTCTCTGGTTCTCGCAGCCCTCGTAGCCAATGGGGAATCCATCCTCGACCGCGTATACCACATCGATCGCGGCTACGAGCACATCGAGGAAAAACTGCGCGGAGTTGGCGCACAAATCCGGCGCATGGGCGATGTCTTCGCAGATAAGCGCGAGCTTGCGGCCATGGAAACCTAGTTTTCATGGTGCCGCAAGGTGTCCTCTCCTATTCCTGGAGCATCCCAAATTTCAGGAGAGACTAATGCCCACAGAAGACAGAGCGCTGCGCGATCATCTGCTGGAATTGCTGCGCGGCGGAAGCGCCCATGCCGACCTGGCAACCGTGGTGGATGATTTTCCCCATCAGCTGGCAGGCACACAGGCCAGGAATGTCCCCTACAGCCCGTGGCAGCTCCTCGAGCACATCCGGTTCACGGTAAGCGACCTGCTGCTCTTCTCGACCGATCCCAAGTACGTAGCTCCGAGTTGGCCAGACGATTACTGGCCGGCGAAGGAAGAAGCGCCCCAGCCGGGCGAATGGGATGTCTCCGTACAGGCTCTCAAAGCCGATCTCGCATCATTTGAAACCATCGTCGCAGATCCGAAGTCAAACCTGTATGCGAAGATTCCGTGGGGCGAAGGCCAGACGCTGCTGCGCGAAGTGTTGCTCGCAAGCGATCACACAAGCTATCACCTTGGCGAGCTGGTGCTGATGCGGCGAGAGCTCGGAGCGTGGAACAAATAGAGACTATTTCCAGCTTACGGCGAGCTGCCAGCGCAGATTGCGGATCGCGGTTTTGCGCAGAACCCGCTCGTACTCCTCAAGCTCCCCGATCACATGGCTGGTTTCGGAGCCAAGAGCAGAAGAGACACTCTTCAGATAGTCGAGAAGAGTCACGACCGTGGTCAGGCCTTCCTGCGGAGAAAACCACTGGGGAGGAGGCAGAGTCTTCGCCCATTCGGGATCGCCCGCGCCTTCTTCGAGCAGCAGCGCCATGGAATTCTGATCGGCGGAGAAAAACTCCAGCAGGGGCTTCACGCCGAGGCGGATCGCCAGCTTCTCCAAAGCATCTTCATTCCGGGCAAGGGCGTGTCCGTTGACGAAGATGTCGTAGCCGGGGTCTTCTCCCTCAACGACGATGTACATCGACGCGCTCATCTCTACTCTGATCGTACTTCAGACTCTGATGCGGCGGCGCGATGAATCGTGAGTTTGTTGCCGGGGAAGTTACGGGCGCGCTCCGCGCGAATCCCTCAGAATCTCACTCAACGGAATAGAAACTCCGGGAATGAGTGCAGGCTCCTCGAATTTGTCGCCGGAGTCCGCGGCGAGAACCTCCGGTTCGCGTCTTCCTGGAATATACCGGTAGGCAAGCCGGGTATTTGGGGTACATCAGCCAGACTGCCCGGGCGCCCGCCTCAAGATATTGAAATACCTTCAGCAGCAGGTCGTCGGCGCGGTCGTTGCGGGAAACGATCTCGATGACGAGATCGGGGGCAATGGGCAGAGGAACTACATCCAGATCCACGCCGGCAAGATGTCCGGCGCAGTAGAAACAGACATCGGGCCGGCGCACAGTGTCGCCGGCCAACTGCACATCTGTTTCGCTCGATATCACCCCAAGTGCTTCTAGACCCGGAAAATTGCGAAGGCATACGTTCAGCCGGTCCCGGATATCGTTGTGCCGGTGGCTCGAGGAAGGCGTCACTATCAGTTCCCCATTGCTCAGTTCGTAACGCACACCCGCCGGCTCATCCAGAGTCACGTACTCTTTAACCGTCAGCAACGGCTTTGTGACCATACGCAGAAATCCCTTTCCGTTAGGTTAGCAGGGCGTCGCGCGAACTTCCATTTGCCGGATGAGCGGGGACGCAGGGGAGATGCATCCCCCCTCTCAACACAGATTACTGCTGTCCTCGATTGCCGCCGCCGCCTTGGCCGCCGCGGCCGCGACGACGGCGCCTGCGTCCGCCGCCTCCGCCACCCTGGTGACGCCGCTCGCCACCCTGGCCGCCGCCTACCGGAACCGGAATTCCGTCCGCGCGATTGAAGTTCATCTCCACGCCTTCTTCATCGGATTCCGCGAAGTCGTCTCCGCCTTCGATCGTGATCGTGCTGGCGTTCGAGAGCGGCTGGCGTTCGACCGCCTCGGGCCGGGGCTGACGGCGTGGACGTTCGTCGGAACGGGCAGGTGTAGGGGCCGGCTCAGCCGACGCGGCGATGTCTCCCACCGAAGCGCCCTGAGCGCCGGACTCGGGCAGGCCCATCTTCTGGCGCTGTTCCCGAAGCAGGGCCTTGCGCGACAGCTTGATGCGGTTGCCCTCGACGCCGAGCACCTTGACCATCACCTGATCGCCTTCACGAAGTTCGTCCTTCACGTCCTTGACGCGATGCTCGGCTATCTCGCTGACGTGCAGCAAACCGTCGGTGCCGGGAAAGATTTCGACGAAAGCTCCGAAATCAGCGAGGCGGACGACCTTGCCAAGATAGGTCTTGCCGATCTCCGGCACAGCGGTCAGGTCGTTGATCATGGCGAGAGCCTTCTTGAGGCCCTCCTCGTCGCTCGATGCCACGTTCACGCGACCGGTGTCATCGACGTCGATCTTGACCTGCGTGGCCTCGATGATGCCGCGAATAGTCTTGCCGCCCGGCCCGATGAGGTCGCGAATCTTGTCGGTGGGAATCTGGAGCGTGCGAATCTGCGGCGCATACTTCGACTTGATGTCACGCGGGCCACTGAGCGCGGCGTCCATCTTGTCGAGCAGAAACAGGCGGCCGCGGCGCGCCTGCTCGAGGGCTTCGCGCATGATCTGGCCGGTGATGCCACCGATCTTGATGTCCATCTGCAGGGCGGTAATTCCCTTCCGGGTGCCCGCAACTTTGAAGTCCATGTCGCCATAGTGGTCCTCGGCTCCGGCAATGTCAGTGAGGATGGCGTATTCCTCGCCTTCCTTGACAAGGCCCATGGCGATGCCGGCAACTGCGGACTTCAGCGGGATGCCTGCATCCATCAGCGCCAGGCTGGCGCCACAAACCGATGCCATCGAAGACGAGCCGTTCGACTCCAGGATGTCGGAGACGATGCGCAGCGAGTACGGCGATTCCTCCTCATTGGGAAGAACCGCGCTGACCGCGCGCTCGGCGAGGGCTCCGTGGCCGACTTCGCGGCGACCGACGTCGGTCATGCGGCCAACTTCACCCACCGAGAACGGCGGAAAGTTGTAGTGCAGCATGAAGGTCTTGCGCTGCTCGCCCTCAAAGGTTTCAAGGCGCTGCGAGTCGTCGGCGGTGCCGAGGGTTGCCGTTACCAGGGCTTGCGTCTCACCACGGGTAAAGAGCGCCGAGCCATGCGTGCGCGGCAGCACGCCCACTTCGATGGTGATGGGGCGAATCTCATCGAAGGCGCGGCGATCCGGCCGGATACGCTCCTTCGTGACCTGCTCGCGGAAGATGTTCTCGCGCAGCACTTCGTAGTACTTCGCCAGCTTCTGCTTCTCTGCTGCGGCATTCTCGCCTTCCGGAATTCCGGCGGCCAGCTCGTCCTTGATCTGCTTGACCAGCGCGTAGCTTTTGGTCTTCGCGTGCTTCTGCGTGTTCAGTGCATCGGCAAGTCGCTCGCCCACTTTGGCTTCAAGGGTCGAGTAGTACGCCGTGTCGAACTCCACCGGAGCAAGCTCGCGCTTCGGCTTGCCGGCCAGAGAGGCCAGCTGCTCGATGCCCGCCACGATCTTCTTGATCTCTTCGTGTGCGAAATCGATCGCGCCGACCACAATCTCCTCCGGCACCTCATTCGATCCGCTCTCGATCATCACAATGCCGGTCTTGGTGCCTACCACGACGATGTTTATGGTGCTGTCGCGGCGCTCGGTGTAGGTGGGGTTCACAACGAACTCCCCATTCACCTGCCCCACGCGCACCGCGCCTACCGGGCCGTTGAAAGGAATGTCCGACAGTGCGACCGCGGCGCTGGCAGCATTGATGCCGATAACGTCGGGGTCGTTCTCGCGGTCCGCCGAGAAGACCAACACGATGACCTGGGTCTCATTGCGGAAGTTTTCGGGAAAGAGCGGACGGATGGGCCGGTCGATCTGCCGCGAGGTGAGAATTTCACGCTCGCTGGGACGCCCTTCACGCTTGATGAATCCCCCGGGGATGCGTCCGCCGGCATAGGCGTACTCGCGGTAGTCGACGGTCAGCGGAAAGAAATCGATACCTTCCTTGGGTTCGGGAGCCGCAACCGCAGTGCCCAGCACCACGGTTTCTCCCTCTTTCACAAGAGCGGCGCCGGAGGCTTGCTTGGCCATCCGGCCGGTTTCAAAACTTAGTTGCCTGCCACCGGCAAGGTCAACCGTTACTTCGTGCTTCATAGAATCCTCATTTCTGAAAAGGCGACGGCGGCAGGGCTTCCGGAGAAATCGTCAAAGCGGTAGCCGGAGCGGGTGTGGCCCGGCAGGAAGCCTGAATGACGCATCGCTGGTGGGAATAGTTGGCGGGAAAGACGTGCGGAATCTACTGAGGCCGAGGCTGCAGCGCTGGCGGGCGCGCGGCCCGAAAGCTCCGGGAAAGTTCTCGTCACAGCGAGACTCTCCCGGCCCGGCGATGTTGGCCGTACAGGCCGCGATTCGCCAGCGAATACACTGAGACCCTCCTTCGGGCCCGCGCATTCCATCCTGAGTTCGATTTCCGTCGCGTCAGGTTGAGGGACAAGGGAATCGTTGCGGCTACTTGCGTAGGCCGAGCTTGCCGATGACTTCCCGATACCGGTCGGAGTCGTTCGTCTTCAGGTAATCCAGCAGGCGGCGGCGCTTGCTCACCAGCATCAGAAGACCGCGGCGGGAACCGTGGTCCTTGGCATGGGTCTTGAAGTGCTCGGTCAGCTCGCCGATGCGCTCGCTGAGGATCGCGATCTGCACTTCAGGACTGCCGGTATCGGAGTCATGTGTGCGAAAACGCGTGATGATTTCGGATTTTTTCGTTGGGGCCAGCACGGTGCGTGCGTTACTCCTGTTTTCTTGTTCGTTACACTTCCTAAGTGTCTGCATCAAGAATAACATGGCGGGGGTTGAGGAGCAATGAAAGACCGCGCTCCGGCGCAATCGCTCAGTGATGGAATCCCGCCCCGTTCAATGAAGGCTTCAACCCCGGCTGAGTGACAAACCAGTCAAGGTGGCGCCGGATGTCCCGCACCAGCATTCCTGCCAGATCGTGCGTAAATCCGTTGCGGACAACGACCCGCTGGACCACCACATTCTCGCGATTCCCCGGCATTCGATAAGTCGGAACCTGCCAGCCCCGGTCCCGCAGCCGGTCGGAAAGGTCGTACAGCGACCAGTTCGGCTGGGGTTTGAGCGTCCACGAGAGAACCGGCAGGTCCGTCCCCGAGCTGAGCAGTTCAAAAGGCCCCATGCCTTCGATCTTGCGCGCCAGCTCGATCGCGACATCCTGACACGCCTCGTGGACCGCGTGGTATCCCGACTTCCCCAGCCGGATAAGGTTGTAATACTGCGCAACAATCTGGCTCGCCGGACGCGAGAA
>JAFAMZ010000385.1 GCA_019232935.1 Silvibacterium sp.
AACGCCTTGAAATATTCACCGAAGGAGAAATATCTCGGTGTGAATCTCTATCGCGAGAACGGAGCGGTGAATCTCGAGGTAGTCGATCACGGTATCGGAATTCCGGTCAAGGAGCAGTCGAAGATATTCGAGAAATTTTACCGGGTAGGTGATCCTCTGGTGCATAACACCAAAGGGAGCGGACTGGGCCTGTCACTCGTCTGTCATATCGTGCAGGCCCACGGCGGAGAGGTTGCCGTCGAGAGCGCGCCCGGGCAGGGAAGCAAATTCACTATTACCCTCCCCCTGCAATCAACATTTCAGCAAGCCAACGAGGCGCCCGCATGAAAACACAAGAGAAAACAAAAACAATAGAACAAGCCGCGAAGATTCTCATCGTCGAAGACGAGCCCAATATGGTGGCCGGCCTTCGCGACAATTTCGAGTTTGAAGGCTACAAGGTCATCACTGCCGGCGACGGCATTGAAGGCCTGCAGAAAGCGCTGGACGAGTCCCCGGATCTCGTTGTACTCGATGTGATGATGCCGCGCATGAGCGGCCTTGAAGTATGCAAACAGCTGCGCGCCAAACGCGCCACCCTCCCTATCATTATGTTGACTGCTCGCGGGCAGGAGGTCGACAAGGTTGTGGGCCTCGAGCTCGGAGCCGACGACTACGTTACGAAGCCGTTCTCAATTCGGGAGCTGCTGGCCCGGGTGAAGGCCATCCTGCGGCGCGCGGCTGCAGGTCCGAAAAATCAGGAGCATCACTCGTTCGGCGATGTCGAGGTAGACCTTCGCCGTTGCCGAGTCGTCAAATCAGGCAAAGTGCTCGATGTTTCTTCAAAGGAGTTTGAACTGCTCAAGTACTTTATTTCGCACTCCGGCGAAACTCTCAGCCGCGATCGCCTGCTGGAAGACGTGTGGGGGTACGACAATTTTCCAACCACGCGCACCGTAGACACGCACCTGGTGCGTTTGCGCCAGAAACTCGAACCCGATCCCGAGCAACCGCAATATTTCCTCACCGTCCATGGAACCGGCTATCGATTCGTCGGTTAGTGCATTAAAAAATGCAGTTGAGATTGATCAAAGGAATTGAGGTGACTCTTGTACGCGGACTCACTCGCGCCGGCTAACAGCGGATTCGACCTCAACAGCGATCACAGGGGCTGGAACACGCTTCCCCCATCGATGGCGCCCGAAGCAGGTTCGTCGATTCACGACGAACTCGACTCCCTCCAGCGGGAGAAGCTCGACCTGCACAACCAGCTCTTCGAGGCCGCACAGATTCAGCGCAAGCTCAGCGGCCCACGCCTGCTTCGTCATGGCGATCTGCAGTTCGCCAGCGAAGTCTTCGCTGCCCGCTTCCTCTCTGGAGATTTCATCACCTTCTCGAAAAGCGGCTCCCGCGTCTTTGCCGCCCACGGAGACATTGCCGGTAAGGGAGTGGCCGCCGGTATGTGGTTTACGAATCTTGCCGGTCTTCTGCAGAGCTATGCCCAGCCCGATTCGGACCCGGCAATCATCGCGTCGGAGGTTAACCGCCATCTCTGCTATCTGCGCCCAATCGCCCCGTTCGTCACTGGATTCATAGCCCAGATCGACTGCGAGAGCAGCGAACTGACTTATTGCAATGCCGGTCACTTCCCTCCCCTTCTGCTTCACGCGGATGGAAGCTCTGAACTTCTCCAGGAAGGGGGGCCGCTGCTCGGAGCTATCGAAGATGCCCGGTTCGCCTCCGCGGCGCTGCTGCTCGCGCCCGGGGACACGCTCGTTGCCTACTCGGATGGCGTGCTGGAGTGCGCCAACGCTGCCGGCGAAGAGTTCGGCGCTGAGCGTCTGCTCGAAACCGTGCGTTGCACCGAAGGACAGTCCGCGCACACCAAGCTGATGATGCTTCTGGCCGCTCTGCAGGATTTTGCCAATGGCACACCGCTGCGCGACGACGTCAGCTTGACCGTGATCCAGCGCGAGGCGAGATGATCTGAATGAAAAATTCCTGGTCGCTCCCCAAGCGTACTGTGTACCGGGTTTTCATAATTGATCCAGCAGAGATTCTAGCGAGCTGTTGTACTTTTCCTTCTGATTGGGTCCGCCGTTGAACACCCTCGTGTTCAACACATAGGCGCAGTCGATGCCATTGCGGCGGGAGCAGGCAAGGCTCACTGTGCCGGCCATTTCGCCGGTCCGTGCGGAGCCCGGATTCCTGCCGCCGAGCCCCCATGCGGCATGCCTGGAAATGAACAGCGCGAGGGTTTCGGCGTTTGTCATCAAGCCGCCGGCGCTATCCATCATCTCCGGCAGAAACCCTGCGCCGCCGTAAGCGTCCGCCACTACCTCCGACGATCTCGGATCGAGGGCGGTCGGCCCGCGGCCAGGGTCGATGTACCACACTTCGCGAGGATCGCGTGACTTCTCGAGCAGGCGGGAAACATAGACATTTGATGTGTCACTCTCCGGCCCAAGCCCGGTTCGGACGAAATCTATAAAGGATTGGCCGCCTGCCGATTCCACGATGAGGCCGAGTAGAAGATATCCGAAGTTCGAGTAAGACTTGTGGTTAGTGCTGTCGAAGTTCTGCGTGCCGGGAATGAATTGTAACGGCTTCCCGTACATATACCGCGCTATGTCCAGCTTCGATGGGGGAGAAGAAAGCCCGAGGTCGCCGGCGATTTGGCGCAGGGAAAACACCGGATCCCACCCGGTTCCCGGAATGTGTACTCCATCCGTCGCCTTGACGCTCTCATGGTCGTTCCAACCGCCGGCGTGATCCACCAGATGCCGCACGGTGATGTCATTGATATGTGGATCGGGCTTATCTCGCCGGTATGCGGGAGCCTGGATTTTCAGCAGTGGAAATACCTTTGCCTCAAGATCAAGTTTCGCGGCTTTATGAAGCGCGTGAATCGCGGCGCACGCGAAGAGTTTGCTGCAACTGGCGAGACGAAACAGGGTCTGCCGGTTTACGGGCGAAAAGCCTTTCGGCGGTCTCGTTGCATATGCCTGGCTGAAGATCAGCACTCCATTTCGACTTATTGCAAGTTGGGCGGCTGTTACTCCGGCATCCACAAGAAACTTCCCTGTAAGCCTGTGAATCTCTCCTAGCGTCGCCGATGATGGTGCGGTCCGGTCGTATCCCGCTTGCTCCTGCGAACGTTCTTCCAGACCTGAGGAGCGTCCTTTACCAGTCAACAACATCTGAGAAGCCGACCAAAGCGAACAATAGCAAAGAAAGTCCCGTCTAGAAGTCATGGGTGTCCTACGAGTTTTGTATGCAATCTACCCGACGATTATTAGATCGTCTACACCCGCGACAACCGTATTCCATGCCCCGCTCCCACCTTCTCTATTCCGTTACTTCCGTGATGTATTCCAATTTACCCCGCGCCCTTATGCTAAATCACCAATGCTTCGGCCATCGATTAGCCTCGCTGTCGCGCTTGCGGCGGCTCTCGCGCACGGCGCTGGAACCAGACCGCACGTAGTCGTGCTTGGGGCGGCCCGCAAAGTTCCGTACTCGATCGCCGGAGATCCGGCAGGCGCTCGCAAGGACGAGATCGAGTTGCGCGTGCGCCCCCTGGTTGTTGATGGCAAGATCAAGGAGTGGACGACCGGCGAGGCACATGACATTACCGACCGGAGTTTTGTTGTCCGTCGCGCCATCCGTCTCAATGATGCCCTCCCCACGGATGCGGGCGGCCACGCGGGGGCTGCGCACTGGGTATGGCAGCGCGGCCCCTGGCTGCTGATCGATCGCGTGAGCGGCAAGGTCACGGCACTTCGCCTGCCCGACTATGACCCGGCTGTCTCCGAGGTCGTCTGGTTTCGCGACTACGCCGCTTACTGCGGGCTCAGTTCCTCCGGACGGCAACTTTATGCGGTAGTCGCGCAGACCGGGGCCCGTCGGCCTTTGCTCAGCAAAAAGCTGCGCGAATGGAACCCAATCGATCACCCTTCCCCCGCCTGCTCTCCGGCGGTCTGGCAGCGCGAACCTCTACAGATCGCGTTCCAGCCCGCCGGAAGCCCCCCGATGAGCTTCGACCTTGTCGGCCTTTCGGCCGTGTTGGTTGAAGACGGCGATGGGGGAGAGGCAGGCGACAGCGCGAACTGACGGCTGCTCCCTCTGAGGTCTAAACTGACCTCATGGAATCCTTCGACGACCTGCTCAAACTGGCCGAAACCGCCCACGGGCATCTCTGTGCCGGGCAGATTCTAGGCGTCCGCATGGCTACACTGGGCTGCCGGCGCCTTGGTATTGAGGAGCCCAGGGGAACAGATCGCAAGCGCCTCGTCACCTATGTCGAGATCGATCGCTGCGCCACGGATGCCATTGGTGTCGTCACCGGATGCCGTCTCGGCAAGCGCGCCCTGAAATTCCGCGATTGGGGCAAAATGGCGGCAACGTTTGTCGATCTGGCTTCGGGACGCGCTGTGCGCATCGCGGCCCTTGAGTCCTCGAAGCAGCGCGCGAGAGAGCTTCATCCGGAAATCGAAAACAAGAACAAACAGCAGATGTTGGCGTATCGCGAGCTTCCCGATGAGGAGTTGTTCTCGGAAGGTTGGGTGTCGGTCCACATCGAACCGAAGGAATTTCCCGGCTATAAGGGCGACCGCATCGCCTGCGCGGAATGCGGAGAAGGCATCAGCTACGAGCGCATCATCGAGCGCGACGGACGGATTCTGTGCTTCGCCTGCGCCGATCCGGAAGCGCGGTATTACCAGCCGCTTGGAACAGAAGCGACGGAATACGCACCCACAATGGTTACAATTTCGGGGCCGAAGTGCGAGTGCCCTTAGGCTTTCAGCCTCTCCACCGCCTGGCCCACGCGGAATATAGTGGACTCGTCGAAGTGCCTGCCCAGGATCTGCAGCCCCATCGGCAGCCCGGATGTCGAATGGCCGCACGGGACCGAGACGCCGCAGATGCCAGCGAGGCTCGCCGTCACGGTGTAGATGTCGGCCAGATACATGGCCATCGGATCGTCGGTTTTTTCCCCAAGCCTGAAGGCCGGCGTCGGCGCCGTCGGCGTGAGAATTGCGTCGACCTCGTCGAAGGCCTTCAGAAAGTCCTCGGTCAGCAGCCGCCGCACCTGCTGGGCCTTCCTATAATAGGCATCGTAGTAGCCGGCGCTGAGTACATACGTGCCGAGCAGGATGCGCCGCTTTACCTCTGCGCCGAATCCGCCCTCGCGCGAGCAGTGATACATTCCGGCCAGCGTCGGCGTGTTTGGAGCGCGATAACCATAGCGCACACCGTCGAAACGGGCAAGGTTGGCGCTGGCTTCAGCAGTTGCGATGACGTAGTAGGTCGGCACGGCATAGCAGGTGTGCCGCAAAGATACAGGAACGATCTCAGCGCCGGCCTCTTTTAGCCTCTGGATGGTCGCTTCTACAGCTTCGCGTACTTCCTGGTCGAGCCCCTCGCCGAAATACTCCGGCGGAACACCGAGGCGCATTCCGGCCACGCCCTTGTCGATTTCGGCCAGATAATCGGGAACCGGTTCGGTCGAGGAGGTGGCGTCCAGAGGATCGTGGCCGGCAATCACGCCCAGCACCCTGGTTGCATCGCGGACAGTTGCGGCGAAGGGCCCCACGCGGTCAAGCGACGATGCGAACGCGATCAGTCCGTAGCG
>JAFAMZ010000144.1 GCA_019232935.1 Silvibacterium sp.
CGCCGAAGAAGCTGCTGTCCTGCTCAAGAACGACGACAATGCGCTGCCGCTGAAGGCTGCCGATCTCGCATCCCTCGCCATGATCGGCCCCACCGCCGGCCAGGTGGCTGCAATCGGCACCTTCGGCGAGAGGTCTCCAGGTCTGCCCGAACGCCAGGTCAGCCCCGTAGACGCGCTGCGAAAACTCACGCCCACCGCGAAAATCGTCTTCGCGGTCGAGGACGACATGACCGGCGTGCCTGTGCCGGCTTCTGCGCTTTCGCACAACGGCCAGTATGGTCTTGAGCGAACCACGAACGGCTCAACCGCCGTCGATCCCACTCTCGACTTCACGAACAGCAACGGCAAAGCGCTCCCGCCGAATACCACCGCTGCGTGGGCCGGCGATCTCACCGTGCCCACTACCGGCACCTACTGGCTTTACCTGCAGGTGCTCGGCGGACGAGGAATCATCAGCGTCGATGGAAAGCAACTCGGCAAGACCGGGGCTGTCCTCGGCACTGTCCACGGCGACATCCAGCACAGTTCTCAGGACAACGGCATCCCTACCACCGACGGCCTCGATAACGTCCGTCGCGCAGTCGATCTCACCCTCGGCAAACATGCTGTCTCGGTTCAGCTCACGCCCGACACCTCCAACACCCCTGCCCAGATTCGCCTTAACTGGATGACACCCGAAGCGCGCATCCAGCGCCATGCGCAGGCGATCAATGCCGCCAAATCTGCTCACTCCGCTATCGTCTTCCTCTGGACCCGGGACAAACCCGCCTTCTTTCTGCCCGGCGAGCAGGACAAACTCGTCGAAGAGATTGCCGCCGCCAATCCCAACACAATCGTCGTGCTCAATTCTAGCCAGCCCGTCGCCATGCCTTGGATTGACAAAGTCAAAGCCGTTCTCGAGATGTGGTGGCCCGGCGATGAAGGCGGCTGGGCAACCGCAAAGCTGCTGCTCGGCCAGTCCAACCCTTCCGGCCATCTCCCGGTTACCTGGGCCAAACGCCTTGAAGACTATCCGGCCACTGACCCGGCCCATCCTGAGCGTTCTGCGAAGGGCGTTAACGGCGTGACCACGTTCAGCGAAGGCCTCCTCATTGGCTATCGCTGGTTCGATGCGCAGCACATCGAACCCCAATTCCCCTTCGGATACGGCCTCAGCTACACGCAGTTCGCTCTTTCCAATCTGTCTGCAACCCGCGACTCCCACGGAGGCGCAAAAGTCACCGTGGAAGTCCGCAATACCGGCTCACTAGCCGGTGATGCCGTTCCCCAGATCTACCTCGACGCCCCGCAGCAGCCCATTCAAGGCGTCGCGTTCGCGCCACGTACTCTCACCGGATTCGATCGCATAACTCTCGCTCCGGGCGAATCGAAAACCGTCTCCATTAAGCTTGCGGCGCGCGCCTTCCAGTACTGGTCCGTGAAGGACAATAAGTGGGATACACCCGCGGGGGCCCGAACTCTCCACGCCGGCTTCTCGTCCCGCGATCTGACCGCAGAGGCCACATTGCAATAACAAGTCAACATAGGGCCGCTCCCATCCCGAAAATTGAGTGGTAGAGTCTATCTCGGGATCGGAGGCAGGTTATGCCTGAAGAAAAGAACGACGTCCACCATAAAGCCCTTTCTCTAAACCTCGATTCCGGGAAATTCGGCTCCTTCGCCGAAATCGGCGCCGGACAGGAAGTGGCGCGTTGGTTCCTCACCGTAGGCGGTGCTTCCGGCACCGTGGCCAAAACCATCTCGGCGTACGACAAAGAGGTCAGTGACGACCTCTACGGCGGTGGCACCCGCTACGTCTCACGGCCGCGGCTTGAGGCCATGCTTGAGAGGGAGTGGAAGCAACTCATTGCGCAGTTGCAGACCAGCCGCGGAGCCAATACCCGATTCTTCTCCTTCGTCGACACCATCTCTGCGCGTAACTACGCCGGCACCAACGACCAGCACGGATGGGTCGGCTTGCGCTTTCAGCAACAACCGCTCGGACCACCCAACGAAATCATTCTGCACATCAATCTCATGGATCCGACCAACCTGCAGCAGCAGGAAGCAGTGGGCATTCTCGGCGTCAACCTGATCTATGCCGCTTTTCACGCCCTCGGTTCTCCCGAGGAGTTCTTTGGCAGCATCTTCGAAGAGCTGGGAAGGGAGCGCATCGAAATCGACCTGGTGGACTGGAACGGTCCCGCTTTCGCCGGCTGGAACTGCGATGAGGTGCATGCCTATCTCGTGGTCGGAGGCTACGCCGAAGCCGTAGCCTTCCCCGCTGACAACCAGCTCCTTCCCCCCAACGAATTGCTCTACAAGCGCGCCCTCGTGCTCGCCCCTGGACGCTTCGACATTGTGAGTGCCCTTCACGGTGACCTGATCGAGGACACGCTCGCGCAATTGCCCGGAGAAGAATTGAAGGAAAGCAAAGGTGGGCTGGGCTTGTTCTGCCTCTCCGTCTCCGGACTCGGCCTGACCGCCCCGGACAAACAAGTCTCCGTGAAGGAGATCCTCCAACACGTCCACGACCTGCAACAGCTCGGCTATGGCGTCATGCTCTTTAAGGCGAGGGAGCTTTATAAAATGAGTGCTTTCGCAAACCGCTATACAAAACTGCGGATTCACTTTGCCGTCGGGCTCACCGTCCAGGTGCGCGTATTTGAGGATACGTATAACGAGCTTCCGGGAGCGCTGCTCGAAGCCCTGGCTCGCCTCTTCACTCAGAATGTCCGGCTATATGTCTATCCAATGCCCGCTGACGATCTGCGCAGGCGAGCAGCGGCTGCGCAGCTCACCGGCTGGACCTGGAGAGAGACCGACGGAATGGTCACTGTAGACAATCTGTTTCCGTCAGAACCCCTGAATTCCCTGTATCAATATCTGCTGAAGAGCGGATTTATTCTTGTAGGAGAACCGCGGAGAGCGCTGAATACCCTTCCTGCCTGATTCACTCACCCTTCGAGGAGCGCCACCATGCCTGCACACCCCCGAACCTCCGATGACCGTCTGACCACCTCGATCGACGCAGGCCTGATCGCAGCCGCGGGCGGGGGAGCGCAGCTCCACGAGCTCTTCATTACCCGCTTTTTCGAAGCA
The DNA here is from genome assembly GCA_019232935.1 of Silvibacterium sp. GTDB lineage: Bacteria > Acidobacteriota > Terriglobia > Terriglobales > Acidobacteriaceae > Silvibacterium. Next base: position 3,082 of record JAFAMZ010000144.1, read on the forward strand.
CCGCGCGAACAGGTCTTCGAGGCCTTCACAAAACCGAACCACGCTCGCCAATGGATGGGGCCGCGCGGCTTCCAAGCCGCGCACTACCACCAAGACCCCCGCCCCGAAGGTAAGTGGCATACCATTCTCCACCAAACCGACAGCTCGCTCCACGGGCGTGTCATCCCCGACCTCGGCCTCGGCGGCGAGTTCAAAGAAGTAGTCCCTCCCGAGCGCCTCGTCTACACCTTCGCCTGGGAAGGACAGGGCGGGCAGCCGACCCGCGAGACAGAAATCACCATCCGCTTCACCGAAGTGGACTCCAACCGCACCAAAATGGATTTTCACCAGGCTTTCTTCGATACCCCCGAGCAACGCGACGGCCACAACCAGGGCTGGAACAGCAGCTTCGATAAATTGAACGAATACCTCATGCAAATGTCCGCGTAAAGCACCCTCAACGAGGACACAACGCATCGAAAATGCCTTAGCATTGCTATAGATCGAAGCTCCACACCATCGAACACAAAAGAAGCGATGAAATACGGCAATGTTTATCTGGGCTGCTCTGGATGGGCCTACCCCACCTGGAAGCCCGGCTTTTATCCTCCTTCGGTGCCTTCAAAAAAACTGCTTCAGTACTATTCCACCCGCTTGAACTCGGTCGAGGTCAACTACACCTTCCGCAGCCTGCCTTCCGAAACTGCAGTCCAGTCCTGGCTTGCGGACACCGGCGATGGATTTCGATTTTCCTTTAAAGCTCCACAGCGTATTACGCATATTCTTCGATTGAAGAATTGCGCCGAGCCCCTTGACCGCTTCGCGCGCGCGATCACGCCCGTTGCAAACTCAGGCCGCCTCGGAGTCATCCTTTTTCAGCTTCCTCCAAATCTAAAAGCTGATCCCGCCGTGCTCGACGGCTTCCTGCTTGAAGCGCGCCGATTCAACTTTCGCGCAGCTTTCGAGTTCCGAAACATTACCTGGTTCACGGAGCCGATTTACACAATACTGCGGGAACACCAGGCGGCGCTTTGCATCGCTGAGAGCGATGAGCTCAGCACTCCCGCGGTAGTAACCGCGCCCTTTGCCTGCTATCGCCTCCGCAGAACCGATTATTCTGCCGCCGATCTCGCTGCGATTCGCGAAAACCTGAGGTCGCACGCTACGTGCGGAGACGTCTTTGCCTACTTCAAGCACGAGGAAGATCCCGCCGGAGCACTGCAGGCAGCCGCCATTCTGGAGGAGCTGCGCACAGATGTCTGACCTCTCCTCAATGCTCGACGGCCCGGTTTCAGCATGGCCGGCCGGTTTTACTCCGCGGCGCCTTCTCCGCAATGCTCATCTCCAAACTCTGGCAGGGAATTTTCTCCCTCGAAAATTATCTTTGCCCGAACCCGAGCGGCTCCTCGTTGAAGTTGAAGGACCTGTCGGCGGATACGGCCCCACCTACGTCCTTTGTCATTGTCATTGGCAACCGGAGCACGTGCGAAGCAATCGATTCACCGTGGTCGTCGTTCACGGGCTGGAGGGATCATCAGCCTCCCACTATGTTCTTGGCAACGCGATGCGCGCGCTTGCTGCGGGATTCAACGTGGTTCGCATGAACATGCGAAGCTGCGGCGGCACGGACGAACTCTCGCCGACGATCTACCACTCCGGCCGTGCGGAAGATGTTGCTGCAGTCGTGAAGGCGCTCGTTGAAACTCGGGGTATGCAGTCGATCGGTCTGCTCGGCTATTCGATGGGCGGCAACCTGGTGCTCAAATATGCCGGTGAGGTCGCCTCGAGCTCACCCCCGTCGATCAAGGCGGTGGTCGGCGTCTCTCCTTTGATGGATCTTGCCCTGTCATCTTCCGCGCTGCACGAGGTGCAGAACCGACTCTATGAATGGCATTTCCTGCGCTCCATGCTGGCGCGAGTGCGGCGCAAAGCAGCCTTGTTTCCCAATATTTACTCAAGGCATAGCCTGAATAAGATTCGCACCATGCGGCTCTTTGACGAGCATATCGTGGCGCGGTATGGAGGCTTCGCCGGTGCGGACGACTACTACTACACGGTGGCTAGTTCACAGTACGCGAGCCGATTCAGCGTACCCACTCTCATCGTGCACTCCATGGATGATCCCTTCATCCGTATGCTGCCTTCCACACGGAAAGCTCTTATAGAAAACCCGGCTGTGACCTTTCTCGAAACTCGCCATGGAGGCCATTGCGCCTTTCTGTCTTCGGCAACCAATGGAGACGGCCGCTGGGCCGAGGCCACTCTCCTGCGCTTTCTTATCGAGCACGCCGATGGAAGCCGACTGGGACGTTGAGATTGGCCCTGATGCGCCATGCATCGTCGTTCCGTGGCCGGGATTCGTCGACCTCCGATATTTCCGCGCATCTGTAGATCAGATTCTCGAAGCGGCGTGCCATCCAGCGCTCGCTGACGCTCTCGCCGCGCTGAACACGACGACATCACCGGTTTTTACTGCTAAGTGCGACATCTGGCAGCTCCAGAACGAAGAGATCGATCCCGATGAGTTCAATGCCCGGCCCGAAAGCGCACGAACCGGATTCGCTTCTTATATCGACGTCCTGCTTCGCGAGCAGGAAACATTTCGCTCCTTCCAATTTCACGAGCGCCTCGTCCGTCACATCACCACGGCCTTGCGGACGATCGAGCTTGCAAACTGCCGCGTAGACCTCGTGCTCCGGGCTGCAATAGTCGACACTGCCCACGGCTATGGCGTGGCCGTCTATACCGCAGGTTGCGGAGCAGAGAACGCACCCGCTTACAGCTCCTGGCAAGCTGTGCTGCGGGCTACAGTCAACGCTACAATGAATATGCCTGATCTTTCTGACGCGCGGGCGAGTAGCTCAATTGGATAGAGCACCGGCCTTCTAAGCCGGGGGTTACAGGTTCGATCCCTGTCTCGCCTACCACTAAAAGTCACGATTGAGTGTGGCGCTCCGCCATTCTCGTTGAGCCATCTGCTCCCAGCTTGGTAAACTCCTTTTCCATTGCTCCAAGGCGCTTGGCTTCACATGAAATTGGCAACAATGCAGAAGGGTGCTCGCGACGGTCAGCTCACCGTGGTATCTCGCAACCTGAAGAATGGTTCCCCACTCTTCGGAGAGATTCGTCAGCGTGTCGTTCACTATGAGGGGTATGCATGAGATTCATCGATCTGTCCAACAGCCTCGAGAATGATGTCCCCGCAGACCCGCCGGGACTCGGGCCGGCCATTCAATATATGTCCCATAAAGCCGGCATTCCGCAGATGCTCGCGATGTTTCCCGGCCTGCGCGAGGAGCAACTGCCACACTCTGAGGCATGGGCGGCAGAGCTTTTGCAGGTCACCACTCATAATGGCACCCATCTCGATGCGCCCTGGCATTACGCATCCACCATGAATGGCGGAGAACGGGCCTGGACCATCGATGAGATCCCGCTGGATTGGTGTTTTCGCCCGGGCGTCAAGCTCGACTTCAGGGACCGGCCTCACGGACACCTCGTCAGGGCCGACGAAATCGCCGCAAAGCTGATCGAGATCGGATATCACCTCAAGCCCTTCGACATCGTGCTGATGAATACCGGGGCCGGTTCGGCTTACGGATCCGCCTCGTACGTGGATTCAGGCTGCGGGTTCGGCCGCGAAGCCACGCTCTGGCTGCTTGAGCAGGGCGTTCGCATTGTCGGGACCGACGCATGGAGCTGGGACGTGCCATTCTCATTCACGCGCGCCCGCCTCGCTAGAGACGGGAACCCGTCGATCATTTGGGAAGGCCACAAGGCGGGCCTGGAGAAAGCATATTGTCAGCTCGAAAAACTCGCCAATCTCGATAAGCTGCCGACCACCGGCTTTACAGTATCGTGTTTTCCCTTCAAAATTTGTGGCGCTTCAGCCGGCTTTACGCGAGCGGTTGCCATTCTGCCCGAATGAAGGCGCTGCTGCGGACGCGCCCAGCAGATCGGAAACCTTAACCCCGCACTGAGCATGTTCGCCAGACACGCGCCCGAAGACTGGGCGCAAATCATGCTCCGGGTAGTCCACATCCATGGCAAGTTCTACGGATTCGACGAATCCGGCGAAGAAACCTCAATCGACCTCGCCCGTGTCCTGGAAGTTTTCCTCGAAGGCTACAGCGGGTTCCTCTCCAGCGAGTGGGAACGCCATGCCTACACAGACGCTGTCTCCGGATTCGAAATGGTCGAAAAACACCAGCAGTTGTGCCGCACAATTCTGGATCGCTTTCATGTAACAGCTCAACGTTCCGCAAGTCAGGGCCCTCGGCAATTTACGCGCTTAAAGCCCGTCATCGCGGTCCCCTGAAACTGCTGGTATATATACAGTACGAACCCGATGGACTCCCACGCAGAATCGCAACTCGACCAGGTGCTCAGGGACTGCGTCTTCGTGGTCCCCCGCAATCCTCGGCCAATCATCATCGTTGGGGCCGGCGGTATCGTCCACGACTCCCACCTGCCCGCATATCGCCGCGCGGGCTTTCCGGTGGCCGCAATCGTCGATCTCGATGAGCAAAAGGCAGCGCACCTGGCGCATCACTTTGACGTGCCTTTTTCAGGAAGCTCTCTCGAAGAAGCCCGGCGCAAAGCCCCGCAGGATTGCATCTTCGATATCGCAGTGCCGGCCGGTTCCATCCTCAAAATCCTGCCTGAACTTCCCGACGGCGCAGCCGTCCTCATTCAAAAGCCCATGGGAAACGGCCTCGCCGAGGCGCAGCAGATTCTCCATCTCTGCCGTAACAAAGGTCTGGTCGCCGCGATCAACTTCCAGCTTCGCTGGGCTCCGGTCATGCATGCGGCCCGATGCATCACAACCGCCGGCCTCCTCGGCGATCTCCACGACATGGAGGTCCAGGTCCGCGTCTTCATGCCATGGGATCTCTGGAGCTTCCTCGCCACCAGCCCGCGCCTCGAGATTCTCTATCACAGCATCCACTACATCGACCTGGTGCGATCCTGGTTCGGAAATCCAACTCGGGTGCTGGCCAAAACCGTCCGCAATCCGCAAACCCCAAAACTCGCCCCAACCAAAAGCTCCATCCTCCTGGATTACGGCGACTGGAAGCGCGTCTTCATCGTTACAAACCACGGCCACACCTTTCCCGAGTCCCAACACAGCTTCGTTCAGTGGGAAGGAACTGAGGGCGTATTGCACGCCGTCATGGGTGTCAATCTCGATTACCCAACCGGCAAGCCCGACACCCTCCGCTATGCCCCGCGTGGAGAGGGCTGGCGCACTCTCCCCACTCACGGCAACTGGTTCCCGGACGCCTTCGCAGGATCCATGGGGTCCCTCCAGTCCTTCGTCACCGGCGAAATCACCGAGCTTCCCACCCGCGTCGAAGACGCCATCGATACCATGCGCGTGGTCGAAGCTGCGTATGTCTCCAGCGAGCGCGATGGCGTCGCACTCGAAGACCTCGATACCTGGACTCCATCTGTATGAGTGGCAGAACCAGCCCATTCTCCACTGATTCCTTTCGCCTCGACGGCAAGCATGCCCTCATCACTGGAGGCGCCAGCGGAATCGGCGAAGCCACATGCCGCGAACTCGCCCGCGCCGGCGCACATGTGCTGGTAGCAGACATAAACGTCGACAAGGCCCGTGCACTCGCAACAACACTTGAGACTGCCGAAGCTCTCCACCTCGACGTAATCAGTGAGGATTCGATCCGCGCTGCCGCTGACGCAATTACCCGGCTCGATATTCTCGTGAACAACGCCGGAATCGGGCATGTCGGCAACATCTCCACTACCGATCCAGACGATTTCGACCGGCTCATTCAGGTCAATGTCCGGTCCGTCTACCTGGTTACCCGGGCTTTCCTTCCTCAATTACTCGCCACCCGCGGAACTATCGTAAACATCGGCTCGGTCGCCGGGCTGGTAGGCATTAAGCAGCGCTTCGCATATTGCACGAGCAAGGGAGCCGTCGTCGCGATGACCCGCCAGCTTGCCGTTGAATATCCCCGGGAACTGCGCGTCAACTGCATCTGCCCCGGCACCGTCGAAACCCCGTTCGTAGAAGGTTACCTCGAGAAATACCACGCCCACGAAAAGGACAAAATCCGCGCCGAGCTCCGCGCGCGGCAACCCGTCGGCCGCCTCGGTACCCCTCAGGAAGTCGCTTCGCTCGTCCGCTATGTCTGCTCTCAGGAAGCCGAATTCATGAACGGCTCAATCATCACCATCGATGGCGGCTGGACAGCTGCCTGACTTGAATCGGCTCGTTTGCGGATTTCCGGGGCGCCGTTTAAGGTGATCACGACGACTATGGCTCGCCGCATCGACGCGCACCACCATCTCTGGCGATACACCCCTGAAGAATACGGCTGGATCGACAAGTCCATGATCCGCCTGCAACACGATTACACTCCTGCCGATCTTTCCGAGACGATGGCGATCGCAAAAATTGACGGCACCATCGCCGTCCAGGCAAGGCAGACTCTCGATGAAACTCGCGATCTGCTTTCTCTTGCCGACACGCATCCCTTCATCGAAGCTGTCGTCGGGTGGGCGCCCATTGCCTCCGCCGATTTCCGCTCTTGCCTCGAAGCTTTGAAGCGCCATCCTAAGCTGAAAGGCCTGCGTCACGTCATACAGGATGAGCCCGACGATAACTTCATCCTGGGCCGAGAATTCAATCGCGGAATCGCCGCACTGGAATCCTCCGGACTTGTCTATGACATTCTGATTTGCGAGCGACACCTTCCCCAGGCAATTGAGTTCGTCGATGCACACCCCAACCAGGTATTCGTGCTCGATCACATCGCCAAACCGCGCATTCGCGAGCGCATCTTGTCTCCATGGCGTGAGCGCATTCACGATATTGCCCGCCGGGAAAACGTATTCTGTAAGATCTCAGGCATGGTCACCGAAGCCGACTGGCATGCCTGGACCGAGGAAAACCTGCTGCCGTATCTCGACACCATTTTCGACGCATTCGGGCCCGCGCGCCTTATGATGGGCTCCGACTGGCCCGTTTGCCTCCTCGCCACCAGCTATACCCAGTGGTTCGAGTTTCTCGACCGATATGCGGCCAGACTGAGCGAGCAGGAACGCGAGCAGTTCTGCGGAGGCACGGCCATCCGCGCTTATAACCTGAGCAACACTGGAGCAGCACAAAAATGAAGGCCTTGGTTCTCAAAGCTCCGGGCGAAGCCGCCGTCGAGGCCGTTCCCGATATTGTCCGCAATCCCGATCAGGTGCTGCTTCAGGTCCGCAGTGTAGGACTCTGCGGCACAGACCTTAACTCCTTTCGCGGCAAAAATCCCCTGATCACCTACCCGCGTATCCTCGGCCACGAAATAGCGGCAACCATTGTCGAAGGAACCAGCAATGCTGATCCGGTTCAAAAAGCCTCTGTCGCCGTAATGCCTTATTCAAGCTGCGGAAAATGCCCCGCCTGCCGGCAAAGTCGCCCCAATACCTGCCAGTTCAACCAGACCATGGGCGTGCAGCGCGACGGAGCCCTCACCGAGTACATCCAGGTCTCCCCGGACAAGCTTTTCCCCGCCGATCTGCCTGTCCCGGAGCTCAGCCTTGTCGAGCCTCTTAGCGTCGGATTCCACGCCGTCCAGCGTGGAAGAATAACCGCCCGAGATACCGTCGCTGTCATCGGGTCCGGCGGAGTCGGAATGGGCGCAATCGCCGGCGCGGCCTTTCGCGGGGCGCGCGTCATCGCCATCGACCTCGACTCCGGTAAACTCGAGATCGCCCGAAAAACCGGGGCAGCGCACCTGATCAACACCTCCAGCGATCCACTCCCAGAGAGCTTGAGCGATCTCACCAACGGTTCCGGCCCTGACGTAATCATTGAAGCCGTCGGCCGCCCTGACACGTTTCGCGCTGCCGTCGAACACGTTGCATTTGCCGGACGAGTCGTATATATCGGCTACGCCAAAGAACCGGTCGCCTATGAAACCCGGCTCTTCGTCCAGAAGGAACTAGACATTCTCGGCTCACGCAACGCGCTGCCGGAAAATTTCCTCCAAGTCATCCGGATGCTCGAACAGAAACGCTTCCCGGTTAGGGAATACATAACAGCTACGGTTACCCTTGCTGAAGCTCCCCAAATGCTCGGGCGATGGAGC
>JAFAMZ010000288.1 GCA_019232935.1 Silvibacterium sp.
TCCTCAACCGGAAGGGTGTCCTCAACGGCCCGCTGCGCTTTGATGACGAGTTCGTCCGGCACAAGGTTCTCGACCTCATCGGAGACCTCGCCCTGGCCGGCCATCACATCCTCGGTCACGTGGTCGCCGAACGCGCCGGACACGCCATGCATACAGCGCTCGTCTCCCGCCTGCTGAAAGACCGCTCCGCCTGGGAGCTCGTCACGCTCAGCCAGGCAAAGGCGAAGCTCAAGGACCGCCTGAAAGAAAAAGTTCCGGCGCGCGCCGCCGCTCTCGTCACTGCTTAAGCAAACACCAGGCACTGCGGCTTCACAATCGGAAACTCCTTTGCGCTTTCTGCCAGCCGCCCTGTCTTTGCGTCCCGCTTCACAATCGAAATGTTGTCCGAATCCTGGTTCGCCACTAGCATCCACTGCTCCGTCGGATCGAGCGCGATATGCCGCGGCGTCTTGCCGCCATACTTGCTGGATGCCAGCTTCGTCAGCCTGCCCGTAGCCGAATCGAGCCTGAAGCTGACCAGCACATCATCGAAGCGGTCTGCAGCGTAGGCAAAATGCCCGGCCTGATCCAGCACAATTTCTGAGGCGTGAGGCTTCTTTCCGGTGTATCCTTCTGGAACCAGGCTCAGCGTCTGGATCGTCGTCAACGACCCTGCCCCTGCATCCCATCGCAATACCGCGAGTTCTGACGACAGCTCCAGCACGCAGTAGGCCCACTTCCCATTCGGATGAAACTCGAGCGCCCGCGGCCCTGTGCCCGGCTCAGACTTCCACTGTGCCGGCTCATGCGGAGTAAGCTTAGCCGTCGCCGCATCGAGATCGTAAATGTGAATGCAGTCCAGCCCCAGGTCATTCACGAGCAAACGCCGGTTGTCCGGACTCGGGGTAGCCCGATGCGCATGCGCTGTGTCCTGATCGGGATTGGGCCCATTCCCCGTGTACTGAAAGAACGACACCGCCTCCGTCAGCCCGCCGTCCGCCTTTACATGAAACGACGCTGCGCTCCCTCCCGTATAGTTCGCGCAGAAGACCGCCTGTCCAGTCTTGTCTACCTCGACGTGACACGTCCCCGGGCCCTTCGCCGACACCGCATTGATTGGCGTCAGCTTGCCCGCCTTCGCATCGACCGCAAAGCTGCTTACTCCTCCACCCTTCTGACCCTGAAAGCTCTCAGTCTCATTCGCCGCATACAGATACTTCGCATTCGGAGACAACGCCAGAAACGTCGGATTCTCCGTCTCCGCTGCCACCCCTATCCGTTCGATCTCGCCTTTCGCCGCATCCCACCGGCACGCATAGATGCCCTTGCTACCGCTTTGAGTCTGGGTTCCCACAAACAACACGTTTTGGCCTCCCCGCTCCGCCGCCCACGAACGCATCGCCAATGGCGCGGCCGCTAATCCCCAAAATATGTCACGCCGGTTTACCTTAAAATTCATCCGACCATCATCTCATGCAGCAAAGGCCGTCAAAGCGCGACACCGAGGGAACCCGCCCGGCACCCAGCCGCCTGCCGCGACGAGTCCTCATTGTCGTTGTCATGCTGGGCACCATCCTCCTCGCCGGGACCGTCGGATTCGTCGTCCTTGAACACTACTCATGGTTCGACGCCTTCTACATGACCCTCACCACCATCACCACCATCGGCTACCAGGAACTCCGCCCTCTTGACCACGCTGGCCGCGTCTTCAATTCCTTCCTTATTATCTTCGGCGTAAGCGCCATCTTCCTTGCCGCCGGCGCCATGACGCAAACTATCATCGAGCTTGAGTTACAGGATCGCTACGGCAAACGCAGGAAGAAACGCATGATCGAACAACTGCGCAACCACTTCATTGTCTGCGGATTCGGCCGTGTCGGCCGCAACGCCTCTTATGAATTTCAACGCACCGGCGCGCCCTTCCTCGTCGTTGACCGCAACGAGCAGCGGGTCGCGAAAGCGACGAGCGCAGGCATGCTCGCCATCGTTGCCGACGCTACTCAGGACGACTCCCTCCGCGAAGCCGGCGTTCTCCGCGCCAGAGGCCTTATCGCTGCTCTGCCCTCCGACGCCGAGAACCTCTTCATCATTCTTTCCGCCAAAACCCTGAACCCCTCCCTCACCATCGTCACCCGCGCATCCGAAGAAGAAGCCGGAGAAAAGCTGCGCCGCGCCGGAGCCGACACCGTCTTCACGCCTTACTCCATGGCCGGGCGCCAGCTCGCCGATGCCCTCCTGCGCCCGCACGTCGTCGAATTCCTCGACTTCACGCGCGGCGACATAGGCCCGAGTGTCACGCCCAAAGTCATCATGGAGCAGGTCTGCATCTCGCCGCAAAGCGCCTTCACCAGCAAAACACTGGGACAGCTACTTGAACCTCGCCCATCCGAAGTCATCGTGCTCGCGATCCGCCGTCACGCCGGAGAAACCATCTTCAATCCGCCGCCCGACTCCGAAATTGCCGCCGGCGACTTCCTCATCGTCATGGGAGAGCGCCCCAGCCTCCAAAAACTCGAGCAGGTGCTCACCGCCTGAAATCTTAGGGGTGCCCCCAGGCTGCCCTGAGTTTGCCGAAGGGTTCGGATTTTCGGACGTGGGTAATGCCGCACGCACTCCCAATGTTTAAGATTTCCTTACACCCCGAGACACCCCGAGCCCGCATCAGGATTAACAAACGGTC
>JAFAMZ010000312.1 GCA_019232935.1 Silvibacterium sp.
GGAGTTCGGCCTCCCAGTGCGGCGGCCCAACGGAATAGAACACAAGAGTCCGGTTGCGGCCCATCCCGGCGACCTGGATGCCTGGTTACAGACGCGTTGGTCGGCAAGAAACACCTCAGGATCGCCGGGCAAGCAGGTTTCCGCTAACGGCTTCAAATTCGTTCATACAGATCTCGCGGAAGCGATCCGGATTTCCCAGGAACTGCGCGTGGCCCATCAGTCTCTTATCTCCGAGACTCGCCTCGCCCTTGAGGCACTCCACGCAACCCTTGTCACCTGTGCCCTCCCGCGCGAGGGGGAGGAATAAACTGACTGACCTTCCCGCCCCATCTTGCTTTTGGCACGGCTCCGCACACAGCGCCCGCGTGCCGGATTAGCACTCGGCCCGCACTCATGTTTCTCGTCATCTGTTGTCCGGCTCTATGCATCAGACTGGGGCTATAATTTGTGCCGTTGCAATCAGGCACTCCGGCGTGACTGCTTCCCTGCTCGCCGGTACTCCCCCAGACTTGCAGCCACGGGAACGACAGAATGAACCCGAAGCAAACAAAACCGACAAACTCACCCCACGAAGCCGGCGCAGAGGACCAATCCGATAACGCCCAGATAATCGCAGTCGCGGAGCGCAAGTCCGGTTTTCCCATCGTTGGCATCGGAGCGTCTGCCGGCGGCCTGGAAGCCTTTACAGCATTGCTCCGCACGCTTTCACCGAATCTGGGCATGGCCTACATCTTCGTGCCTCATCTCGACCCTTCCCGCGAGAGCGCCTTCAGCCAGATTCTGGCGCGCGAGACCTCCATGCCGGTCCACACCGTCACGAACGACCTTCACGTGGAGCGGAACAACGTTTACGTCATTCCACCCAATCGTGATCTGACTATCTCCGGCGCAAAGCTCCAGCTGTCCAAGCGCGAGGTGCCGCGAACCTCAAACACTACCATCGACATCTTCTTCCGCTCATTGGCAGCCGACCAGGGCAGCAACGCCATCGGGATCGTTCTCTCCGGAACCGCATCGGACGGTACCATCGGGCTGACCGCTATCAAAGGTGAGGGCGGAATCACCTTCGCCCAGGACCTCGGCTCGGCCAAGTACGACAGCATGCCCGCCAGCGCCATTGCGGCTGAATGCGTCGACTTCGTCCTTCCTCCCGAAGGCATTGCGGCTGAACTGGCCCGCATCTGCCAGCATCCCTATGTAACGGGACCGCCAATAGAAGCAGACCTCGGAGACCGTGGCGCCGAAGTCTACACGAGCCAGGTCTTCCGATTGCTGCGCCGGGTTACCAAGGTCGACTTCTCCGAGTACAAGCCTCCCACCATCGGCCGCCGCATTCAGCGCCGCATGGCCCTGCACAAGATCGAAAAACTCAGCGACTACGTTAATCTGCTGCACCGTGATCGTTCGGAAGTCAATGCTCTCTATCAGGATCTCCTGATTAACGTGACCAGTTTCTTCCGGAACCCTGAAGCCTTTGAGACCCTCAAGCAGATTGTCTACCCGGCCATCCTGGCGGCCCGTGGCAATTCCTCAGCTCCCATACGTATCTGGGTACCCGGCTGCTCGACGGGCGAGGAAACCTACTCGCACGCCATCTCTCTCGTCGAGTTTCTCGGTGAGGAGCGTACCGAGGCTCCTATCCAGATCTTCGGCACCGACCTCAGCGACAGCGCCATCCAGCGCGCACGCGCCGGCGTCTACAAGGAGAGCATCGAGGCAGACGTCAGCCCGCTACGCCTGCGGCGCTTCTTCCACAAGGCCGATACCGGATACCAGATCAGCAAGACCATTCGCGACCTCTGCATCTTCTCCACCCAGAACGTTTTCAGTGATCCACCCTTCTCTCGCATGGACCTGGTCAGTTGCCGGAACGTGATGATCTATCTCAGCCAATCCCTGCAGAAGAGGGTCATTCCCATCTTTCACTACGCCCTCAATCCAACCGGATTCCTCATGATCGGAAGCACAGAGGGACTGCTCGGCGCAGGCTCGGAACTCTTCGAAATGGCAGACAAAAAGCAAAAAATCTACCGAAAGAAACTGGTCTCCACGCCCGTCACATTCGGCTTTTCCCTCGGGCATTCGGAACCTGAGGCCGAGGGTTCGGCGGCACCGCCCCCGCCCGCCAAGCCCCCCGACACCTCAAAAGCTCCGATGGAGCTCCAACGGGAGGCCGACCGCCTGCTTCTCGCCCGCTATACGCCGCCCGCAGTCGTCATCAACGACCAGCTTGAGATCCTCCAAAGCCGCGGACGGACCGGGCCATTCCTTGAGCTGCCCGCCGGAAAAGCAAGCCTCAACCTGCTCAAAATGGCCCGCCCGGGCCTGCTGTTCGAATTGCAAAGCGCCATTGATGAAGCTCGAAAGAGCGGCATCGAATCGAAACGCGAGCATGTTCACGTCGAAACTAACGGCAGCTCAAAAGAAGTAACTGTGCGAGTCATACCGTTCAAGACCCCCGTTCAGGAGCACCACAGTTTCCTGATCGTCTTTGAGCTCCCGTCCGCGGACATCGAGGGTCTCCCGGTTCCGCATGTGCCGCCCAAACCCCTTACCGAAGCTGAGCAATCCGAAAGAGACAAGCAGATCGCCCAATTGAAGCAGGAGCTTGCCGCGACCAAGGAGTATCTGCAGTCGATTATCGAGACCCAGGAAGCCACCAACGAAGAACTCCAGTCGGCTAACGAGGAGATTCAATCCGGCAACGAAGAGCTGCAGAGCACCAACGAAGAACTGCAAACCTCAAAGGAAGAGCTGGAATCCGCCAACGAAGAGCTGCACACCGTCAACGAAGAGATGCAGCATCGCAACGAGCTTCTCACCCAGCTCAACAACGATCTCACCAACCTGCTGAACAGCGTCAACCTGCCCATGGTCATGGTCGGCGCGGACCTGAGCGTCCGCCGGTTCACCCCGCAGGCCACCACCGCGCTCGGGCTGATGGCCAACGACGTTGGACGGCCCATTCCTCGCCTGAAGCTGAAAATCGATATGGCCAACCTCGAGCAGTGGATGCTCGATGTGATCCAGGAAGTGCAACCAAGGCACTATCAGGTGCAGGATAACGAAGGCAACTGGTGCAGCCTCCGCATTGCGCCCTATCGCACCCTTGATAACCGCATCGAAGGTGTGGTGCTTACCCTCTGGGACAATTCCGCGTTCGGCCCCGGGCACGAACCCGACGGCTCGCCTCAGCCAAAGAAACTCGTTCTGCGCCCGGAGCAATCCGAAAAGAAAATGCGCCCGAAATAGGGAATTCCGGGCGCCAAGTTGGGGTAGTCAGGAGAGAAGAAGCCGCGATAAGTTAGTTCGCTATTTGCAGACGTGAATCCCTTCTCTGTACCTCTCAATGCCTGCGAACCGTTCGGCGATAGCTCTTCGCCGCAAGTACAGGAGACGACGGTCCGTCTCGAGCATCCTGTCCGGCGGAAACTCAAGAATGGTGGCGCTGGGCCTGGATTCCGGCAAATTTGTCAGTATCGGCCTGCAGCGGTGGCCCTTTTCAAATTCGATCAGCTCACCTCGATCTGTGCAGGAGGCGACCGTCCTGAAGCATCTCAGGCAAATGCTGTCCATCGTTCCATCTGCATTTCGGCGTTTTGCGAAGTGCTGGACCATTCCAGCCTCGGGGGGGGAATCTTTGCGCCGCATCTCGCAAACGACGCAATTCTTATGGTCGCCGATACGCGCCCCGGTTATCCAGCGCCACTTTCTGCCAGCGGATGGATTACGACCGCTTATTGGCACCGTCCTCCGAAAGTCTCCAGAGAGGGACCGCTCCATAGAGCGGCCCCGGGCAGGATTTCTGCCCTACTTGTCTGCTGTTCCGTGCTTGGCCATCTTTTCGTGCATTGCCGCCTTCACCGAATCCGGCATGAACCTGCCCGCAACACCTGCCGCTTTGGTGGTCAGCGATTCAGCGAAAAGCTCCTTTTCGCCGCGCATCAGCGCGTCAAACGCCTGCTGCGCTACTTCGGCCGGATCGTTGGACTGCTTGCCCGACGTGCCGACCTTGGTGTCATCCATTTCCGCGCGGTGGAAGAACTCCGTGTCCGTCGCCCCGGGCTTGAGCGCCGTCACCGTCACGCCGGTATCCTTCAATTCGTAATAAAGGCTCTGCGCAAATTCCAGGTCGAACGCCTTCGTGGCTCCGTAAACGGCCTGCTGTGGCGTGGGCATCGTCCCGGCGATCGAGGCCGTGATCAGAATGCGTCCCGACCGGCGGCCCACCATCTGTTTCGCGGCGAGCTTCGCCAGGTGGACGACCGCTTTTACATTCAAATCGATCATCTTAAGCTCTTTCTTCAGGTCGGTTTCCGTTGCGAAATCCCCACCCGTTCCAAACCCCGCATTCAGGGCAATGGCATCTACCGCGCGCCCCGTGCCTAGAATCTCCTTCCAGAGCCGCTCCACCTCCTCGTCTTTCGATAAGTCGGCCTGAACGCTGTAGACTCGCGCGCCCGGCGTTTCTACCTCCCGCGCCGCCTCGGAAATCCTGTCCTCGTCAGCTGTCATCAGCACGTCGAATCCATTCCGGGCAAAGACCTGCGCCAGGTGGTAGCCGATGCCGGTCGATGCGCCGGTAATTACGGCGAACTGTCGTGTGCTCGTATCCGTCATATCTACGCTCCGTTTCTATGGGGGCTCAATTCATTTAGCGTTCCATTGCTACTCAGTCAGATGCGCGCTTTGCCGCGAACTACAAACCTGCCACATGCGAAGCGGGACAATTCGACCCTTGGCAACAGCAAGCGCAAATGGGCGAATCGTACTTGAATTGAGCGGCGCTCAGCCTGGAGTATGACCTGCTTTGCACTCGATTGCAGCATGGCGCAATCTGGCAGGCGGCACTCCATGGGCTTGAGCGATGCACTGCCTTGGAAACCCGCACTGGAGGGAAGGTTTGCAGATAAGTTCGATTGACCACTCATCTACTGACCAGGCCGCGCTCGGCGAAAAGATAGCGGCACTTGGTCCCTGGTTCCACAACCTTCGGCTTCGCGGCATCCAAACTGCTCCCGATCACTTCCTCGGCGATTATCCGGAGTTGAAGTTTGCCCACTTTCGCGACGCCATTCCTGCCGATCTCACCGGAAAAACAGTCCTCGACATCGGTTGCAACGCGGGCTTCTATTCCCTCGAGATGAAGCGCCGCGGAGCCCTCCGCGTGCTCGGCATCGACACCGACGAGCATTATCTGAGGCAGGCGCGCTTCGCTGCCGAAATCGAAGAAGCGGACATAGAATTCCGCCAGATGGCCGTTTGGGACATCGCCGACTTGGGAGAGAAGTTCGACGTAGTCCTCTTCATGGGCGTGCTCTATCACCTCCGTCACCCGCTCCTCGCGCTCGATCTGATTCACGACTTCGGCGCCCGTGACCTGATGGTTTTCCAGAGCATGCTGCGCGGCAGCCGCGACGTACTCCGACCCGAGCCCGACTACGACTTCAATGCAGCCGTGCCCTTCGAAGATCCCGGTTACCCTAAGATACATTTCATCGAGCACAGCTACGCGCATGACTGGACCAACTGGTGGATCCCCAATCGTGCATGCGTCGAAGCCATGCTGCGGGCCTCTGGCTTCGCAATCGAGTCGCAGCCGGAACAGGAAGTCTATATCTGCCGATGGACGCCCTACGAGATCGAAGCCGATTACCCAGGCTGCATCCGAAGCCTTCACAAGAGATGAACTCTTCCGCCGTCCAAATCCTGCTGGAAGCCGAGGCTCTGCTCGATATCCGGCGGCTCGGTCCTGCGCTTGTGCTCTTCGATTACGCCGAGGCAGCTGGCGAAGATCCAGACCGCTGCGCCGCAGGCCGATGGATGGTACATATGCTGACCGGGGACTTCGCGTCCGCCTGGAACGAAAGCGATGCCATCCGCAGCCGTGGCGCACCTGACCCGCATCGCTTCTGGCAAGGCGAAGACCTCTGCGGCAAGCGCGTCATCGTGCGCTGTCTGCATGGACTCGGTGACACGGTGCAGTTCGTGCGCTACGCCCCCCTGCTCGAAAACATGGCAGCTTCCGTCATCTGGGAAGTCCCGCACGCCCTGCTCGATCTCGCGCTCCGCTTCCGCGCCGTTCGCCATGTGACCACATGGGAACACGAACGACACCGTAAATGGGACGTCCAGCTCGAAGTCATGGAGCTGCCCTACATCTTCCGGACCGAGCTCCCCGATCTTCCGCTCGCCACGAACTATCTTCACCTCCCGCACACCTCCACTCGACCATCAACGAAGCCACAAATCGGTATCGTCTGGTCTGCCGGAGAATGGAATTTGTCGCGCTCTATTCCCCTTCATCTGCTTCTTCCTGTTCTCAGCAGAAATGACTGCGAGTTCTGGAACCTTCAGGGCGGGCTCGTCCGCAACACATGGAATGACCTGGACTGTCCCGGCCTACGCGATTCACCGGCATGCAACTCCGGAGTCGCCTCGCTGGCCGCTGTCATCTCCCATCTGGATCTGATCATTACCGTCGATACTTTGGCCGCCCACCTCGCCGGCGCCCTCGGAATACCCGCGTGGGTCATGCTGCAATACGCCGCGGACTGGCGCTGGATGGTCGGCCGCGCCGACAGCCCCTGGTATCCCTCGCTGCGCCTCTTCCGCCAGCCCTCTGCCGGCGACTGGGACTCCCTAGTAGTCTCACTCAACGCCTCTTTGGATCATTGGCTGGGTATTACGCAAGGCAGGTTGGTGGCATGATCCGCGATTTGGCCTCCTGGCACACCTATGACGCTTACCTCTTCGACATCGACGGAACTCTGCTTACGTGCACCGACGCCGTTCACTACTTCGCCTTCTGTCATGTTCTCGAGACCATCGCAGGACGCCCACTGACCCTGGAAGGAGTAACCGCTCACGGCAACACCGACCTCGGCATCCTTCGCGACGCCCTCATCCTCGCAGGAGTAGCCGAAGATAGATGGAGGCCCAGGCGCCACGAAATTCAGGACATGCTCTGCGCCTTCGTTCGCAATCGCGAGACAGAGCTTTGCACCACCGTCCTGCCGGGCGTGCATACAATACTCGATTACCTGAGCGCCAAAGGGGCGCTCCTCGGACTGGCAACAGGAAATCTAGAAGCCATCGGCCAAATGAAGCTGAAGCGCGCCGGCCTGCTTCGCTACTTTCAGTTTGGCAGCTGGAGCAATAACCTCGAACTCCGTGCGCACGTCTTTGCAGCAGCGGCAGAAAAGGCCCGCACGCTCGCAGGCGCCCATGCTTCCATCGTCGTAATGGGCGACACACCCGCAGACATAATCGCCGCGCGCAAAAACGGACTCGACGTCATCGCCGTCGCAACCGGAACCTACACTAGCGACCGGCTTGCCGCCGAACGCCCTGACCTCTGCCTGAATTCACTCACCGACTTGCCGATCCCCGCTCTTTCTCCGCTTGCGGCTCACGCCCTCCGCGCATAACAATCGGCCACAATTCGTTCCAATTGCGACGCTCGCTCAGCTGAAGAGTGATGCGCGACAATGCGCTC
>JAFAMZ010000332.1 GCA_019232935.1 Silvibacterium sp.
TCTGTCGATGCTCGCCGAACGCTTTCGCGAGTCCTCCGA
The DNA here is from genome assembly GCA_019232935.1 of Silvibacterium sp. Lineage (GTDB taxonomy): Bacteria > Acidobacteriota > Terriglobia > Terriglobales > Acidobacteriaceae > Silvibacterium. The sequence continues at coordinate 40 of JAFAMZ010000332.1, forward strand.
CCCGAAGGAAAAGCAGAACACCATCCTTGTCCTGCCGTTTCAGAACTTCGGACCCTCGGAGGTCGCACCGCTCTACGGCTTCGCTCTTGCCGATGCGATTGCCGCACGGCTGGCGCGCATGTCTTCGCTGGTGGTCAGGCCCTCAAGCGCGCTGCTGCATCTGCCCATCACCCAGATGGACCCGCTTGAGATCGGCCACAAACTGCTTGTCGAATGGGTGCTTACAGGCAATTTCATCCGCTCGGAGACTGGCTTCGACCTCAACTGGCAGTTGGCCAACGTACCCGCAGAGAGCGTTCGCACCGGCGGCGCGATCAGTGTGCCTTCCTTTGACCTGATCGCCGTGCAGACGGAAATATGCAATGAAGTCTTCGCGTCGCTGCAGGCAATAGGACAATTCACGCAACGACCTGTGGCTGGCGCGCGCACGGAGGGTTTGGCCGACAATCTTTCTGAGCAATACCTGCAGGCTCGGGCGATGCTTTCCTCGTTCATGCAGCGAACAGGCAGCCGCGTTGATCTCGACCGCGCGCGGGAGTTGTTCGACACCGTGGTCGAGCGCGATCCCAAATATGCCCCCGCGTGGAGCGGCCTCGGGATTACCCATCTGCAGTACGTTCGCCACGGATTCGGCGGTCATATGCACGTGATGTCCGCGCGGCGCGCGTTCGATAAGGCTCTCGAGATAGATCCCGGCTCGATCGAAGCCAATCTGTATCGCGTCTACATGCTGTTGTCGCGAGGCGAAAAGGAGAGCGCCCGTCATGGCATCGAGCGCCTGCTGCAAGAGGCCGAGAACGACTGGAATGTCCATATGGTCGCGGGCATCACGCTGCGTCTCGATGGCATGTATGACCAGGCTCTGGAGCAATTCAACCGCTCCCTGAATCTCAATCCGTCGAACGCGCCGGTTATCTACAACCATCGTGCCCGCGTCTACCAGTACCAGAACCAGCTCGAGTTGGCCGCCGATGAGATCGAGAAAGGGCTCACGCTGGAGCCGAAGCATCCTTTACTGCGTACGTCGCTCGCCTATCAGCGCATGCGCGAGGGGGATCTGCCGAAGGCCATCGAGCTCCTGGAAGAGGTGATTCGGGACGACGACAGCATGCGTCTCGCGTATCCCACGCTGGCCATGTGTTATGCCATGCAGGGCGCCCGCGAGCGCGCGGCGTCGCTGATCGAGGAAGGCTCGATGGCGGCGTCCGAGGCGGACAGTGAAATGGCATATCGTCTCGCGACCTATTTCGCCGTCGACGGAGATGAAAGCGAAGCCCTGCACTGGCTGCGGCGCGCCATCTACCTCGGGAACGAAAACTACCCGTGGTTCCTGAAGAATCCCGCATGGAGCCGCCTGAAGGGCCATGGTGACTTCGAGCGCATCCTCGAAGATCTGAAGAAGACCTGGCGGCGCAATCAGAAAAATTGGAAGCGGTTGCTAGAGCAGTTGCCGCAGAGCTCCTGAGACTGGTGTTCCAGTGTCAGTGTGGACTGTCCGATTCCGGACGGAAGGCGCTGCTTCTGGACAGGACCACCCACCTCGGGTGCGTACAAGTCCTTTGTTCTGAGCGGAAACGCGGCAACAAAACGGCGCTCGTCGTGCAGGCATAACTAAAGAGACTTCGATAAAGACAAGTTCAGGGGGAAATGAATGCTGGCCGATTTACGTGACGCGTTGAGGCAGCTGCGCAAAGCTCCGGGGTTCGCAGCGACGGCCGTGATTACGCTGGCACTTGGGATCGGAGCAACCACGGCAATTTTTACGCTGGTCCACCAGGTAATGCTGAAGTCGCTGCCCGTGGTCAAGCCTGAAGAGCTGTGGCGTATCGGCGACAAAGTTCGCTGCTGCAACTGGGGCGGCTATACGCAGGGCGACGACAACAATTTCTCTCTGTTCTCGTGGGAGGCCTACAAGAACTTCCGCGCCCACACGCCGGAGTTCACGGATTTGACGGCTCTGCAGGCAGGAACTGCTGCGTTAGGCGTGCGCAGGGCTGGATCGCAAGCTCCCGTCGACACGCGAAACGGGCAGTTTGTTTCCGGGAATTTCTTCA
>JAFAMZ010000390.1 GCA_019232935.1 Silvibacterium sp.
TCAAGCGCCGAGAGCTTGGAACTTGGAGCGACCTGCGCACTCAGCAATATCTGACTGCCGTAATCGAGCGTTGCGCCTGACCCGACAGAGCCGGAAGATGTGGTTCCGAAAGGCGAGTAGAGGTTGAAATAGATTCCGCTGTTCTCGGGGCTGACGATGACCTCTGTCTTCTGCGAGGCGCTCGCGGCGTTGGTTCCGTCTCCGCTGTACTGGCCCCAGATGTTATACGTGCCGCCGGGCAGGTAATCGACTGTCCCGCTGAAAGATCCGTTGCTCAGAACAAATGTGCTTGGCTTTCCTGAGAGAAACTGGGAAACGCTTTGACCCTGCTGAACCTGCTCGGTGCTATCGGTCACCAGGGCTACGCTGCCAGTGGGAGTGCCGGTTCCGGTGACCGAACCATTGATCGTGATGGAGGTGCCGTGAGCGAAAATCGTCTCCGACGGCGTGAGAGTGGTGGTTGTGGAACTGAAGGTGATCTTGTTCCAGTTACTGATGAGCACATTGGCATCCACGCTGCCCAGGCCGGAAGCAAGGTCATATCCGGAACCTGCGTTGTATTTCGGGGTCGTGGCGGTGCCGATCTGGCCTTCTGTCGCAGTCCCTAAACCGGGGTCGGTAACGGTGATGGCATTGGTCACCGCTATGCAGTTGAGCGACGAGGGAGTGTAAGAGCAGGGCACGGAATTGGTTCCGCTGGTCACGTCGTGGAAGGCTGAAGGATACTGTTTCGCCAGCGGGTAGAGAACAAAACCCGCCTGCCCCTGAGGCCCATATTTCTGATTAACCAGGGCCATGATTCCGGCAAAGGCCGGTGCGGACGCGGAGGTGCCACCGATACCGGTGATCTGCACGGTGCTGCCGCTCGATACAGACTGGCAATCGCCGTCCGCGTAGCAGATGGGATAGAAGCTGGCATTCAGGCCATCGGCAGCAAACAGCGAGACGTCGGGAATATCGCGGACTCCGTCCGATGGGACGCCGCTTCCGGCCTGCCAGGAAGGTTTGGAATACCCGGCGAGCGTGCCTGTGCAGGAACCGCTGGAGTCGTACGAGGCGCTGCATGTGGCGGCATTGCTCGCGCCTCCTCCTCCTCCGGCGATGGTGGTCTGTCCGGTGCTCTGGTAGTAGTCGTTGAGATTCAAGCCATATTGGCTGTCATTCCAGGGCTGTTCGGGAATAACTTTGAGGATTGACGTCTGTGGGGAGCTATTGCTGGCCGTGAGGCTCCAGTAGTTGGACACGACCGAAGAGTCGACCTGATTGCTCGAGTTGAGATAGACGAAGTCGGTCCCGCCGACGGCTACGTTGTAAGGAGTTGATGCAAATCCGCTGACCTGTTGCCCTTTCACAGCGTAGTACTGGCTGGGATCGTCGCAGGCCGCCGAGCCTGAATCTCCGGTCGAGACCAGAATGGTCTGGCCCTGTGCGGCCCCCTGCTCGTAAAGGTTTTTGAGGAAGACGTTAGAGCTTCCGAGAGCCGATTCGCAGGCTCCGAAGCTGAGGCTCACGACTGGAGCAATGTTTCCGTAGATGGCGTGCTCAAGGGCCAGGAAAAGCCCCGACTCTAGGGCTGTGTCCGCGCCAATTACAAGATCTACCGTAGCCTTCGGAGCGACCGCTCCTGACCACTCGACATCGAGATAGGCTTCGTCGGAATCGTAATTCGGACCGTCGGGGTTGTTGATGCCATCGACGCCGGGGTCGTTCCCGTCAATGATCACCTGAGGGGGGTTCGCGGATAACCCGAAGAGCGAGCGGAACTGATTTACGAGATAAATGTTGATGTTCGAATCGTTAACGATAGCAATGGTCTGGCCGGTCCCGTCGGTGCCTGCGCTATACAGCGGCTGCAGATCGTACTGGACGGCGAAGTCTCCAGGCGAGAGCACCAGTTTGTACTCATTCGCCGCCGGCGATATGGTCCATTGCGGCTTTGTCTTACCGGTGGCTGGGTCGTAGCTCGCCGTACCGAGCTTGCGGGCGTAGCTCTTGATGCGGAAGTTATTCAGCGCGGCGAAGCCGCCGATAACCGGCGCCAGCGCTGCGGGAATCTGGGGATCGGCCGCGTTGGCGTAATGAGTTTCGCCGTTGACTGCATATTTGTGTATCTGTGCGTGGAACGTATTGCGGAATTGGGACACGTTTCCGCTGAATTCGATCGATTGACGGCCCGCGTTAACCTTCGTGACAGAGAAGCCGTGAGAGGACAGCCACGCCTGGACCGTCGCCGCGTCTTGGTCCGAAGGACCGAATTGCTTTCCGAACTGATCGGGCGTGAGCCATTTGTGAAAGCTCGATGAGCCGGGCGTGTGCAGACCGGCGATCAATTGCCGCAGCGCGGCTTCCTGCGCATCGCTGCGCTTGAAGAACAGCGTCATGCGCTCCAGGGGCATGCTGTCCGGCGCCGAACCACGATCATTGGCGGCATTGGCGAGAGGATGCACGGACCCTTTGAGGGTGACACGGGAATTCTCGTCGATTGGCTGGACAATGCGAGTGGTTACCAAAGATGAGGCCGCCGGCGAGGCGGTCTGGGCGGCTGCTGGAGTGAGAGAGACGAAGACAAAGGCCGCCGCGAAAGAGAAAATCGGGGCCAGGGAGAAGAAATTTTTGGGAAGCATGGCCATCCTATCCAGTCTTGAAGCAATTGAAACGAACACACAGAGAACTTCAGATCAGACAAATCGCGCATTCTCGAGATGCGCTGGGATTTTAATCGACAGCCGGAGGAGTGAAAGGCCGATCGAGATGGCACAACCCGACAGCGATGGGCACACCATGGCACTCGACAGAGGATCTGGAAGAACGTACCCGCAACTCCGATGGTTGTAAGCGATAAAGCGAGGCCTGTCAAGCAATAGCGGAGTTGCCAGCCTGATTCGCAGCCGACCAGCTTGCAATATAGGTTCGGCGAGGAGTCTTCGATCACGAAGCTGCGCCTTGCAGTGCCTGGGAGCATAAGGAAGGGCCGTCTCCGAGGTTTAAACGCCTGCTCACAAAATTAGTTGCTGTTGCTGCCACGTTTGCAGGTACGAAACGAAGGGGGTTGCCCGCTCGGATGACTATAGAAAATGGGCGATTGTTCTGGCAGAGTGATCGGGTAAGCAAATCGATAGTTGCCAAGGCGAAACAATGCTGACTACATCGGAGGACGTGGTAATTGTCACCCTGATTGTACTTTGTGCCCTGCTCTTCAAAGTAATAATCGATCGCCTGTGGACCCGCGAGCGCCGCAGGAGCCACAACGACCTTATCGGATGGCAACTGAGCATTCTCGGAACCACCTATGCGGTGATCGTAGGCTTCATGCTCTACGCCGTGTGGAACAACTTCGGCCTGGCCGAGGTGAATGCGGACACTGAGGCCAACGCGCTGGTGAATGTATACCGCCTGGCCGAGGGGCTTCCTGAGGCGCAGCGCGTGCAACTGAAGCAGACGGCGAGGGAGTATGCAGGTGCAGTGCTCGATCAGGACTGGCCGGCGATGGCGCGAGGTTACGCCGGCAGACTCGAAAGCCATAATTACGACCAGAAGATGTGGGTCATCCTGATGTCGGTGAAAGCGGCGTCTCCAGCGGAACTGACCGCCGAGGACCATGCGCTCTATGAATTGAGTTCGGTGGCGGAGCATCGACGCCTCAGACAGCTGCAGAGCGTATCGAGGCTGCCGGGCGTACTGTGGTTTGTGCTGATTTCCGGTGGTGCGCTGTCGATCATGTCAAGCTGCATGTTCGGATCCGACAGCGCTTGGCTGCACAGCGTGCAGGTCTTCGCGTTTTCTCTTCTGGTGGCATTGGCGCTGGTCGCAATCGCGGATATCGACCGGCCGTATCAGGGATCGGTCCACGTGGCCGATACGCCCTTTCGTCGGGCGCAACTCAATATGCAGGAGCCGTGAACATGCAGGAGCCGTGAGACCCGGGGCCGCCCCTCAGGCCGACGGCTTGTCAGCTCGACCGGGAGGTGGAATTTCCGGCGGTAGGATCTCCGGCGCTCCGGGCGGTTTTCGCCCCGGCAGAGGCGGGTTCGATGCGGGCCATGCAGTCTGCTGCGCCTGCGGAGCGAATCTGCTTTTCGGGTGTCGAAAGGCGTAAATAACGGCGAGCAACGGCGGAGCGAGGAGGACTCCCCAGAAAGGGATGACGATGCCAAGCACGATGGGCGTCAGAATGGAGGCCCAGATAGGCACGCGCGAGGTGCGCTTGAGCAGCCACGGCTGCAATACCAGCTGATCGATCACGACGATCACGGCGTAGAGCCCGAGGACAAACGCCAGACGTTCTAGATCATGGCCGCTGACCAGAATGGCCATGACCGGGAAGATGACGGTGATAACGCCTCCGATATTGGGTACGAAGGTCATAAGACCGCCGATGAGGGCCCACACGGGCGCGAGCGGGACTTGAAGCAGGGTGAGCCCGATCCACCAGAAAATGGCGACGCATAGCGCTTCAAGCGAGCCGGCGCGCCACCAGTTCACGAGAGCTGTTCCGGCGGTCCGGGCGTGCGCGCGGAAATCGGCGGGCATAGTGACTTGGACGCGATTTTATGCCGGCAGGTAGTAATGCGGTGATATCCACGCCAGCGAAACGGCACCTTGGTTCTGCACGGTAACCGACCTTCAGCGACAGAGCAGGCACAAAGAACACTGTCCGAGTGTGCTTTGTTAATCCACATTGGAGCTGCCGGAAGTGGGCAACGCTTCTGCTAGCCTAGAGCTATGAAATTCGGCGTGCTGGTTTTCCCCGGGTCGAATTGCGACCACGATACCTATCACGTGATCGCGAAGCTGGCGGGCGAGCAGGCTGCTTTCCTGTGGCACGATTCACCGAGCCTCGAAAACTGCGACGCCATCCTCGTTCCAGGAGGCTTTGCATACGGCGATTACCTGCGGACCGGCGCGATTGCCCGCTTCTCTCCGGTGATGCAGTCGGTGAAAAAGTTCGCGGCGGCGGGCGGGCTGGTGCTCGGCATCTGCAATGGGTTTCAGATTCTCTGCGAGGCCGGTCTGTTGCCCGGCGCGCTGATGCGCAATGCGGGGCTGAAATACATTTGCAAGCAGGTACACCTGCGTACCGAGACGGTTAACAGTGCGTTCACGCACACGCTCAAGCCAGGCGAGATACTGAAAATTCCGATCGGGCACATGGAGGGCAATTACTTCTGTGATCCGTCAACCCTCGATGCGCTTAAGCGGGAGGACCGGATCGTTTTTCGCTACGCCACGGCCGACGGCGATGTAACGCGGGAGGCCAACCCCAACGGATCGCTCGACAACATAGCAGGCATCTTGAATGAACGCCGGAATGTGCTGGGAATGATGCCGCATCCGGACCGCTCAAGCGAAGCGCTGTTGGGGTCGGCGGATGGGTTCAGGATTTTTCAATCCATGGTGGGCAGTTTGGCCAGGCAATAGCGCGGAGCTGAGAAGCAGAGACTAGATCCGATCATGATTGATATTCACCACCATCTGCTGTTCGGGCTCGACGACGGTCCGGCCGATATCGAGACAGCGCTGGCGATGATCGATATGGCGGTCTCGGATGGCATTACGCACATCGTTTGCACTCCGCATGCAAATGCGCGATGGGCGTTCAACCCTGAGATCAACCGGCAGAAGCTGGATGAGCTGCAGGCGCAGACGAAGGCCGGGGTGACGCTGGGCCTCGGATGCGATTTTCACCTCTCCTACGACAACATCGAGGACGCGCTGAAAAACCGCGACAAGTACACCATCAACGGCAAGCAGTATCTCCTGGTGGAATTCGCCGATCTGATGATTCCCATCAGCATCAGTGACTCCTTCTACGAAATGATGGTGGCGGGGATGCAGCCGATCATCACTCACCCGGAACGCAACTTCACCATCCAGAAGCACCCCGAGCGCATGAAGGACTGGCTGCGAGGGGGTTGCCTGGTTCAGGTGACAGCTGGTTCCCTTACCGGCAGGTTCGGGAAAACGGCGCAGGCGATGGCGACGCAGTTTCTGGAGAAGGACTGGGTGCATTTCGTTGCGACCGACGCCCACAACGTTCAAAGTCGGCCTCCGAAGCTGCGGGAAACCTACGAAATAATCGCCAGGCGCTTCGGCTCCCAAACGGCAGACCGGTTGTGCATAGAGAATCCTCGAGCGGCTTTTTATGGCGAAGACCTGCCTCCACAGCCGGAGCCGCAGGGCATCGAGGCTGAGGATGAAGCCCGGCCCAGGCAGCGCAGGAGCCTCCTGGGACGGCTCTTCTCCTAGTCACCGCTGTCGCGGCCCCACTACACAATATTGAACGGAGTTGGGCCTGGGGCGATATCCGGTTCCGGCTGGATGCGGCTGCGAATTGTATTCCACGTTTTGCCGATACGGTCCGAAGCCATGAATATCTGCTTAAGCGTGATGGGCCCGAAGCGATAGTGTCCGACGGCCGCCAGACCCATCGAGGCCATGCATCCGCAACGGGAGCAGTCCGGATCCCCGCCAAACTGGCACGGAGTGATTTTTGTCCTCAGGTCGGCGGAAATAGTCGCGGTCGTGCGCGCGAAAATACAATGCTTCGGACCCTTCGGCGGAGTCGCGAACTCGCGGATCGTGCGCTCATCCATCTGCAGGCTTGGATACATCCGGCGAAGTCGCATCAGGTCGGCGAGCACCGCGTCCCGCTGTTCGAAGCTCAGGATCTCCGCGTCAACGCTTCCCCGTTGCGGCGTGAACAGGCTGAACCATACCTTGATGACTTCGCGCCGGGCGCTCCAGAAGCGGAGGAATTCTTCGATGTAGCCCGGCCGAGCGAGCTGTGACGTAATGGTGCAGTGGATGTAGACCCGCGCGCCGGCAATGCTTTTGAGGATGCGCTCGTAGGTCGCGGGCTTGCGGCGAACGTCATGCTCCGCAGGCAGGCCGTCGACGGAGACTGCTACATAGAGCCGTTTGTAGCTGGCCCACTCCGCGGGGATGGTGCGAAAAGCGCTGGTAACGATCTGGGTGTAGATGCCGCGTTCGTCAAGCTCCGGGACCAGGGCCTCCAACTCGCGGTAGCGTACGAAGGGATCCCCGCCGACCAGCGAAAGATGAATTGGCTTGTGGCGGTCGACGAGTTTGAGGATGCGGCGAACGAGTTCGTCGCCCTTGAAATCTGAGATCTGCCGCAGAGTCATGCCCGGACCCAGGTGCGAAGTATCGAACGCATAGCAGCCCGGGCACCGCAGCGGGCACTCCTTGGTGATTTCGATCGAAAGGGATGGCGCTCTGCCGGCAAGGATAGAGCCCCAGGCACGAAACGCTTGCGAAGTCTTCATACTCTCTCCGAAGACAAGGAACGAGATTGAGCGCCACCCCTCCTCGGGCAGCGTAATGCGCTTTGAAGGAATGATCGTGTGCCGGGCGCATTGGGCGCACGATTCAGCAGTTGCCTGGAGTGTACGCCCTCAATGACCGAGGTCGTGGATATTTCGCGGGAATTGATAGGAGCACATCCATGGCATTGAAAGCATTTAGAATGGACGCTACACGAATCCCCACAATCGCTGCGGAATATTCGCGGCAGGAAAGTTACCCCGCACGCAATGCATCGCTGGTCCCGGCTTTTTATTCCTACTCTTCGCGAGGCTCCGGCGGACGCCGAAGTCGCCAGTCACAAGTTCCTCGTTCGCAGCGGATACATCCGCCAGCTTGGAGCAGGGATTTATTCCTATCTGTTTCTCGGGCAGCGATCCATCAATAAGATCATCGCGATTGTGCGCCAGGAGATGGACAGGATCGGGCAGGAGTTTCTGCTGCCGGGCATCATGCCGTCCGAAATCTGGAAAGAAAGCGGCCGCTGGACAGGCATGGGCCAGAACATGTTCCGTCTTCAGGACCGCAAGGGCGCCGAGCTGTGCCTGGGCATGACCCACGAAGAGGTCGTGACCGATATCGCGCGCAAGGAGCTGCGCAGCTACAAGCAGCTCCCCCAGATCTGGTACCAGATCCAGACCAAATATCGCGATGAGCCGAGGCCGAAGGCGGGGCTGCTGCGCGTGCGCACCTTCATCATGAAGGACAGCTACTCGTTCGATCTGGATGAAGCCGGACTCGACCTGAGCTACAAAAAGCACGACCAGGCTTATCGCGCCATCTTCACGCGCTGCGGGCTGAGCTTTGTCGCCGTCGAGGCTGATTCAGGCGCAATGGGCGGCTCGCAGTCGCAGGAGTTCATGGTCTACACCGATGCCGGCGAGGACCTGATCGTGAGCTGTCCCAAGTGCGGCTATGCGGCGAATCTTGAGAAAGCTACGTCGCGGCTGGAGCGGGTGGATGAGCTGGCTTCGACGGGCGATGGAAAGCCGGAACTGGTGCACACTCCGGGCAAGGCGTCCATTGCCGATGTGGCAGAGTTCTTCCAGATTTTGCCGGCACAGGACATCAAGACAGTCGCCTATATGGCAGAGGTTCGGGACGGCAAAAAGACGACATGGGAGCCGGTGGTGGCGTTTCTGCGCGGCGATCACTCGGTAAACGAAACAAAGCTCGCGGGAGTGACGAAGGCGAGCGAACTTCGCCCGATGGTCGCGGAGGAACTGGAGAAGTTTTTTGGCGGCCCGGCGGGATATCTGGGACCAATTGGGCTTGGCGTTTCGAAGCATTTGCATGACCGCGGTGTCAACGTGATCCTCGACAAGAGCCTCGAGGGCCGCGAGAACATGGTCGCCGGAGCAAACAAGTTCGACTACCACTACCGCAATGTGACGCCGGGGCGGGATTTCGGCTGGACGGTGTCGGCGGATATCCGCAGCGTGGCCGAGGGCGAGGCATGTCCGCTGTGCGGATCGCCATTGAAGATCGGCAAGGCGGTCGAGGTCGGACACATCTTCAAGCTGGGGAATCGCTACACGGATGTGATGGGAGCGCGCGTGCTCGATCCGAACGGCAAGGAAGTGACGCCGATCATGGGCTGCTATGGAATCGGGATCGAGCGCATCCTTACGGCCTCCATCGAGCAGAATAACGACACGAACGGCTTCTGGTTGCCGCGGGCGATTGCCCCGTTCGATGTCGTAGTCACGGTCACGAACATTTCCGACGCAAAGCTGCTCGCCACAGGAGAAGAAGTTGCCGGGTCGCTCGAAGCCGCCGGCTTCGACGTCCTGCTCGATGACCGCGACGAGCGCGCCGGAGTGAAATTCAAGGATGCCGACCTGATTGGCATTCCATATCGTATCAACGTGGGCAAGAAGGCTGCGGAGGGTAAGGTCGAGCTGGTGACGCGGGCGAGGGCATCGAGTGAGGATGTGGTACTTGGGGAGGTGGCACAGAGGCTCGCTTCCCAGTGATTCTTCAGTCCTTCGTCTGAAGGTGGAACGATCATCGACTAACTTATGTTGTGCTAGGGAGTTTTCCCCACGGCCTTTTCGGCATCGGCGATGGCTTTGCGGAATTTGTCGACTGCTGGAACGGACGGGGACTCCAGAGCGTCCTTGGCGGTGTAACGCCATGCAGGAGCATTGTCGAGCGGATCTTGGATGTCGCCGCGGTAGACGACAAAGGTGTCCTGCGTAGCCCCAGCCTCAATCTCCGGACGAGGGGGCTGGCCGGCAGTGCTGGAAGTTGCGGACTCCGGCGCACGGCCATGCTGGGCGCCAACGGCGATACCGTTATCGTATGGATTGATGGAACCGGCGGGGTTGTTCTGACGGGGATTGCTGATGGTCGGCTCGACGGCCCGGCCCCGTCCTTTGCGTATAACGATGACCAGATCCGTACCCTGGCCGTCCATGCGGAGGTCGAACCGCCCCCAGTTAAGGAGGGCAGTCTCGACGTCCTTTCGCGCAATCTGGTTAGCTCGTGGATCGTCGACCGAGAAGCCGGCTTCCGGATCGATGATGACGGTCACAGTGCGTGCGGCGAGGATATATGTAGGCAGGGCAGGCTTCTTGTCTTTCGGTGAGGCTGTGACGGTCAGAAGCAAACAAGCGGCGATCAGTGTGACCACTCGATTGGGCATTTAAGCCTCCTTCGCAGACGAAGTCACAGTGTTGAGACGAGGCAGGTTCTCGGAAAGTATGCAACCATGATCGAAAAATCCGAGCAGGGACACCCCAATGGCCGACTGGGACAAAGTCTCTGAGACAGGGACACACGCGCCATATTCTGCATCTGAACGTCTGTAAGTATAGCGGTCCTGCCCTCTCCCGGGATCGATTTAGGTAATGCCGAGTGTCACACCCGGCGTTCCCGGACCTTCCACCATTTAGAATGAGAGTCGAGTTCTTCGATTGGCGGTAAAGATCAAATTCGCCGGTCCGGCTGCGTTTAAGGGCAGCCTGGGCCGCAAGCTATTGTTGGGAGCGGGCTTGGCTATTGCGGTCTGCTTCGTTCTCTTTGCCTGCGTTTTCGGGTTTTATTACGTCAAGTACAGCCATATCGTCGATCAGAGGCTCGAAAAGCCCCTCTTTGCGGCGACAGCCAAGATCTATGCGGCCCCGTCCGAGCTGCGCCCCGGCCAGAAGTTCAGCGCTCATTACATTGCCCAGGAGCTGCGCTCCGCCGGCTACTCCATCCAGGGAGAAGGCAAGGCTTCCCCCATGGGCACCTATTCCGAAGGACCTGAGAGTCTGACCGTCCATCCTGGGGCGCAGTCGTATCACGCGCCCGAAGGCGCGACGATCACCTTCGACTCCGGCAGGATCAGCCAGATTTCCGGCGATCAGGGCCAGCAGCTTGCGGCCTATGAACTGGAGCCGCTGCTGATCACGGACCTTTCTGACGCGAACCGCTCGAAGCGCCGCCTGCTGACCTACGAAGAGATTCCGCACAACCTGGTGAACGCCGTAGTAGCCATTGAGGACCGGCGCTTCTTTACACATGGCGGCGTGGATTACCTGCGACTGCTCGGCGCAGCGCGCAACGACCTGAGCCATCGGCACACCTACATGGAAGGCGGCTCGACGCTGACCATGCAACTCGCCCGCGGGTTCTTCCTGAGCCCGGAGAAGCGGCTCAAGCGAAAGTTTCTCGAAATCGTCATCACCTATCAGCTCGAGCATCGCTTCACCAAACAGAAGATTTTCGAGATGTACGCCAACCAGGTTCCGCTGGGGCAGCGCGGCAGCTTTTCTATTAACGGATTCGGCGAGGCGGCGCAGGCATACTTCGGCAAAGATGTCCGTCAGCTGACGCTGCCCGAATGCGCTCTGCTGGCGGGACTGATTCAGAGCCCGAGCCGGCTGAATCCCCTCCGGCATCCCGAGCGCGCCACCACCCGCCGCAACCTGGTGCTCGATTCCATGGTTGAGATCGGGGCCATCACCAAAGAACAGGCAGAAGTCGCCAAGGCCGCTCCGCTCAATGTGGTGCCGGGCGCTGTCGATGCCGGGGAAGCTCCCTATTTCGTGGACCTGGTGCGAGAGCAACTCGCGCAGCGGACCGGGGGCGACGAGTACAACCAGCAAGGCCTGCGCATTTACACCTCGCTCGATCCGCAGCTGCAGACAGCGGCGACCGAGGCTGTCGCGGAAGGAATGCAGCATGTCGATGAGCTCGTCGAGAAGCTCCACGCGCGCCGGGTGAAAGCCGGAGACGATTCGCCGATCGTTTATCCGCAGGTCGCGCTGGTGGCCCTGAATCCCCACACCGGGCAGGTGCTGGCGCTGGTCGGAGGGCGTAACTACGGGCAGAGCCAGTTCAATCATGCGGTGTCGCACCGGCCTACCGGCTCGATCTTCAAACCGTTTGTGTATGCGGCGGCGTTCAACACCAGCCTGGCCGGATCGCAGCTCACCAATTCCGACGGCACCAGCGCGACGTTCACGCCGGTGACCATGCTCAACGATGAGCAGACCACCTTCACCTTCGCCGGGAACCAGACTTACAGCCCGCGCGATTTCGAGGGAAAATACTACGGCGAGGTCACGGCGCGATTTGCGCTGCAGCAGTCGTTGAACAACGCCACCATTGCCCTCGCCGAGATGGTCGGCTACAACAACGTCGCTTCGCTGGCGCGCGACGCTGGAATCAAGTCGGCGCGCGCGACCCCGGCCATGGCAATTGGCGCCTAC
>JAFAMZ010000095.1 GCA_019232935.1 Silvibacterium sp.
CGGGCATCGAACCGGAGACGCTTACATTATTGGCGGTCATAGGAACTCTGCACGCCAATTTGCCGGCAATCGCACAGGTAAGGTTTCTGGTTGATGGCCATCAGCAGGACACGCTTGCCGGTCATGCCGACCTGACGCGAGTGTACCTGGCGTCCGATACTGCTTCTCCAGGAGCCCGATAGCGTGAATATCGGCGTATTCGATTCAGGTTTTGGTGGGCTCACCGTACTTCGGGCTCTGCTCGAACGCCTCCCCGCTGCGGACTACATCTACATGGGTGATACTGCCAGGCTGCCGTATGGAGCGAAGTCGCAGGCTACAGTGGTACGGTACGCCGTATCGAGCGCTCGTTTTCTGGTCGAGCGGCAACAGGCCGATTACCTGGTCATCGCCTGCAATACGGCCTCTGCGCTGGCGCTTGATGCAATTCGCGAGTCCGTGCCAGTGCCCGTTGTTGGCGTGATCGACACCGGCGCCAACGCGGCCCACGCCGCAACAAAGACTGCCGATGTACTGGTGATGGCCACTGCGGCTACGGTTGAAAGCCATGCTTACTCGGCTGCATGCGGCAAACGTGGGCTTCGCGTAATCGAGAAGGCCAGCCCCCTGTTGGTGCCCCTGGTCGAAGAAGGATGGATCGAGCACCCCGTAACCGAAGAGGTGCTGCGCATTTATATTTCCGAGTTGCTGGATGAAGTGGGCACGGCGGGACTCGATCCGGACACCCTGGTTCTGGGCTGCACCCATTATCCGCTGCTGCGGGCTAACTTCGAGCGAGCGCTGCCACCGTCGATCCGGGTCATTGACTCAGCCGAGGTAACGGCGGCGCAGGTGGCGGCAGCCCTCTGCCTGCCACAGGAGGCCTGCGGTCCGGACGGAACCCAACACTCCCGCCGCTTCTACGCGACCGATTCAGTCGCGAAATTTCGAAGATTAGGATCGAGATTCCTGGGCGAGCCGATCAATGGGGTCGAACTGATCGATCTGGGTGGGTGAGACAGCAGGCGCGTTCAGCGCTCGACGGAAACTGCCCCGCTGAGCCCAACATCCGGATTAAGTGGCGCCCCGTGAGCTTCGACGACGTTCCTGCCGGCCGCTTTCGCGCGGTAAAGAGCGCTGTCCGCAGATGCGACGAGAGCATCGAGCTGCATATCGGGTTCCGGAGTGAAGGTTGCACAGCCAACGCTCACGGTGACAACTCCGTGGGTGTTGCCCTCGTGCGGCATGGCGAGTTCCTGCACGGCGGCACGTATGCGCTCGGCTACTTTCAGAGCGCCGGCTTCAGGAGTGGCGGGCAGCACAACCGCAAACTCCTCGCCGCCGTAGCGGGCGACGAGGTCCGACGGCCGCGAGACCATCTCGGAGATCACTTTTGCGATGCGGCGGAGGCAGTCGTCCCCGGCAAGATGTCCGTGGATATCGTTGTAGGGCTTGAAATGGTCCACATCGATGAGCAGCAGCGAAATATTGGCGCTATTCCGCACTGCGACCCGCCACTCGTGCTCCATAACCTGGTCCAGCCGGCGCCGGTTGGCGATTTCGGTGAGCCCATCCAGGCTG
The DNA here is from genome assembly GCA_019232935.1 of Silvibacterium sp. Lineage (GTDB taxonomy): Bacteria > Acidobacteriota > Terriglobia > Terriglobales > Acidobacteriaceae > Silvibacterium. The sequence continues at coordinate 1,561 of JAFAMZ010000095.1, forward strand.
GCGAGGCTCTCGACCAGGCGGAATGCCTTCTCCAGATCCTGCTCGGCGGCCTTGCGGCCTGAGATGTCCCGCACCACATTGACAAAGCCAATCGGCTTTCCTGTAGCGGGATCGTTGTAGAGGCGGAGGTTGCATTCCATCCACAGATAGCTGCCATCCTTCTTACAACAGCGATATTGGAGAGTTCTCGGCGCATTTCCCTTCCCGGAAGTTTCCAGCAGCGCCCTCCATTCCGGCATGTCCTCTGGGTGAACGATTTCCCGAAACGGGCCGCCTATCAGATCTTCTGGCGTCCAGCCCAGAAGCTCGGTTACAGCCGGAGAGACGTATCGGCGTTCTCCATCAAGATCGGTGAGAACTATGATGTCGCGGGACGTTTCGGCCAACAGGCGGAAGTACGCCTCGCTGCTTTCGAGACTCGTCTGCAGGCGCCGGCTTTCGGCCATCACCAATTCAAGCAGGTAAACCGAAAGCATCGAGATGGCGATGAAGAATTGCAACGCGAGGATGCGATGCTCCATGGAGGAATCTCGCATTAGCCCGGTCGGCCCTCGTCCTACCGTTGTGAGAAAACCGCCGATGACAGAAACCGCAAGCAGCCCAAGCGACGATCCGGCCAGTCCGGTGCGGATTCCCATCAGGATCAGGCAGGGAAGGACCATGAAAAGCAGCGGGACATCCGTCTGCCAGAAGACGTAGCAGGTGACGGCGCAGAGCAGTGCGAACGGCCCGAGCAGCCGGAACAGCGTTCGCTCGGAGAGTTTCTGGGTGCCCAGCGAAAGGCAGAGGGGCGCGACCGTTGAGATGCCAAGAGAATCGGCGGTCAGCCAGAGGCGAAACGTATGCGCCATCGCGGTCGTGTGGAACCTCTGCAGGGTGAGTGAGGCAAAAAACGCCGCAACGATGGGGGCGAGGACCACTCCGAAAGCGAGGAAGAAGGTGAGTTGGCGCCTGACCGTCAGGTCTGGGGCAGGTGACATGACCCGGTACAACAGAAGGGCCGCCAGCAACGACTCGAGCATATTGCAGCCGGAAAGGTAAACCGAGATTCCAAGCGGATTCGCCAGGCTGAGATTGATCGCGAAATCGACAGCAAAGGCTACAGTCACGTAGGCCGGCCAGTGCTTGCGCGAGCTAAGCAACAGCACGCCTAGCAGCAGCCCGTTGGAGGGCCACAGAATGGTGAGGCCGCCTGAACGCAGATTAAGCAGCAGCGCGCAATAGGAAGAAAGGCCCAGCAGGATTCCTAATCCTGCGAGCCGCCTGATGGGGGGGAGGAAGCTACTTGCTGATTGAATATCCCCTGAAGCCATTCGTCCCCTGACTAAGCTTATCGGCCAACACCCACAGGAACAAGAACATAGTTGATGCAAAGAGGTAACTAAGGTGATGTTGCACGATGGGTTATCAGAGGCAGGCCAACAGGACGATTCCGACGGCGAGGACAGCAACCGGAATCCAGAATTGCGGGTCGGTCAGGATAGCTCGGAGCACCGGATCTCCAAGAGTGAAGGTGTAAACCAAAATGGTAACCCGGGAAGCCGCATTCATTGCCAGGATCCACCGGCAGGTTTAGGGTAGGGACCAGGAGCTCACTGCAGGAGGGTCACAGGCAATGAACACAACGCTGAGTCCGGTTGAGGTCGCGCAGGCGGTCCAGACTGAGGAGCAGTGGGACAATTTCGTGACCGGACGCTACAAGGCAGGCAAGAGCGAGGCGGAGTTTAGAAACTACGACGCCAAAGCTTTGCCGGGCGTGGCTGAGTTCTACCGGCTCAACCACGAAAATCAGACCCTGGACTTTGTGCTGCGCAAAGAGAAGGAGTACTACGCGCTAGTGAAGGGCGAAAAGTCGATCTGGGAAGCAGCGGAGTTTCTCAATACGCTGGTCGACGACAGCGATCCCGACACCGATCTGACCCAGATCGAACACCTGCTGCAGACATCGGAAGCGGTACGCTGCGACGGCCATCCGCGCTGGATGGTCGCGACCGCATTTGTACATGACCTGGGCAAGGTGCTCTGCCTTTATGGGGAACCGCAATGGGCCGTGGTGGGCGATACCTTCCCGGTCGGCTGCGCCTATTCCGAGAAGATCGTCTTCCCCGAGTACTTTGCGAATAACCCCGACATGCAGGTGCCCGAATATCAGACAATGTACGGCATCTATGAGCCGCATTGCGGTCTCGATAACGTCCATATGTCCTGGGGACACGACGCCTACCTCGCGCACGTGATGAAGCCGTACCTGCCTGAGGAAGCTCTTTACATGCTGCGCTATCACTCGTTCTATGCGGCGCATCAGCAGGGTGCGTACAAGCACCTGATGTCGAAGCATGACGAGGAGATGTTCGATCAAGCAGTCAGGAAATTTAACCCCTACGACCTGTATTCCAAGGGACAGGCGCGGCCGGATGTCGCAGCAATCAAGCCGTATTATGACGAGCTGTTTGCCGAATTCTTTCCCGGCAGGATTGCCTGGTAACTAGAGAAATCGGGTCCGCTTCCAGAGAGCCCACGCGCTGCCCACTAGCACGACAGCAAGAGCAAGGCATAAAGCTCCGGCCCAGCGCAGGTTCATTTGGAGCGGAGGCAGTGTCGCTCCCCATGCGAACCACACGAACATTCCGGCAGCGGCGGCTACGATCAGGTAGTCCCACCAGCGTTTCTTAGAGGCGGCGCGGCTGTCATGCTCCAGTCCGGCCTGAGCCATGAGCGCTACGTTGTAATCAAGGCCATAGCGGTTGCATTCGCGCAGCAGCGCCTCATGCGTGGAGTTATGCTCCTCGGACGAGGCAGCGGCGGTGCTGATAGAGAGCGCGCCGAGGATCATGACCACCGAACCAGCGATCACCACAATCTGGTGCGAGCGGTCCAGTCCTGTCAATTCTCCGAAGACCAGCGCCCCCCAGGCGAGTCCCCAGAGCTGGTTCGTGTTAGAGAGCGGAATTCCGCGGCCGATGCCGATGTATTTGGTCGCGTACTGCTGAAACAGATCGCCGATGACCCAGCAGAAACCTCCAAGAAACAGCCAGAAGAGAAAATGGCGCGCGGTAATGATCTGCTCGGCAACCTGGTGGAGTCCTCCGGCGAGGCTGGCGGCGAGCACAAACATCGTTCCCAACTCACCGATGGTAAAGATGGTCACAAACGAGAGCGGATTCATCCCGCTCAGATAGGCCTTTCGGTACGGTACATACATCGTGCCCCAGAGTAGGCTGGCTCCAAGCGCTGCAGCGATGCCGCCAATCGCGTGGCCCGACCCGGCTGGCGACGACCGGATCGTGCTGAAGCCGAGCATGGTCGCCCCTGCAACGATTGCCAGCGAACCGAACACGACCTTTATCCAGTTTTTGGCCGGCGCGCCGCGAAGCTCTCGAAAAAGCAGAATGCCCCAGAAGATGCCGATGAGGCTGTTGGCATTCCAGAGGGGGAATGCTACAGCCAGGCCGACGTCGCGAATGGCGAAGACCGTCAGCGTGTTGGCGACGGCCCAGAGCGCTCCGGCGAGGATGGCCCAGACGATCAGGTGAGGGCGCGCACGCAAGTCACTCGCTACATAGGAAGTCCCGCGCAGCAGGGTGGGCAGTGTCCAGCGCGCAACGAAGACGCCCGCCACCATGCACAGGGAGATGGTATAGGGCGACAGTCCTGCTGTGACCAGCTTCGTAGGCGCTTCCGCCGCGCCAAGCCATGCTCCGGCTGCAATACCGCAAAGGACGCCGAGACTGTGCATGGAACGCGCCGCCGGCGGCCCGGCGATTCTCTTCGTTTCGGCGATTACCTGGGACTGTTCAGACACAGCAAGCCACATTAAGCAACGCGGAGGCTGGAGTCAAACAAGCCTTACACCTAAATCAACGAAAATTTGACGGCAGCGGCGGGTAGAGCTTGTGATATAGTTTTTAACTGACTGGTTAATTAAATGCAAAGGAGAATTCCCGTCCGCCAGGACCGCGCCGACCAGACCCGGCAGAACATTCTCCGCGCGGCCATCCGCGAATTCAGCGCGCATGGCCTGGCCGGCGCACGCACGGATGCGATAGCGGAATCGGCCCGGGTGAACAAGGCGCTGCTCTACTACTACTTCAAGAGCAAGAATCGTCTATACGAGGCGGCGTTCGAAGAGATCGCCACGGAAGTTGCAGAGCAGACCCTGGCTTCCCTCGACCGACGTCACAGCGCCGGCGAGCGTCTTCTCCGTGCCGCGCTGAATCATTTCGACCGCATCCTCACCAAGATCGAGTTTCAAAGCCTGCTCCAGCAGGAGATGGTCCGTCTGCGGCGTGGGGAAATCGGTAATGCTCCGATCCTGGTGAAGAAGATTTTCAAGCCGCTGCTGGCACGGTTCGAAGAGACGATTCGGGAGGGCATCCGTTCCGGAGAACTGTGCGATCTCGACTGGCTCCAGGTGGTGTATTCCATGCTGGGTGCAAATGTCTTCTATTTTCTGAGCGCGCCCATGATGCAGTTTGCGCTGCCCTTCCATCCGCTCGATAAGGCCGCCATCGAAACGCGCCGCCGGGCCGCCGTTCAGTTGCTGGGCACGGCATTGTTTGCCGATCGCGCGCACGGAGCGAAGCTGGCGAAACGCGTCCTGGCCGAGATGCCTCCACCGCGGTTCAGGAAAGATCAAGTCTGGAGAAAAGGTTTATGAACCCACGCAACCGCGTCTTCATCATTTTGGGAATCCTCGCGCTTATTGGGCTCGCGTGGTATCTCCTGTCGACCGATCGCTCCGGCGACCTGCAGCTGATCGGCACGGTGGACGCAAATGAGGTTGTCGTGAGCTCGCGCATTCCCGGCCGCATCCAGAAGCTGCTGGTCGACGAAGGCGATGACGTAAAAACGGGGCAATTGCTTGCCACTATCGAAAGCGAAGACCTGGCTGCAGCCACCACTGCAGCCAAAGCCTCGACTCTGAGCCAGCAATACAAGCTCGCTGAGATGAGCGATACCGAGCGCCAGACACGCGGCAGCACATCAAGCCAGGTAATCAATGCAGAGGCGCAACTTCGCTCCGCCAAGGCCGCGCTCGCGCAGGCGCAGGCGAATTTCGAGCACCAGCAGGCCGACACCACGCGCACGGTCGCCCTGGCAAAACAGGGCGTAATGAGCGAGCAGGCCCGCGACGAGGCCATCACCTCGCTCAACGCCGCCAAAGCCGCCGTCGATGCCGCCCAGGAGAATGTCTCCGCCGCAGAAGCTTCGGTGCGCCTAGCCAGGGCAAACATGATCCAAGCCGAAGCCGCGGCGAAGACGGTTGCGGCGACGCGCAGCGACGTGCAGAATGCGCAGGCTCTCCTGAATCAGGCACAGGTGACATTGGGCTATTCGCAGATCGTCGCACCGGTTTCCGGAAAAGTGAATGTGCGGGCGGCGCGGCAGGGCGAGGTAGTTACTGCAGGCACTCCGATCGTAACCATCACTGATCTGACCCAGACCTGGATCTATGCTCCGCTGCCTGAGACTGAAGCCGATACGGTTCAGGTAGGCGACAACCTGCGCGTGGTGATGCCCAGCGGCACAAATATTCAGGGCAAGGTGATTGCGAAATCCGCCGAGGCCGACTTCGCCACGCAGCGCGATGTGAGCCGTCGCAAGCGCGACATCAAGACCATCAAGCTGAAGCTGCTGATCGACAACCCGGGCATGAAGTACGTCCCGGGAATGATCGCTCAGGTCTACATTCCAAAAGACAAGCTGGTGGCGAAATGAGCGTCAACGGGTCAATAAGTGGCGCTGCCGCGGCGATTGCCGTGGAGGACATCGTCAAGCGCTATGGCGATTTCGAGGCCGTGAGCCACGTCACCTTCGATGTAGAAGACGGCGAGATTTTCGGCCTCCTGGGGCCGAACGGTGCGGGCAAGAGCACTCTGATCCGCATGATGACGACGCTGATTCCGGTGACCAGCGGGCGAGCCATCGTCGCCGGGCACGATGTGATGAAAAACCCGGACGCGGTGAGGCGCACGATCGGTGTGATCCCGCAGGCGCTGACCAGCGATATCGATCTCACCGTCGAAGAGAATCTCTCGATTTATGCCAAACTCTATGGAATCTCCAAAACAGAACGCAAACGCAATATCGACGAGTTGCTCGAAGCGGTCGACCTGACAAAGTGGAGAGGCGCCCAGACAAAAACCCTCTCAGGCGGCATGCGGCGGCGGCTTGAGATTGCGCGCGGGCTGGTTCACAGGCCACGCATCTTTTTTCTTGATGAGCCGACCACAGGGCTCGATCCGGTGTCTCGTGTGGCAGTGTGGGAGATGCTGGAAAAACTCAGGGCGACGCACGACCTGACGATGCTGATCACGACGCACTACATGGAAGAGGCCGATCAGCTCTGCGACCGCATCGCGATTGTCGACCACGGGAAGCTGGTTGCACTCGACACTCCCATGGCGCTCAAGGGCAGCGTTCCCGGCGCAAATGTAGTGGAAGCGCAATTCACACATGAATCCGATGAGTGGCCTGAACGGCTGCGCAAGCTAGCCGGCGTAACCGACGTGGAATCGCATGGCGGCGCCGCATACCGGCTGCTCACCTCAGACGGTTCGCTCACCACAACACAACTCGTAGAAATGGCCGTTGCCAGAGGCGAGGTCATCAAGTCTCTGAACGTGCAGACGACCACGCTGGACGACGTCTTCGTCCACTACACGGGGCGTCAGCTTCGCGACGAACAGGTAAAGGCGTTGGGGTTCATGATGCCTCCGCGCCCGGGGATGCAGCCATGAACAGAATGATGGCAATCGTGGAACGGGAGATGCGGAAGTTCTTCCGCTCCCCCGCGCTGATGATGGTTTCGATGACGCTGCCGCTGGTGCAATTGTTGATTCTGGGCAACGCCTTCGGCGGCAAGATTCGCAATGCCCGCATGGCCGTGGTGGACTACGACGGCGGCTCGCAGGCGCTTAAGATTCACGAGGCATTCGACTCGATCGCAGTGAACATCCGCACCTTCACGACTGTTCCCTACACGGACGAGCAGCAGGCGCGCGAAGACGTGCGCACGGGCAAGATCGACGGTGCGGTCATTATCCCGAAGCAGTATTCGCGCCGCGTCCTGGCGGGCGATTCACCGGAAATCGGACTGGTGGTCGACAACACCGACCAGACTCTCAGCAACTCTCTCGCAGCGGAGATGCAGTCGCTCGTGGATGCGCTGAACGCTCCGGTCATCCAGCCGAAAGTCGTTCAGAATATTGCGCTCGAAATTGTCGAGCTCTATCCCTACATCGAGTACATGAAGTATCTGCTCGCCGGATCCATCACGCTGGCCATCTACGTCTCGGTCATGATTGGCGGAGGCATGCTGTACATCGACGACAAGGCGCGCGGCGTAGTTGAGGGATACCTAGTAACGCCGATCACCCGCCTGGAGATGGTCTTCGGCCTGAACCTAGCCGGAACACTGAAGGCGATGTTGTCCGGCGTGAGTCTCACCGTGATTGGCTCATTGATGGCAGGCCTGGGGGTCATCTTCAATCCACTCTCGGCGCTGCTGTTGATGCTGCTTATCATCTCCTCGTCGATCGCCTTCAACGGCATGATGTTCCTGATGATGGTGCGGGTCGAAGATCCTCTCGTTCCGCGCGCCATGTTTGGCGTGCTGAACACGCTGCTTTTCTTCCCCAGCGGCGCAATCTCGCCGGTTGCGGGATTTCCGAAATGGCTGCAGGCGATTGCGACCGTCGATCCATTCACGTACGCGGTGCACGGATTCAAGGCGGTTCTGCTCAAGGACGGCGGCTTCATGGCGATTCGCTTCGACCTGCTCTTCCTGTTTGGATTCGGAATCGCGACGCTGCTGATCGCAACGACGCTCTTCAAGCGGACGCTCTAGAGGTCTGACGCTGCTATCCTCTTCATTTGGAGGAAAGACATTCATGCTCAATCTTGAAGGTCGCGTCGCCGCCGTCTTTGGACTGGCCAACAAACGCAGTATCGCCTGGGGCATCGCCCAGCGATTGAACGAAGCCGGATGTCAACTGGCCATCAGCTATCAGAACGAACGCATGAAGGCTGAGGCGCATGACCTGATCTCAGATCTGCCGGGAGCCGAGGCGTTCCAGTGCGATGTCTCGAACGACGAGGAGATTCACCACGTCTTCACACAGCTTAAGGAGCGCTACGGCAAACTGCATGTGCTGGTTCACTCCATCGGCTACGCGCCCGCCGAAGAGCTGAAGAACGACTTCATCCAGACGACCCGCGAGGGGTTCCGCATCGCGCACGACGTAAGTGTGTATTCGCTCATCGCGCTGAGCCGCGGGGCGGCTCCACTGATGACCGAGGGCGGCGGCAGCATCATTACTCTGACCTATTACGGAGCGGAAAAGGTCGTTCCGCACTACAACGTGATGGGCGTGGCCAAGGCCGCGCTCGAGGCGACGGTGCGGTATCTGGCGGCGGATCTGGGCAAGCACAACATCCGGGTCAATGCCATCTCAGCCGGACCCGTCAAGACGCTCGCCGCTCGCGGCATCGGCGGGTTCAGCGACATGCTCAAGGCTCATGCCGAACGCGCTCCGCTGCACCGCAATACGGAACAGCTCGAAGTCGGCGGCACGGCCGCGTATCTAGCGTCCGATCTGGCCAGCGGAGTCACCGGCGAGGTAATTTATGTGGATTCGGGCTACAACGTGATGGGGTTTTAGGAACTTCAGATAGCCCTGTTTCGTAGTTCAGGAACAACATGATCAAGTTTCTGCTCTGGTGCCTGCTTCTGTTCTTCTGCTGGCCTCTGGCGCTGCTTGCGCTGGTGCTCTACCCCATTGTGTGGCTGATTCTGCTACCCTTCCGGCTGGTAGGGATCGCCGTCGGCGGCGCGCTGGATCTGGTCGCGGCGATCATTTTCCTGCCCGGACGGCTGCTCCGCGCCATCTGACCTGCCATTCGTCACGAATTTACTTCCCGCAGGGGCGATCCTGGGGCACACTTAGAGCGGAGCACCCCCAAAAATTGCTCGACGAGATTCGAACGCGGAGCAGTGACCCGCTCGGCCGCTGTATCTCTATCGGAGCGCATGGCGTTCTGCTGGTCCTGGCGATTGTTGTCGCGCATCACGCCTGGCATGCGCGCCCGGTGGTCGGTCGCGGAGGTGAACTCTCGGCAATTCTCTACCTGGACGATTCCGTCGGCGCGGGGGCGTCGCGGATGCATAGCGGATCGGAATCAGCCCAACCCAAGGCGCATCACGCCGCTCTGCGCAAACCGCAGGAGAAGAAAGCCGCGCCCGAGACTCAGCAGGCCTCGCAGCCCGAAAACACAAATTCGGCTGGCAGTTCCACTTCCCAGTCGCAAAGCAGCGGTGCGGGCGACGGCAATCAGAACGCGACTCCCGCATTCCCGGTGTACTCGCCATCGCCGCATCTCGACAGGACGCTGCTCCCCAAGAGCGACGAAAACGTGGTGGTCGACGTGGACGTGAGCGCGATGGGCGAGGTGCTTGATGAAAAGCTGATTCACGGCCTAGGCAACAACCTCGACCAGGTAATCCTGGAAACCGTGAAGAGATGGAAATTCCATCCTGCCACGGTGGACGGAAATCCTGTTGAGTCGGTCGCCGAACTGGTTTTCCCGCTGGGCCAGAAATGGCGCGGATAAAAGTTCCGCCTCAGGGTTGAGCGGCCTGCCCTGGCGATGCGGCTCTCAGCGGCTTTGGCTCAGCTCGCGCCGCGGCGATTTGCCTTCCTTCGGCAGCCCGCTTTGCATCACCCGGAAATGACTCGTCCGGCCTTTGGGCGATGGCGCCACGCATAAAATCCATCCAGATGGGCAATGCAGCTTTTGCCCCGGTTTCCTTATCTCCCAGCGATTGCCGGTCGTCATAGCCGACCCATACACCGCAGGTAACCGAGGGAGAGAAGCCGAGGAACCACGCATCGGTATACTCACTCGTTGTGCCTGTCTTGCCTCCGATCGGATGGTTCAGGATGGAGGCCGCCGCGGCTGTGCCGGTCCGGGTAACCTCTTTGAGAAACACCATCATGGTGCGGGCCGTCTTCGCGGTGATCGCCTCTTCCACTAAAGGCGGATCATCGCTGAGAGGAGTCCCGTCGGCCGTAGTGACCCGCCGTACCAGCCTCGGAGTGATCCTCAAACCGTCATTGGGAAACGCCGAGTACGCAGCAACCTGCTGCTTCAGCGTAACTTCGACGGCCCCAAGCGCCACCGGCAGGTACGCCGGAATATTCGTGGTGATGCCGAATTTGTGAGCCGTAGCGATGACCTTGTGCATGCCGACGCGCTCAGCCAGTCTGACCGCCGGGATATTCCGCGAATCGGCAAACGCTGTCAGCAGGGAGATACTTCCGAGATAGTTGCCCTCGTAATCGTGAGGCGTGTACGACCCGAACGAAACCGGCGCATCGAGGATTTTCTCCTCCGGCTTTGCGCCCTCTTCGACAGCAGCGGTGTAGACGTACGGCTTGAAGGAGGAACCGGTCTGCCGTTCAGCCTGCGTCGCCCTGTCGAACTGCGATAGGTAGAAGTCTCTACCGCCAACAAGTGCAAGCACATCCCCCGTAGCGTTATCCATGGCCAGCAACGAGCCCTCGGCCCCTGACTCCTGTTCGAGTTTGCCACGGAGGAGACTTCCATCCTGACCGGTCAGGTGTACGTAGACGATATCGCCCCGATGCAGAAAGTCCTCGGCGGTCTTAAAACTCGTCCATGCCCAGTCCTCCGGAGTCAACAGCACATGCTGCTGCCCGATGCGCGCGGTGACCTGGTAGGGCAACACCCCAATAACAAGCGCATGCACGTACTGTCCCGGCGACGCAGGTGCATTCCAGTCCGGATGCCGGAAGCTCTCGATATCCGTACCGCCGGAAATCGCGTTGAGCAGATGCCCTTTCCATGCATGGCGGCGCTCGTAGGCTGCAAGCCCATCCAGAACGGCCTGATCGGCGGCATGCTGCAAATCCAGGTCAAGAGACGTGTAGACTTTCAGCCCGGCCTCATGGACGCGATCCGATCCGAATTTACGCTCGAGCTCCCGGCGAACCTCTTCGACAAACCAGGGCGCCACGCTGTTCGGCGGAGCCTGGATGTGAAGACCGAGCGGCATAGTGCGCGCCTCATCCGCCTGCGCAGCCGTGATCGCGCCGTCTTCAAGCATGGCGTTGATCACAGCGTTGCGCCGACGCAGGGCCCGCTCGGGATTCTGAATCGGCGAATATTCAGAAGGGCCCTTGGGCAGCCCCGCCAGGAGGGCGGCTTCCGGAAGCGTCAGTTCATTCGCGTGCCTGGAGAAGTAGTAATTCGCTCCGGCCTCGAACCCGTAGACGCCGTGGCCGAGGTAAATCTGGTTGCCATAAAGAGTGAAAATCTGTTGCTTCGTGAAGCGGTGCTCGATCTGAAGCGACAGGAAGACCTCCTGCAGCTTGCGGGCCATCGTTCGCTCATTAGAGAGAAACAGGTTGCGCGCAAGCTGCATGGTCAGCGTAGACGCTCCCTGTGCCCGGCCTTTTGAACTCAAATCGTGCCACGCGGCTCCTATTACGCGAAAAACATTCACACCCCAATGGCTTTCGAAATTCTTGTCTTCTATCGAGATGACAGCTTGGCGCAGCACCGGAGAAAACTCATCGTAACCGACCACGACGCGACGCTCCAGGGCAAACGACCCGAAAACACGCCCGTGCAGATCGTAAAGTTCCGTTGTCGTAGCAGGACGATATCGTTCCAACTCCGCAATCTGAGGGAGGTCGATCGAGTAGACCAGCATCAGGCCCGCAAGAGAACCCACAATGATTGCCATCAGCGCCAGGAATGCGACCGCTACGCTGCCCGCGACTTTTCGCTGCCTGGGCTGAGGACGGAAGTGACGTCCGGTGTCGGAATCAGGCGAGGGCACGGGGCGCGGAGACACCTCCCGGGTCTCAGGAGGCTTCCATGGACCGCGTGAGCTCAATCTGCCTTCCTGGCGAGCGCTATGCGTTCTTCTGCTTTAGGACGTCGAGCGCCTTGTTCAGTTGGTCGTCGGTGCGAGGCGTGGGCCGATCTTCAGCCTTGGTGGGATTGTCGCTGTCGGCCTCAGCCAGATACTGGTCGATGCTCTCGGTCACCACGATGTTCGGGGTCACTGCCTGCTCCTGAATCGGTTTGCCGGAGGGAGCTTCATACTTGGCTACCGACAGGATCAGGGCTGCTCCGTCGGGCAACTCGATGGTCTTCTGCACTGTACCATCTCCGAAGCTCCGATCGCCGACCAGATCACCCCGCTTATTGTCGAGAATGGCAGCAGCAACGATCTCCGCCGGGCCAGATGTGCCATGGTTAACGAGCACGACCAGCGGAGCCGCAGTGATGAACCGGGCCGGATCGGCGGTGAAGGTCTGCTTGGGAACCTTCTGCCCTTCGAGAGAGGCGATCGTGCCGGATTTTAGAAAGGCATTTGCGAGATTGATAGCCTGCGCCGGATCGCCCTGGGCCACGTCGCGAAGATCCAGCAGCACCTTCCTGTTGCCGTTCTTCGTCATCGCTTTCAGGCGAGCCTCAACTTCTGCCACGCGCTCTTTGGTCAGCACTACCGGTTTGAGATAGAGGATCGACGAGTCCTCATATTGCTGCTCGGCCAGAGCCGGGGCCTGCACCTGCTTTCGCGTCAGCGTAATCTTCTGCGGCTCGGATTTGCCAGGGCGAACCAGTGAGAACGTCACATCCGTTCCCGGCTTGCCTTCCAGCAATAGCCGCACCATAGCGAGAGAAAGCTCGCGAGTCGACTGGCCGCCGATGGATTCGATGATGTCGCCATCGGCGATCTGGTCTCTGTCCGCGGGGCTGCCGGGCATTACGGAAACCACGGTCGCATACCCGTACCGGCGCGACACGTTGATGCCCACCTGCGCCGTGCCTTCGTTCTGATGCGCCTTGTAAGCAGCGTTTTCCGCAGGCGTCAGGTAACTCGAATCGGCATCGAGGGATTCGAGCAGCCCGTGCAGAGCGCCGTCGGTGACCTTACCGATATTCGGGTCGGTCACGTAGTCGCTTTGAATCTTGTGCAGAACCTCTTCGTAGACGCCCATCTGCCGGTAAGCGCCGTCGCTCTGGCTTCCGGCCCTTACGTCGCCGGAGACGAAGCCGCCGAGAAAGACAACCACAACCAGGGCAACAGAAATGCCGAAGACGGTGCGCTTAAAGCTTTTGGACATGTTCAAAGGCCACCAGAGGATCAAAATCCTCACAGATATAAAAGATGATACTCCACAACCAAACGGTTCGCCGGAAAAGCCACGAAGCGGCCATGCGGTGGGACGATTCTCAGGCCTGCACTCGAAAAGGTGCAAATATCTAGGGATTAGGGATCTGGTGCAAACATGTAGGGATTTCTCCCGTTGACTACGCCGATTGGATGCCCCCGGAAACAGGAATCGTGTCACAATGCGTAAACCCGAAGCAAACGGAATGAGGCAGGAGGGCAATATGAGCGGAAGCCCAATCAGCGGAAGCCCAATCATAGACAGGCGGGAAAATCGCGCTCGGCAGTTGGCATGGGTGGAACGGCTCGGGCAGGACCTGCATTTTGCGCTCCGGCAGATGCGCAAGTCCCGGGGCTTTGCTGCAACGGTGGTGGGCACTCTGGCGCTCGGCATCGCCGCAGCTACGGCCATGTTCACCGTGGTGGACCGGGTACTTCTGCGGCCGCTGCCGTATAAGGACGCCAAACGGCTGGTCTACATCAACGATGCCGCCACTCGCGATAAACAGGTTGCCAGAGGCTTCGCGCCTTACCTCGATATTGCCGAGTGGAGGAAGTGGAGCAGAACCTTCGAAGGCATTGCGTTCTATACGCAGGCAATCGGCCGACCCTTTATAGAAGGAAAAACCGATACAGAAGCCATCGGCTTCTACGAAATCAGTGCGAACCTGTTTCAGGTGCTCGGCGCCTCCCCGGTCCTGGGGCGCGATTTCCGCCAGGATCAGGACGGCTTTGCCCGAAACGCAGACGCAACCAGTGTAGTGATCAGCGATGCCATCTGGCGGTCGATGTATAACGCCGATCCGGCGATTCTGGGGCAATCCGTAAGGATCAGCGGTACTACTTATGTCGTTGCCGGAGTGATGCCGCGTGGCTTCTCGTTCCCTTTTGATGTGCGCACGCCGCAGGTCTGGAAACTGGTTCAGTTAAGCGATGACGATAAGGGGCGCACGATAGGGATGCCCGAGTATACGGTTCTCGGGCGGCTGAAGCCCGGGATCACGCGACCGCAGGCCGAAGCTGAGCTTTCAGCGCTGCAGAAACATATAGCTGTGGGTTATGCAGACCCTGAAACCCGGCAGTATCGCTCGGGCGTATGGCTGGAAAGTTATTCCGATTCTTTGGTGGAAGATGAAACCCGGCGCGCACTCGAGATGCTCCTAGCAGCCTCCGGAGTCCTGTGGCTGATTGCCTGCGTGAACGCCACAAACCTGCTATTGGCGCGAGCGACGGTGCGCCAGCGGGAAATCGCGCTTCGCGGCGCACTTGGAGCGGGACGAAGCCGGATCGTTCAGCAGTTCCTGGTGGAAGGGCTGCTGCTGAGTTTTCTTGCGGCACTGGCAGGAACCGGTCTGGCGCTGCTTGCTGTAAGGCTGTTTGCCCATGGCATGGAGAACCGGCTGCCCTTTCCGGTTCCGGCGGCGGTGGATTGGCGAGTGATTCTTGCCCTGCTGGCGCTCACCTTGGTATCCGCCCTGGTCTCTTCAGCGTGGCCGGCGTGGCTGGCAGCGCGCTCCCCGATTGAGCCGGCCTTGAAACAAGGCGGACCCCAGAGCGCCGGAGCGCGCGGACAGAATCGGCTGCGTGGCGGGCTTGTGGTCCTCGAGATAGCGATGTCGTTGACCCTTCTCGCAGGATGCGGACTGCTCCTGCGGACGATCTATACGCTGCGTCACGTCCCGCTGGGATTCCGCACCGACCATATCATCGTGTCGAATTTGCAGATTCCCGGTTACAAATTCGCGGGGCACGACATGGAGGACAACCTCTATGGCCCGCTGATCGAACGGATCAGGCATATCCCGGGCGTGCAGGCGGCGGGCCTCATGTCGGAAGTCCCGCTGGGAGCAACGTTCAAGCTGATGTTGACACTTCGCGGCGCTCCCGGAAACACAAAAGAAATTGTCGCGAGGCTGAACGCGGCCAGCCCCGATCTGCAAAAGGTTTTTGGCTTCAAAATGCTGGCTGGGCGCTTCTTCAACGAGCAGGACACCGTGTCTTCACCCGCGGCCCTGGTCGTAAATCGCACCTTCGCGCGGGAGTTCGCCCCTAATGAAGCGGACCTGAACAAAGTGGTTGGCATGAACCTTTGGCACCTGACCCCGGACAGGCCGGCGCACATCATCGGTGTGATTGATGACATGCATCAGAAGGCGATTGCAGAGCCATCCGAGCCGGAGGTCCAGGCTTCACTGACACAGGTGACTCCGAAGAGCGGTTTCTACAAGGCAATCGAGGAGATTGCAATGGATGTCGCGGTGAGAACAAACCGCAGTCCCGATGCAATCATTCCCGAGTTGCGGGAGGTGCTTCGCCAGGGCGATCCCGCACTGGCCGGCAGCAAATTCACAACCATGAACCAGGTGGTAGAGGACTCCTTCGGAAGTCAGACTCTGGCGGCGCACCTGCTGGAGATTTTCGCCGGTTCTGCTCTGCTGCTGTGCGTCGCGGGTCTGTACGGTCTTCTCGCTTACGTTGTCAGCCAGCGCACACGCGAGATGGGAGTCCGCTTCGCCCTCGGCGCGCAGCGATCCGACGTTGTCTGGCTGGTGATGCGGCAGGCGACGGTCATGCTCCTCACAGGCGTGGGGCTGGGTCTCGGGATAGCTTTACCAGCAGGCAGACTGGTGCGCAGCTATTTGTATGGCGTCTCAGAACACGACGGATGGACGTTGGCGGTTGTGGCTATTGTGCTCATCGCGAGCGGCGCGCTGGCTGCCTATCTGCCAGCCATGAGAGCGGCGGAGGTAGACCCGTTGGAGGCGCTCAGAACCGAGTGAATCTCTATATTCACTACGAGTAGCTGTAATGCGCGGGGTATCGCTCCCCAGCTGCGATTAGATCTTCTATTTCGGAGAGCGGGGCGATGCGGCCGCGAGCTCCGGCTGCTGTGCAGTTGAGCGCCGCGGCAGCACAGGCAAAGTCGAGCAGGCGCTGGAGCGCCCAGCCCTGCAGCAGCCCGTAGATAAAGCCGGCGTGAAAGATGTCTCCTGCGCCGGTCGTGTCGGCGACCGAAACGCGATAGGCGGCAGCATGCAGGAAATGGGAGCCGTCCCAGGCGACCACGCCGTGCTCCCCCAGCGTAGCGGCTGTCAAAACAGAGCCATAGCGACTGCACATGCATTGCAAGGCCTCTTCGAGCCGCGGCTCGCCGGTGACCTGGGACGGAAAATTACGGCTCACAATGAGGTAGTCCACATTTGCAAGCAGCTCTTCAACGCCGGGATATGCTTCATCGAGATCGGCAACCACAGGAATACCCGCTTGACGCGCCCAACACGCGGCCTGAATGGCGGCAGCGGTGTCGTGTCCGTCGATATGAAGCGCACGGGCGCTGACGATCCAATCGCGCTCAAGTTCTGAGGGCTGGAGCACGAGACGTTCGTCGCGGCGGCAGAGGACGGTGCGCTCGCCCGCCGCATCGACAATGATCAGCGACTGCGGGCTGGCGCAGTCGGGCACGGCGACAAGCTGTGTCTCGACACCGGCGCGACCAAACTCCATGCGATGAAGACCGGCAGCATCATCGTCGCCGAGTTTGCCGACGTATCGCGTCGTAAGCCCCCAGCAGCGGCAGGCAACGACGGTGGTTGCGACCTGCCCACCGGGCAGCACGCTCACAGTGCTGTATTCGACCTTGGATCCGGGTGCAGGAAAGCTTGGTAGAGCGATGATCGTGTCGGTGGCGTTCAGTCCAACGCCGACAAGGTCAACCCTCCCGAGCTTAGGCATTCAGAGATTGCGTCAATAAGCCTGCAGCTGGTCGATGGGCAGACGCACCTGGAAGCAGGTGGCGCCCGGTTCGGACTGCACGGTTATGTAACCGCGGTGGCGACGGATCAGGCGCTGCGCCGTGTCCAGGCCGAGTCCAAGACCAGAGCCCGGAGCCTTGGTCGTGAAAAACGGCTCGAAGATGCGGTCCTCCAGCTCTGCTGGAATGCCCGGGCCGTTATCCCAGACTTCAATCAGCAGCATGTCTCCCGAAACCTGCACGCCGATGGTGATTCTGCCGCGATCTTTGATGGCATCGAGGGCATTCTCGAGCAGCGCCATCCACACCTGGTTCAGTTCACTGCCGTAGGCGGAGATCAGCGGCACATCCTCGGCATAGCGCCGCTCGATTTCCACGTTACCCAGTCGCGACTGCAGCATGGCCAGCGTGTTTTCGAGGCCCTGGCGGACATCCACCTCCTGGATAGGCGCCTGGTCCATGTAGGAGTAGTCCTTGATGGCGCGAATCAGATCGAAGATGCGCGCCGTGGAGTCGAGCATGGCTTCTGCTATCCGCTCCGCTCGCACCGAAGACGCAAACTGAGCGAGCACGATAGAGAGCGACTCCGGATTGAGGAATTCTCCCAGCGGTTCGAGCTGCTCAGCCTTTACGCCCAGCTCCGCCAGTTCCGGAGCAATCTTCCAGGACTCCCTCACTTCGTGAATCCTGAGCCAGGTCTGCAGGGCGTCCTCGGCCAGCGATTGCTGCGCCGCGTCGAAAGACGCCGAGCGCCCGTGCTCACGAATGTTTTCCTGCCAGTCGCGGATCCGTCGCAGCGCCTGATCGTCCAGACAAAGGCTACCCAGCTTGAACTTCTCCTGGCCGTAGACGCGCAGCTCATCGAGCAGGCCGGCCGCTGCGCGCTGCGCGGCCGAAGCCGGATTATTCATCTCGTGGGCAAGGTTGCCGGCAAGTTTGCCCAGGGCGTTGAGCTTTTCCGCCTGCTGTTCAAGCCGGGTAATTTCTCGGACCCGGTCGAGCAGCACGGAGACGCACCGCTGGCCCATGGATGGAACGGCCCGCAACATCTCAGGGAAGATCTGCTTGTCATAATCGAGGGCCCAGGCGTCGGTGACAACATAGCCGTGGCCGCCGTAGGTCTTCATGCGGGAGAAGGGGAGGAGCCCGGTGATTTGGCCGGCCCTGGCCGAAAAGATGCCCGTCGGCTTTCCGCGCTCGCGGCGGACATGAATCTCGCCCTTGAGGATGATGGTCATCTTGGTGGCCGGACGACCTTCCTCAAAAAGCGATGTTCCCGACGGTTCTTTCCGCTCTTCACCGTGGGTGGCCAGCCACTCATATTCTCCGTCTTCCATTCCGTGCAGCGGGGCGACGCGCTTCAGCGCTTCGACGATCTCCGGGGTGGGGGTGCGGACCGGCGCTGCCGCGTCGAAAACAGGGGTGGTGGCGGTCGTCATAATCTGCCCTCCCTTCGATGGTAAACGATCAGGCTGAGGGCCGAGCTGGGGAGAAGCCTGGTCCTGTCCTCTGTTCGATCTTCGTGTTCAGATGCAGGTATTCGATGGGAACGGATGATAATTTGCAACGAGTGGCAGCTGGACTTGCCTTGCGGCCACTCGCGCTTAATTCGAGATTAGGCGTGAACGGTTTCCGGCCGCGCCGCCTGCGGAGTATTGTCCTTCACGGTTATCGGATCGAGGAACGGCATCGCCGCGCGCAGTCTAGCGCCGACTTCTTCGATCGGGTGATTCGCCTCGAGCTTTCGCATTTCGTTGAAGTGCTTTCGCCCAGTCTTGTTTTCTTCGATCCACTTCCTGGCGAAGGTGCCGTCCTGCACTTCCCTGAGCAATTGCTTCATCTCGGCCCGGGTGGCATCTGTCACGATGCGCGGACCAGCGGTGTAGTCGCCGTACTCGGCTGTATCAGATATCGAGTAGCGCATGTAAGAGAGTCCGCCGCGATACATGAGATCGACGATTAGCTTGAGTTCGTGCAGGCACTCGAAATAGGCGATCTCAGGCTGATAGCCTGCCTCGACCAGTGTTTCGAATCCGGCTTTGACGAGCGCCGATGCGCCTCCGCAAAGAACTGCCTGCTCCCCGAAGAGGTCGGTCTCGGTCTCCTCGGCAAAAGTCGTCTCGATGACGCCGGCGCGAGTGCAGCCGATACCCTTCGCGTAAGAGAGCGCTTGCTTGAGGGCATTGCCCGACGCGTCCTGATGAATAGCGACGAGTCCGGGCGTGCCTCCGCCTTCGGTGAAAACCTCGCGCACGCGATGGCCGGGAGCTTTCGGCGCGACGAGCGAGACGTCGATGTCCTTGGGCGGATCGATGGTGCCAAAGCGAATATTGAATCCGTGGGCGAACATCAGAGTCTTGCCCGGCTTCAGGTTGGGTGCAATGTCGTTCTTGTAGGTGTCCCCCTGCGAGTGGTCGGGCGTGAGGATCATGATGACGTCGGCCCACGCTGCAGCATCCCTGACGGAGTTCACCTCGAGCCCGGCCTTCTTTGCCTTATCAACGGATTTGCTGTTCTCGGGCAGGCCGACGCGAACCTCGACACCGGAGTCCTTGAGATTGAGGGCGTGCGCGTGGCCCTGCGAGCCGTAGCCGATGATCGCTACCTTCTTCTTCTGGATGAGCGACAGGTCGGCGTCCTGATCGTGATAGGTCTTTGCCATTGGGTAATTCCTCGTGTGTTTGATTTTATTGGGGCAGATCGGCCTCTTCGGCGATCCCCGGTTCTGGATCTGTGGCGGTTTCGTTTTCGGCATCGCCTGCCGGAACCCTCATTGCATCGAGCACGCGGCTGGTATGCTGGCCGCGGCGCATGACCATCCGGCCTGTGCGGGATATTTCGAGAATGCGGTCCTCGCTTTCGTTCAGCACCTGGATCAGACCCTCGATTTTGCTTTCAACGCCGGTGATTTCGATCATCAGCGACTCGGGAGCAAGATCGACGATGCGCGCGCGGAAGACCTCGGCAAGTTCGAAGATGTGCGAGCGAGTTTTGGGAGTGGCAGCAACTTTAATCAGCGCCAATTCGCGGCTGACGCTGGCATACTGGCCGATGTCATCGACTTCGAGCACATTTTCGAGCTTGTAGAGACTGGCCATGATGCGATGGCCAGCCGTGGGCGACGCGTCCGCAACGATCGTCATGCGCGAGATGCCCGGCCGCTCGGAGCTTCCCACAGTCAGCGAAACAATGTTGACGTTCAGCCGCCGGAAAAGCGACGCGACCCGCGTGAGCACTCCGGGCTTGTCTTCGACGATGGCAACGAATGTGTGCAGCATAAAGCTCAGCGATCCTCCGCGGTTTCGATCAGAGGATTGCTATCCGGCCGCCGAATCATCTCATGCAGCGCAGAACCGGCGGCGATCATTGGATATACGGAGTCTTCCTTCTCGACGAGAAAATTGATGAGGAACGGGCCCTTGCGCTGGCGGGCGGCGTTGACGGCGGGCAGGACTTCGGCGCGCGTTCGCACGGCAACGCCCGGGATTCCGTGGGCTTCGGCGAGCTTGACGTAATCGGGGCTGAGAATGGGCGAGGACTCGTAGTTCTTGTCATAGAAGAACTCCTGCCACTGGCGGACCATGCCGAGATATCCGTTGTTGATGACTGCAATGTTCAGATCGAGGTTCTCCTGCGCGATGGTCGAGAGCTCAGCCGCCGTCATCTGGAAGCCGCCATCTCCGGCGACCACCCAGACTTCCTTCTCGGGACAGGCGACCTTCGCGCCGATGGCCGCGGGCAACGCGAAGCCCATGGTGCCGAGGCCGCCGGAGGTGATGAGCGTGCGCGGCTCTTCGTGCTTATAATACTGCGCCTCCCACATCTGGTGCTGACCGACATCGGTGACGACGATGGCTTTGCCGCTGGTTGCATGCCACAGATCGTTCATCACATGAGCGGCGTAGAGATGTCCGTTGTCGGGCAGGTTCTGAATGTCGCGTACAGCGCACTCGCCCTTCATCGCATACACTTCACGCAGCCAGGGCGACTCCCCGCCGGAGCGCGGAGCAAGATGCGGCAGGAGAATTTCGAGGACTTCCGCAAGGTCCCCGATCAATGCGACATCCACCTTCACGTTCTTGTTGATCTCCGCCGGGTCGATTTCGATGTGGATTTTTTTGGCGTTGGGCGCATAGGTCGGCAATGAGCCTGTGACGCGGTCGTCGAAGCGCATGCCGCAGGCAATGAGCAGGTCCGACTGCTGAATCGCGTGATTCACCCAGGCTTCGCCGTGCATCCCCATCATGCCCAGCGACAGCGGATGCGATGCAGGAAAGCCGCCAAGTCCGAGCAACGTAGACGCAACCGGAATCTGCAGCCGCTCGGCCAGTGCCAGCACCTGTTCGCGCGCGCCTGACTGGATCATCCCGTGTCCGGCGAAGATGATTGGGCGTTTGGCGGCGCGGATCAGTTCGGCGGCCTTGAGGATCGACTCGGCTTCGGCGCGCAGCATCGGGTGCGGACGATGCGGACGCGGAGCCGCCGCGGCAAAATCGTAGATGGCAGATCCCTGCTGCGCGTCCTTGGTGATGTCAACCAGCACCGGACCGGGGCGGCCGGATTTGGCTACAAGAATGGCTTCGCGCAGGGCAGGAGCGAGATCCTCAGCGCGCGTAACCACATAGTTGTGCTTGGTCACCGGGAGGGTGATGCCGGTGATATCGATTTCCTGGAAGGCATCGGAGCCGAGGACTTTGCTCGAGACCTGTCCGGTGATGCAGAGCAGCGGGATCGAATCCATCATTGCCGTGGCGATGCCGGTGACCATGTTCGTCGCTCCTGGTCCGGAGGTCGCCACAGCTACGCCGATTTTGCCCAAAGCGCGCGCATATCCGTCGGCCATGTGAACAGCGCCCTGCTCATGGCGGACAAGGATATGGCGGATGGGAAACTTGCGCAGCGCGTCGTAGGCGGGCAGAATCGCGCCTCCTGGATAACCGAAGACCTCGCGCACGCCCTCGCCTTCGAGGGTGGCCCAGAGAATCTCTGCTCCGGTGAGACGCGCCCCGGCAAATTTTGCTTCACTCATCGTTGGTCTCCAGTTGTTAGTTGTAAGTCCCCAGTTGTGGATTACTGATAACCGAGAACTGACAACTGTTAACTGCCTTAATTCGTAACTGCTCCCACCGCCGCCGAAGAAACCGCCTCGGCGTATTTGCGAAACACTCCGCGCGTGTAGCGTGGGGCAGGCTTCTTCCAGGACTTCAACCGCTCCGCAAGCTCGGCATCCGAGACTTCGACCGAAAGCTTGCGATTCGGTATGTCGAAGTGGATGATGTCGCCCTCGCGGACCGCGGCGATTGGCCCGCCAACAGCGGCTTCCGGCGCAACATGGCCTGCCATGAGTCCGCGCGTTGCTCCGGAGAAGCGGCCATCGGTGAGCAACGCGACACTCTGGCTCAGTTCGGGGATTCCGACGATGGCGGCGGTGACAGCGAGCATCTCCTGCATACCCGGCCCGCCCTTCGGACCCTCATAGCGAATCACAATCACGTCGTTCGGCTTGATCTGGCCAGATTCGACAGCACGGAAGGCATCGTGCTCCGAATCGAAGACACGGCCCGGACCGCGGTGTTCGAGGCGCGTGTGTCCGGCGACCTTGATCACGCAGCCTTCAGGCGCAAGATTGCCCTTGAGGATAACGAGGCCGCCCGTCGCCTTGATGGGCTTGTCGACTGTATGGATGACCTGCTGTCCGGGAGTTTCGACGGCGTGTGCAGCTTCTTCGGCAAGGGTTTTGCCGGTGGCATTCCAGGCACTGCCGTCGATGAGCCCTGCGTCGACAAGGCGCTTCGCAAGCAGACGGCTGCCTCCCGCAGCGTAGTAATCGGCGGCGACGTATTGTCCCCCCGGCTTCAGGTCGCAGAGCAACGGAGTGTTCTTGCTGATGCGATCAAAATCGTCAATCGTGAGCGGGATCCCGGCCTCGTGAGCTATCGCCAGGAAGTGCAGCACGGCGTTGGTCGATCCGCCCGATGCGGCGACGCTGGCGATGGCATTCTCGATGGCGTTGCGCGTAATGATCTTGCTCGGCCGCAGGTCTCGCTTCGCGAGCTCCAGGACCAGCCTTCCAGCCTCCTGCGCGACCTTCAGCTTCTCAGGTAGAAATGCGGGCACATCGGAGAGGCCTATAGGAGAAATACCGAGAAACTCGCAGGCCATGGCCATCGTATTCGCCGTGAACTGGCCTCCGCAGGCGCCGACGCCCGGACAGGCACTTGCTTCAATCGCATCCAGACCCGCATCATCGAGCTTACCGGCAGAGTGGGACCCGATGGCCTCGTACACGTCCTGAATAGTGAGCGCCTTTCCGTTCAGGTGGCCGGGGGCGATCGATCCCCCATAGAGCATCAACGATGGAATATCGAGCCGTGCAAGCGCCATCACCGTGCCGGGCATGTTCTTGTCGCATCCGGCGATAGCGACCAGGCCGTCGAACATGTTTCCGCGCGCGACCAGTTCGACCGAATCGGCGATGACCTCGCGACTGATCAGCGAGGCCTTCATGCCCTCGGTGCCCATGGTGATTCCGTCGGAGATCGTGACCGTGTTGAACTCCATCGGTGTGCCGCCCGCCTCGCGAACTCCCTGCTTCACGGCTTCCGCGATCTGGCGCAGATGAAAGTTGCAGGGACCGATCTCGGTCCACGTATTTGCGATGCCGATGATTGGCTTG
>JAFAMZ010000325.1 GCA_019232935.1 Silvibacterium sp.
CAGCGCCAGCTTGTGGAAGAAGGAAACATGGCAGCCTATGAGGTCGGTGAGAGATTCTACGAAATCGGCTCCCTTGCAGGACTTGAGGAGACACGCGCGTTTTTTTCTGACTTTGTACACGGGGTCCCCGCATGATCATGACGCGGACGCCGCTTCGGATTGCACTGGGCGGCGGCGGGACCGATCTGCCCTCGTATTACCGCAAATTCGGCGGGTTTGTCCTGTCCGCCGCGATTTCCAAGTACGTCTACATCACAATCAACAGGAGTTTTCTGCCCGGCTATCTCCTGAAGTACTCGGAAACCGAGCATGCCTTCACGCGTTCGGAAATTCGGCATCGACTTTTCCGCGAAGCAATCG
This sequence comes from Silvibacterium sp., assembly GCA_019232935.1. GTDB lineage: Bacteria > Acidobacteriota > Terriglobia > Terriglobales > Acidobacteriaceae > Silvibacterium. The sequence continues at coordinate 361 of JAFAMZ010000325.1, forward strand.
AAGTGCACGACGTCCCCGGTCCTTTGGAGATCGTAAGTCTGGCTGATGTGCCTGCCGGAACAGGTCTCGGGTCCTCGGGCACATTCCTGGTTGGTCTGATGCACGCGTTGCATGCCCATAAGCGTGAACCCGTCACACCCGAGCTGCTTGCTCGCGAAGCAGTCGATCTTGAAATGAACCGCCTCGGCGAACCGGTTGGAAAGCAGGATCAATACATCGCTGCGTATGGGGGTTTGCTTTGCCAGGAATATCACGAAGACGATCGGGTAACGGTATCGCCCTTGAAGATCTCTGACCAAACCCTTCGCGAGTTGCGCGACTCGCTTATGTTGTACTTCGTTGGACACACCCGCGAGGCCTCTACATTGCTTGCTGATCAGAAGAGCCGCTCGGAAGAAAACGATACGGCAATGCTCCAAGGATTGCATTTCACAAAGCAACTTGGGATCCAGATTCGCAAGCTGCTTGAGTCCGGATGCACCTGCAAATTCGGCCCCCTAATGCACGAGCACTGGGTTCGTAAACGAGGCAGGTCAGCTGGTATGACTAACAACCGGATAGATGAACTGTATGAATTGGCCAGATGCGAGGGAGGCGCCACCGGAGGCAAGCTTGTGGGAGCCGGCGGTGGCGGATTCTTACTCTTTCAAACAGAAGACCGGCGCCGCTTGCGTGACGTGATGACTCGGGCGGGCCTGAGCGAGATGGATTTCCATTTCGACTTTGACGGTTCGGTAGTTCTCACTCGCAATGCCTGAGGAGCGGATTTGAACAACAGATCACAGCTCCGGGTGCTCGAGATCGATGATCTCCGCGGTCCGGAACGCAGCGAATGGACGCTCCTTGATCTTGCCGGTATTTTCCGGCGCAGGCGTGCCTTCCTGTTCTGGTCGATCGCCGTAATGCTTGTACTCGCTTCGGCTTATTGCGTGTTGGCCACGCGCCGGTTCTCCGCCGCTGGGGTGATCGAGGTCCAGAAGGAATCGCCCGCAATGTTTGGTCTCGAGAATAGTGTTACCGGCAACAGTCAGAGCGAAGACGCGGACTCGTTGGACTACAGCCTGACGATCGAAACGGATGCGCGCATCCTTCAATCCGCCTCGCTCGCTCTTGAAGTAATCAAGGACCTGAAGCTGGAGACAACGGCGGACTACTTTCCAGAGCATCCTTCCGCTCCGGAGATACCCGCATGGCTGCTGTTCTTGAAGAAGCCCGTTGAGCCTCTTTCCGTGCCCATTGATGACGCCCCCAACCGCCGGTATGTGGCGCTGAAGATCTTCGCCAGCCATCTTAAAGTGGCGCCCGTCACTGGCACTCGCCTCGTTGAGGTCAGCTACTCCGATCCGGATCCACAAAGGGCCGCGACCGTGGTCAACCGGCTGGTTCAGTCCTTGATGGACTATAGCTTCCAGGCACGATTCAAGGCGACTGCGCAGGCCTCCGCGTGGCTGGCCGATCAGCTTGCCGAATTGAGGAAACAGACCGAGGTTCTACAGGCAAGAGCGGCCCGGCTGCAGCGCGATACAGGGATCTTTGGTGATGGTGACACGCACAATCTGGTACTAGCCCGGCTCGAGAATCTCAATCAGACGCTGATCGCGGCTGAATCGAATCGCATCCTTAAGGAGGCAATCTACAGGGCCTCCCAAACCGGCGATCCGGAGTTAATCTCAGGCCTCGCCGGAAATGCCGGCGGCACGGCGCCCGCCATGACCAATTCGCTGGCACTCATTCAGAGTCTGCGAGGACAGGAAGCCGCAATTCGCGCCGAGATCGCCGAAGACAGCACCAAATATGGACCGGCGTTTCCGCGTCTCGCCGAGCTTCACGCGCAGCTCGATGGGCTCGACAAATCCATTCACGACGAGGTTCACCGGATTGGAGAGCGCTCACGTACAGATTTCGAAATTGCGACTCAGGCCGAAAGTGCCGCGCGGGCGTCCTTCGAGAAACAAGAGGCGCTCGCCAATCAGACCAATAACAAGGCCATCGCATTCAACCTTGCCCGCCAGGAAGCAGACACGACTCGCAACATCTATCAGGGTCTCCTTGCACGGCTGAATGAAGCAGGGGTTCTCGAAGGGCTCCGTTCGACAAATCTGATAGTAGTTAATCCGGCACGGGTTCCACCCACGAATCGTCCTCGCAGTCCAAATATTCCCCTCTGCTATGCCGTCGCGATGAGTGCCGGGATTTTCGTTGGTTGCTCGTCGGCTCTGGTTCGGGAGATCCAGGACCGGAGTATTCGCTCACCCCAGGAACTCGAAAAAATGCTCGGTACCCCTCTGCTGGGAGTCATTCCGCGCGCGAATGAAAAAACACCGCCCCGCCTCCCTCGTCGAAGAGTCTTTGCGAACTTGGCAGCTCCGCGCGTGCTTCGCTTCGTTGCAGCCATAGCCGAGGAACCCTGCAGCGATATTGCATATCAGGGCTCACCGTTTTTAGAGGCCATCCGTTCTCTTCGCACATCGTTGCTTTCTCTGAGTCCCGACAAATTGCCGAAGGTAGTGGTTGTCACAAGTTCCATCGCCGGAGAAGGCAAGAGCAAAGTGACAGCAAAACTGGCCGTAGTGCTTGCCCAGCTAAAGGCGCGTGTATTGCTTGTAGATGCAGATCTTCGTTGCCCAACCTTACACAGCGAGTTCAACATGACAGGCGCATCGGGACTGGGCCCAGCGCTCGTAGGGGGAAGCGCTCCCATCATCCAGCAGCATCCGGATCTTCCTGCGCTCTCCGTTCTTGTTGGTAACTCAACCACGGCCTCTCCAGCGGAGCTTCTCGCCTCACAGCGGATGCGCGATCTGTTGTCGGCCTGGCGATCCGAATACGACTTCATTCTGCTCGACACTCCGCCCATCCTGCCCGTCGCCGATGCCCGAATCCTCACAGTCATGTGCGATGCCGTGCTCCTGGTTGCTCGCTATGGTTGTACCTCGCGGCAGGCCATACAGCGCAGTCACCAGCTGATAAAGCAGCATCTGCCCGACGAAGCGATTGTCGGCGCGGTTCTCAACGGCGTGTCGGTTGACTCCCCCGACTATTACAACTACTACGGCTACAAAGCTATGGATCTTCGTACTCGTTCACGCAAAAAGAGGTTTGCCAATGCATAAGGCTCGAACATTTCCCTGCCTGGTCGGCGTCTTGCTGTTCTGGTGCAGCTTGTCGTCTGCGCAGACTACCGAAACCCCGCGGGAGAGCCTTGTGATCGGTCCGGGAGACCTGCTGCGCGTCACTGTGCTAGGCGAATCCGAACTCTCCCAAACCGTCCGCGTGCGCGACTCTGGGTATGCAGCCATGCTACTTATCGGCGATGTGGAGGTGCGCGGTCTCAGCACATCCGAAGCGTCTACTGTGATCGCCAGGAAATATTTCGATCAGCAGCTTCTTAAGCATCCCGAGGTTTCGGTCTTCATCGAGGAATATGCTACACAGGCTGTCTCAGTTCTGGGTCAGGTAGCAAAGCCCGGTCCCGTATCGATCTCTACCGCGCGAACTCTGGTGGATGTGCTGGCGTTGGCCGGCGGCTTGACCGACGTCGCCGACCGCCACATCACAGTCGAACGCGGTGGCGGAAAACGCGAAGTGACGCAGGTATTTCTTTCCAACAAAGCAGAGGACGCGCTTAACGCCGACATCCTGATTTACCCGGGCGACAAGATTCTCGTACCCAAGGCCGGCATCGTGTACGTGCTTGGAGATGTGGGAAGACCGGGCGGTTATGTGATGCAGAACGATTCGCGGCTTACGGTTCTTGAGGCCATCGCAATGGCTGCAGGAGTCAACAAGACTGCCTCTGAGGCACATGTCCGGCTGATTCATAACTCCAATGGGCAATTTCGCGAACGGGATCTGCCATTGAAAGACATCGAACACGGGAAGGTCCCGGATGAGCTGCTTCAGGCGAACGATGTTATCTACGTGCCTTTAAGTTTTGGAAAAAACATAATGATGGCTACCAATTCCATTGTGGCATCCACAAGCTCCGCACTCATCTACGCCGGCCACTAACAATGCCTGAGATAAAGCTGCAAGATCTCGGTTGCGCGTCGATCCTGGCCTTCTTCGCGATGCAGGGAGCCATTCCGTTCATCGCTCCCAACCAGGCGCTCGAATCCACGCACTCGACCGCATCCGGTCTCACGCTTTACGGCGGAATCGCCTCGCAGGCCCTGGTGTATGGAACAATCGCTTTTTTATTGCTAGCCGACTTACAGCGCATAATTCGATGGCTGGGAGCAATGCAGTGGGCTGCCGCCCTAAGTGTCCTCGCAGTCTTGTCTACCATCTGGTCGCAGTTCCCGCTCATTACGTTGCGCCGTTCGCTGTCGTTAACCATGGCTGGAATGTTCGGGCTCTTTCTGGCGGTCCGCTTCCCGTTGCGGCGGCAACTCTCGATTCTTACGATGGCACTTGGGAGCCTCGCAGCGGCGAGCGCTCTCCTTGCTGTTTGCTTTCCGGAGATCGGACTCGACGCGTCGCCGGGCCACCATCATGATTGGCAGGGAGTATTCACACAGAAGAATGCGTGCGGCCGAGCCATGGTGCTGGCGACCGCCGCCACCATCTCCAACTGGCGATTATCACCATCCAAGGTGGCTAGCGTCGGCGTGTTCCTCTTCGTCTTGTTTATGAGTGGATCCCGCGGCGCGTGGGCCATCGAGGCTGTGCTCCTTGCTTTCTGCGGATGGTTGGTCATCGCGAATCGCCTGCCGAGCCGCAGCCGGCTGGTTTCCACCGCAGCCTCCGCATGTGCAGTCGCCGGCGTATCAGCGGTTGCGGCGTACCATCTGCCTTTATTGCTGGCGTTCATTGGCCGTGACGTCAGCCTGAGCGGCCGGACCGAAATCTGGAAGCAAACTTGGCGCTTTGTCCTCGAGCGTCCAATCAGTGGCTGGGGATACGCGGCGTTCTGGCGGGGCCTTGAGGGCCGATCCTTCGATGTCGCAGTTGCTCTTCGCTTTATCGTCTTTCACGCGCATAACGGATTCCTTGAAATCTGGCTTGAGTTGGGGCTTCCCGGCCTTGCACTCTTCACTTTGAGTTACGTGCGCGCATGGAGAAAGCTCTGGCCCGTACTGCGTTCGGGCGATATCCGAAAGGTTGTGTGGATGGCGCTGGTGCTGGTTCTAATCCTTCTATACAACCTCGACGAAAATACCCTGCTCACCTTCAATGGTCTCGGCTGGGTACTGTATGTATCGGTTCTCGCAAATGTTGAGCTAATCGGGGCTGAGGATCGCCTCAGGAATGTAATGCGCCGAATCCTACAGCCAGCGTCCGCTCCGGAGTTCACCTATCAATTCAAATGCACGATACAGTCCTGATTTACCGAAATGAGCTGTTGCAAGCTTCCGAAACCTTCATTCTGGAGCAGGCGCGTGCCATGAGAACCTTCAGGCCGGTATTTGCCGGACTCAAACTGCAGACAAACGGTATCTCACTGCCGAACCGTTGCGCGATCACATTGACGGGCGCGAGAAACACGATCTCCGGCCGGATTTGCCGCAAGCTTTTCTGCGAATCTGAATGGGCCCCTCGCTTTCTTGCCCGCCTTGCCCAGGAATCGCCTTCGCTCATCCATGCTCACTTCGCTGTCGATGCGTGTGTCGCCATGTCCGCCAGCGCGCGCCTCAGGGTACCCCTGGTAGTCACCCTCCATGGCTACGACGTGACCCGCCACGACGAGCATCTGCGGAGAACCGCACCGGGGCGCGTCTATCTCCGGCGTCGCCGCAAACTCTGGGAACGTGCAAGCCTGTTTGTCTGCGTGTCGGAGTTCATCCGGCGCAAGGCCCTCGCGCGAGGCTTCCCCGGAGCGAAGCTGTGGGTTCACAAGGTCGGTGTCGATCTTGCCGCATTCCAGCCGCGCAATCCTGTCTTCGATCCCCAGCCGCTGGTGCTGTTCGTCGGTCGTCTGGTCGAGAACAAGGGCTGCACCCACTTGGTACGCGCGATGGTGTCTGTTCAGCAGAGACTACCGGAAGCCACGCTGGTAATCGTGGGCGACGGGCATCTGCGCCCAAGGCTCGAGGCGGAGGCTCGCAGCCGTTTGCGCCACTGCACCTTTACCGGAGTGCAGCCACACTCCGAGGTGCGGCGGTGGATGGAACGGGCTGCAGTTCTCGTCATGCCCAGCGTCCAGGTGGCCAGCGGCGACTCTGAGGGGCTGGGCATGGTTATGTGCGAGGCGCAGGCCCTCGGGCTTCCCGGCATCGGCTTTCGCGGTACGGGAGTCGAGGAGGCACTCGCTGAGGGCGAATCCGGATTGCTGGTCGAATCGCGTGATGAGGCTGCTCTCGCCGAGGCTATCGTGCGGGTGCTTACAGATCCGAAATTGCGGGAATCGCTGGCTATCGCTGGTCGACGCCATGCGGAGACGAGCTTCGATCTGCGTAGGCAGACGGCAATCCTCGAGGATAAATACCGCGAAGTCCTGAACGCCCAATGAAGGAGGAACGGCTTCTGAAGGGATCGGTCTGGATCATTTCCGGGCAGTTCCTTTCCATGGCATTGCAGGCTGCGTATTTCGTACTCATGGGCAGAACTCTGGGCAGCCGCGAGTACGGAGCCTTTGTCGGAGTCGTCGCACTTGTCGCGCTGCTGTCTCAATTCAGCAGTCTGGGAATGGAGATGATCCTGCTCCGCAGCGTCAGCCGCGATCGGACGACGTTCTCTGCAACGTGGGGCAACGCGCTGCAAGTTTGCGCTTGCGGGTTCGTCCTGCTGCTCGCGTTCGCGTGTCTCATCGGCCGTCTGACTCTAAACCCCGAGCTGAGACCTTTGATCCCGTGGATCGCCATTTCCGACGCACTGTTCGGCAAGGTAGTTCAGCTTGCCAGCCGTGCTTTGCAGGGCGCGGGGGAAATGAGGCACTACGCCAATCTTTCTACGTCGGTCTACGCAGGACGCGCAGTCATGGCTGCGGCTCTCTGCGCTTATGCACGCCGGACACACGCGCTGCCAGACGCGTATCTCTGGGCGCGGATTTATTGGGTCGCGCCATGTGTAACAGCAGCAGTTGCGTTATGGATCGTTACTGTGAAGCTCGGCCGGCCGCGTTTCGAGCGCCTTCGGCTTCGCGATCTCAGCGAAGGTTTGAGCTTCTCGTTTTCCAACTCTTCTATCTCTGCTTACAACGACATCGACAAGACCTTTCTTGTGAGTGTCGGCCAGACCTATGCCGCCGGGATCTACTCGGCGGCGTACCGGGTGATCGATGCGGCGACGGCCCCCCTGTACGGCATCTATACCGCTGCTACTCCGAGGCTCTTCCGCGCGGGCGGCCGCAGTGTCCGTGAGGCGAATATGCATGCGAACCGGCTGCTTCGGCGCACTCTGCCTTATGGAGTGCTCGTCGCAATCTGCCTCTATATAGGAGCCGGACTGATGCCGCACTTTTTTGGGCCGTCTTTCCGGGGGTCCATAACAGTCCTCCGCTGGCTCTGCCTATTGCCGCTATTGCGCGTGCTCCATTATGCGTGGGGCACGACGATCACCGCGTCGGCCTCACAGTGGAACCGGACGGCAATCCAGCTTGGCGCTGCGGGACTGAACCTGCTGCTCAATTTCCTGTTGATTCCGCGCTGGTCGTGGCAGGGCGCGGCGGCTGCCAGCCTGATTACTGATGGTTCTTTGGCACTTTCGTCCTTCATCGCGTTAGGGCACATACGGCGGCGAGAGAGACTCAGTGCTCAGGCTGGTCTGACCGCTGCATCTCTCGGCGATTGAGGGGTAAAACCTCTCCCTCCCCCCCCTCTCTGTGCATGCCGCCCGCAAGTGTTTGAAAAATGGCGACTTATGTTTGTCAACTATCGGTAACTGATTGAAAGCAGGGAATTTTCAAGTTATTGATTCATTCCATTGCACTTACATCATATATTGAACTGCAAACTGTAAGCCATTCATAACAAAGGTCGCGTGTTCACCGATTGATTGCAAAGAACTTGTCCTCTCGACTTGGACGCCCCAAGCGAAAGACCCAGCAGACTGGCTAGCGGGCCTTCTTTGACTCCTATTCTTATTCTACCAAGTTGCGAGAAATTCTCAGCCAAGGAGGGCAGGGAACAAGGAGTACGGAACAGAGATCAGGGAACGGTTCAGAGGACAGGGGAATAGGGACCAGAACAAGATGCCAGACCTGGCGCCCGATGCCATGTATGCCGCGATCCCGGAACGCGGCGAGTGGGTTCTCGGATGAACTTTGCCTTAGGTCTGGTCTGACCAAAGAAGGACCCACCGCAGGACGCGAAGGCAATTCACCACGGAGAACACGGAGAGCACAGAGGAAGGTTGAGGCCGGTCGGGGATTGTTCTTCCCACCCTTCGCCAACAGCGGGCTCAGGATGGGGCACCCCCAGATTCGTGTCTTGAATAGTGAAAGCAGGTCCTTCGGCTTCGCCCGCCCGCGGCGGACGAAGCTCGGAATGACACGCCTTTGTCTTTGCTATGCTTCCCACGATGCGAAAGAAAATTCTGCTTCTCCTTGCTGCGGCTGCTGTTCTGGCTCTCGGCGCTCCGGCACAGTCTGTCTCTCCTCAGGAAAAGGCGATTGTCACCTACATCGATGCCACTGAGCAGGCGTCTAATGCGCTGCTTGAGAAGCTGGTGAACATCAACAGCGGGACGCACAACCTTGAAGGGGTGCGGGCGGTTGGCAAAATCATGATGGACCAGCTCGAGCAGCTTGGATTCAAAGTCCGATGGGTTCCGATGGATGAGGTGCATCGAGCGGGAACGCTGGTCGCTGAACATCCGTGTCCGGAGACAGGCCACGAAGCCAAGGACGGGTGCGGCAGGCGCATGCTGCTGATCGGGCACATGGACACGGTTTTCGAGAAGAGCAGCCCGTTTCAGACTTACACCGTCAACGGGCAAACTGCCACCGGGCCGGGCGTGAACGACATGAAAGGCGGCCTGGTGGACATGATCTATGCACTCAAGGCGCTCGACGCTGCGGGCGTGCTGAAGCAGATGGACGTCACCGTTGTCCTGAGCGGCGACGAAGAGGCGCACGGCGAACCGGTCGAGATTGCGCGCCGCGAGATGCTCGAAGCCGCGAAGCACAGGGATGTGGCGCTGGAGTTCGAGGCGACTCCGCGGCTCGACGGCGTGTACTACGGCAGCGTCAGCCGGCGCAGCTCCATCTCATGGAAGATTGAGGCGACGGGCGAGTCGGGGCATTCGTCGGCTATTTTCTCCGAAGGCAAAGGGTACGGAGCGGTTTATGAGCTGACGCGGATTCTCGACGCGTTCCGGACGCAGTTGCCGGAGCAGTATCTGACATTCAACGTCGGTATGGTGCTGGGCGGGACGAGCGTGACGGTCGATAAAGATGGAATCAGCGGGACGGCGACGGGGAAGAGCAACGTGATTGCTCCCAAGGCATACGCATCGGGGGATATCCGCACGATTTCGAACGAGCAGACGGAGAGGGTGGAGAGGAAGATGCAGGCCATCGTCGGGCAACATCTGCCAAAAACAAATGCCACCATCGAATTTGGAGAGGGCTATCCGGCGATGGCGCCCACGGCGGAGAGTCGCGCGCTGCTGGGGATTTTGAATCAGGTGAATCGGAGTCTTGGGTACGCGCCAATGCCGGAGCTCGATCCGATGAAGCGAGGCGCGGGCGACATCGCGTTTGTATCGCCGCCGCTGCCCGGCCTGGCGGGCATTGGAGCAACCGGCGAACTGGCGCATCAGCCGGGAGAAACGATCGATCTTGCGGCACAGCCGGTGAATACGAAACGGGCTGCGCTGCTTATGTACAGGCTTAGCAGGATGGATGCCGGGGCGGATCTGGCGGTCCATTAGTTGTCCGTGCGGAAAACGAACTTTCGGTGCAAATGATCAATGTTTCCGCAGCTTTATGGCACGGCTGAAGCCCGGCCTGATACAAACCTTCCCACGTCTGAAATCCGGACCTCGACAAGCTCAGGGCAGGCGGTGGGGCACCCATGCATGTGGCGAAAAGCAGGTTCTTCGACTCGTCTGCGATGCTCCAGACTCGCTCAGGATGAACCACGGGTGATGGGCTCAGGCCGATTGCAGAAACGCCACCGACTGCAGGCCAACGACTTCGAAGCGCTTGCGGCAGCGGATATTCTTGCAGGCTGCCATATCGTCCCGGCGCACCATATAGGATTGCGCCTTGGCGAAGCGCGCGCGGTCGCGCTCGTCGGCGTGGCGGGGCAGTCCATTCTTCTTATGCCGCACCAGCCAGGAAATTTGGTATTCGTCCGACTTGCCGCAATGCGGACATGTCAGCGTATGAGTCCGCTGTTCGGACCTTTCATTGAAGAAATCGCGTTCTTCCATGACTCGTCACCTGTTATTACGAAGTTCATTGTAAGGAGGGCAGGGCATTAAATGGAAGTGTTACGTTAAGGCAAGCGCGGACCTCGGATGGCGAAGAAAAGGACAAAAAAGAAAAGCTTTTCGGCGGTAAAGGCAGTCAAATCGAACGCCCGTGACCGGGTCGGCCAGCCAAAGCCGGAGCGTGTGATCGAAGATGCTGCCCGCGAGGAAAAGCGCAGGGAGAAACACAAGGCTACGCTGGGGGAGATGCTGAGCGGGGACGAGTGAGTTGGGATTTGCTGGACCATTGAGGGAACCAAAAGCAGCGCTGGGCAAATCGCCACAAAGATTAAGACAAAGTTTCACCGCAAAGACGCAAAGAGAGCAAAGTCCCACGCCCGAAAACCCGGAAGGGGGGCACCCATGCCGAGACGAGATGTGTGAGATCGCTTCTATACTCGCAGCATGAGCCAGCAGTTTCTGAACCTTGTTCGTAGTGGAGACACAGCAAAGATCGCTTCCGAAGTTGAGGCCAATCCGGCGATGGCGGGTTGCCGGGATGCGCAGGGCGTCTCGGCGCTGATGTGGTCGGTTTATGCGAGACAGCCGCTCGTAACGGATTTCCTGCGGCTGCATGCGGGCGATCTGAGCATTTCCGAGGCCGCATGTCTCGGGGACGTCGAGTGTCTGCGCAAACTCATCGCATCGGATGCGATGATCGCGCGCGAAGTGTCGGGAGACGGCTGGCCACCACTGCATCTTGCGGCGGCATTTGCGAGCCCGGAAGCAGTTGCACTACTGCTTGAACACGGCGCGCATATCCATCAGGCTTCGCATAACCCTCTGCGGAACCAGGCTCTGCATGCATGCATCGCGCTCGGAAATTCAGTAGAGGTCGCGCGGCTGCTCATCGAGGCGGGAGCCAACGTCAACGCGACGGCTGCCGGAGGATACGCACCTCTGCATATCGCAGCGTCCAATGGGAATCGAGACATGGTGGTTCTGTTGCTCGAAAATGGAGCCGACCGGACGGCGCGGTGCGATCAGGACAAGACTGCAGCAGATTATGCGCGAGAGCGCGGGCACGCGGAAGTGGTTGCTCTACTCGTTTGAGGACAGGGAACAGGGCCCAGGGACCAGGGCACAGTCCTTCAGGCGCCGATGACGCGTAGGATCATCCCTGCGATTAAGCCACCGATGGCTGGGCCGAGGATAGGGATTCCGGCGTATCCCCAGTCGGAGCCGCCCTTGCCTGCTATGGGCAGCAGGGCGTGGGCGAGGCGCGGGCCGAAGTCGCGTGCCGGGTTGATGGCATAACCCGTGGTTCCTCCGAGGGAGAGCCCGATGCCCCAGACGACGCAACTGACGAGATATGGGGTGAGGCCCGCGGCGGCTCCTGTGGTGAGCACGAGCTTTGAGGTCATCGCGCCGATGACGACGATCAGCACAGCGGTGGCCAGCACTTCGCAGAAGAAGCTGACGGCGAGATTCCGGATCGCCGGAGATGTGCAGAAGACACCAAGCTTGAGCGCCGGATCTTCGGTGACTTTCCAATGAGGCAGATAGAAGAGCCAGACCAGGGCGGCTCCGCAGAATGCTCCGGCGATTTGCGCGGCGGCGAATGGAGCGAGGTTCTGGAAGCTGCCGTTCTTGAGCGCGAAGGCCAGAGTAATGGCTGGATTGAGGTGTGCGTCGGGACTGCCGAAGAGGTTTGCGGTGAACACTCCGCAGAGGACGGCGAAGGCCCAGGCGCTGGTGATGGCCATCCATCCGGCGTTCTCGGCTTTGCTGCGCTTGAGGAGAACTCCGGCGACGACTCCATCGCCCAGCAGAATCAGAATCAGGGTTCCTGCGAACTCGCCCAAATAAGGTGAACGGATCAAAGAAGGTCTCGCTTTCGGTGGATCATTGCTGTACGACTGCGGATTCGGGGAGATAGCTGGCTGCGAGCTTTTGAAACTCTACCAGTTGCGTATTCACCCAGGTTTCGTCGCGATCGAGCTCGCGGGCCATGAGGGCGGCGACGGCGGGAGCCATCTCAAGGGCGGCATGAGAATTCAGGAACAGCGCACGGATGCGGCGGGCGAGGACGTCGTCGAGGGTGCGCGCCATCTCATGGCGCACGGCCCAGACGACTTCGGCGGCGATGTAGGGAAGCGCGGGATGCAGAGCCTTTGCGAAGTCAGGCTCTTCCTCGGCGAGGCGCTGGATGAGGACTGCGTCCGATCCGTAGACGCCCATGTTGCTCAGACCGTCGATTTCGTCGTCATAGCCGTGGATCTGGAGGTGGTGTGTGCGGCACTCGCTGTCGGGAAGGCTGCCGAGAGTGATGGCGTGGTCGACGCAGTCCTCGGCCATGTGGCGGTAGGTGGTCCACTTGCCGCCGACAATGGTGAGCAGGCCGGAGTGGTCGACGTGAATGGTGTGATCGCGCGAGAGGGCTGAGGTTTTGCTCGTTCCAGCGCCCGCCTTCACGAGCGGGCGAATGCCGGTATATACGCTGAGGATGTCGCTGCGCGTCGGCGGGCGGCTCAGGTAACGCGAGGCAGTGTCGAGGATGAATTCGATCTCCTGCTCGAAGGGAAGCGGGTCGTAGGAGGGGCCGTCAATGGGGGTGTCAGTGGTGCCGACGACGGTGTGCTCGTGCCAGGGGATGGCGAACATGACGCGGCCGTCGCTGGTGTGGGGCACCATGATGGCGGATTAGCCGCGCAGAAATGATCGTTCAAAGACCAGGTGGATGCCCTGGCTGGGCGCGACCATGCCTTCGATTTCGGAGTCGCAGAGGCGGCGGACTTGGTCGGTGAAGATGCCGGTTGCGTTGACGATGATCTTGCCATGCGCCGTGAAGCGCTCGCCGGATTCGCGGTCGAGAATGGTCACCCGATCGACGAAGCCGTCTTCCCCTTTGAGGATTTCGGTGACCTCGGCGTAGTTGGCGACGGTGGCACCATATTCGGCGGCAGTCATGATCAGGTGGATCAGCAGGCGCGAATCGTCAAATTGGCCGTCGTAGTACATCACGCCACCGCGCAGGCCTTCGGTTTGAATATTGGGCAGCCGCTCCAGGGTCTCCTCGCGCGAGAGGATGCGGGATTTGCCGAATCCGTACTTGCCGGCAAGCAGGTCATAGACCTTCATGCCGATTCCGTAGAAGGGGGCTTCCCACCAGGAGTAATTCGGTACGACAAAGGCCAGGTCGTGGACGAGGTGCGGGGCGTTTTGGCGCATCAGCCCTCGCTCCTTAAGGGCGTCCATGACGAGAGACACGTTGCCCTGTTCGAGGTAGCGCACGCCTCCGTGGACCAGCTTGGTGCTGCGGCTGGACGTGGCTTTGCCGAAGTCCTCGCGCTCGACGAGCAGCACGTCGAACTCGCGGGTAGCGGCGTCAACGGCAATTCCGGCGCCCGTCGCTCCGCCGCCGATGACGATGATGTCCCACGGCTCGGTGCGGGTGCGGATGCGTTCGAGCATGGAGTCGCGATTCATGTCGGGGGAGTCGATGGCGTTCATGCAGGCGTGCTCCAGTGTCTCGATCGTTCGACGGCGTTCTTCCAGCGTTCTCTGTGGCGCGTTGCGTCTTCTGAAGACATCTTAGGCTCGAACCGCTTATCGGGTTCGCGCAGCTTGGCAATCTCCTCGGGGCTTTCCCAGAAACCGCAGGCGAGACCGGCAAGATACGCAGCGCCGAGCGCCGTGGTCTCAATCACCTTGGGGCGGACGACAGGGATTCCGAGCAGGTTGGCTTGGCCCTGCATGAGGAGATCGTTGGCTGAGGCTCCGCCGTCGACACGCAGCTCGGGGCAGGCACTCTCTGTGTCGCCGTTCATAGCCTCAAGCACGTCGGCCACCTGGAAGGCGATGCTTTCGAGTGCAGCACGGGCGATATGTCCCGGTTGGGTGCTGCGGCGGAGCCCGATCATCAGG
>JAFAMZ010000425.1 GCA_019232935.1 Silvibacterium sp.
GGTTACAGCAACCAGAGCAGCGTTAACTAAGTAGCCCACAAGGACAGCGATAGCGACGCGGCCGACTTGCGACATCTGGTTCGGCCTCTCCTTAGTCGAGACGCACCAGGTAGGCTTCGCCCTCGCGGGGGCTGATGCTCCTGGCGATCTCCTGGGCGCGCTGCTTGTCATCCGCCAGCGGGCGGATGCGGACCCAGTGCCCTGTGGGCCCGGTGAACTCGATGACATTGGCGGTCTGGTACTTGCGCGAGAGGTGCTCCTCGAGCTTGATGGCATCGTGCTCGCGGGAGAAGGCGCCGATCTGCACACACCAGCGGCCTCCGGTGGCGATCGGGTGAGGCGTGTCGTAGACGTCGATGCGGACGCGTGCGGTTCCGGGACGCCAGACCCCGACCTGTTTGGCCGCGGTGACGGAGAGGTCGATGATGCGGTCCGGCACGAAGGGCCCGCGATCGGTGATGCGCATGATCGATGTCTGCCCGGTCTCAAGGTTGGTGACCTTAATGAGGGAACCCATGGGCAGGGTGCGATGCGCGGCGGAGATGCCGTTCTGATCGTAGATCTGTCCGTTGGCCCCGCGGTGGGCGTGGTAGTTGGGCCCGTACCAGCTGGCCATGCCTTCTTCGGTGTAGACGGGCTGGTGCGCGGCGACGAAGGCCTCGTCGGAAGTGAGGGCGGGGGCAGTGGGTACAGGCGGCTGGGGCGCCGGCGCAGGCGCGGTGATAACGGGAGGCGCGGGGCTTGGAGCAGGTGCCGCGACAGGAGGTGGGGGAGGGGAGTAGGCGACCTTGGCGCGATGACTGCATCCGGCGAGGCAGAGGAGGAGGGCAAAAGAGACGAAGGTGACGGGATTCGGGCGCGATGGGCCCTGAGTAATCGCGGCTCTGAGCATCTTTATCGGCTCTGACCCTGGTTTTCAGGATTTGGATCAGCCGGATTTTGCCGCGATTCGGAGGCGGGGTCGCCAGTGGTCCGGTCCCTTGTGGTTCGGTCCCCTGTAGTTCGATCAAGGTGTTCGGCGAGGCGGCTGAGCTGGTCGGCGGCGACGCGCAGCCCTTTGGAGGAATTTTCGCGGACTTTGGGGACGACCTCATCATTGAGAAAGGCGATGATCTTCTTCAGCTCTTCTTCAACGCGGGGAGCGGCCTTGCTGACGGTTTCGTCGATTTTGCGGCCGAAATTTTCAAAACTGCCGGGCTGATTGGTCATGACATCCTCACACAGCCGTTCAGAAACAGTATCGGCGCGCGAGAGTGGGGAAATCAATGGATGGAAAGGCAGGCAGTGCCGAGCGAGTTAATGTCTTGGCCGCTGCGGAAGCCGCAGGAGACATGATGCGTTAATGACGGAGCGAGGTTTCCGATACATCCTGTATCCGAGGACAGCGCCTCTTAAATAGATGAGCCGCTGCAGCAGAGATGGCAAAGCAGAGCCCAGGCTGTTCCACCACAGAAATGAGGATCGTTTTCGGATGGCAAGGACAGGATTCCGCTGGCGTTGTTTTGCGCTTCTGCTGTTTGTGCCGGCAGTGAGCGGCTTGTGCGAGAAGGATGACTCGCTGCCGAACGCGCCTGCTTCCCATGCCGCACCTGCCGTGAGGGGTAGCGTCTTGGTGAATTGCGGCCAGCAGGTGAAGCCGCTCGATGCGGAGGAAAAGATCGTCTATTGGCTCCAGGAACAGGCCCAATGGACGAGCCTGTTCCCAACCTTTGTATCTCCGGCCATCGAGCAGGCGGTTGATTTGGACCCGAAATACGGGACGGACTCGGCGGCCTTTGGACAGCGGCTGGGCGCGGCTGCGCTGCGTGGGGCGAGCATGCGCTTCTTCTCCGACAGCCTGCTGCCGACGGTGACCCATGAAGATCCGAGATACTTTCGCATGGCGCACGGCCCCAAAGCGAGGCGTGGAGTCTATGCGGCCATGCGGGTGTTTGTGACCCGGCGCGACAACGGATTGCAGGGCTTCAACTATTCGGCTGTTGTGGGGCACGCGATGGCCTCCGCGCTGATCATGACCTACTATCCGGGGCCAAGCGCGAATGGCGGAGTGGTCGCGAGGACGTTCGGTCTATCGCTGGCGGGGCTGGCGGGTGGCCACCTCTTCACGGAGTTCTGGCCGGACGTGCGGGACAGGGTATTTCACCACCCGAAAAACGGCGGGTTGGACTGAGGGGCCCTCCGTTCGAAGGGCGGATTTCCCGTCCAACTGCGGATTTTCACCGTTCGGCTGGGAATGGTTTCCCCGATTACGGCATCGCATCCTATCCTAATGACTGGTAAAGTCTTCCGGGCCAGTTTCACGGCCGGGAAGACATGCCGGCAGTCTGGCGAACCCCCAGCCGCTGGCTTCAGGACCAAGATTTTTGAGACCCCGCCTCAAGCGGCGGAAGCCAGTCATTAGGAGACTGATTGATGTCAAAAGCCGTGAAGTATGCCGAGAGGACACTCACGTATGCGGCCAAGAGCGCATGGGCTGTTTTCGATAAGCTGAACAGCATCCGTCCCAGCCCCTCGTTCACTCCGAAGTGGTCGGACAAGCCTTTGCTCAAGTCCTATCAGAAGGAGAAGCCTCCCCTGGGCTGGCCGCGGACGACGGACTCGCTGTGTCCGAAGTGCGTGCCTGAGATCCGGCAGCAGATTCTGGATGGCAAGCTGCCGCACGAGATCCTGCTGAACGAGAAGGTAGGCGAGATCAAGGCGCAGATCGTCGAGCGTGACGGCAAGATCCTGATGGTGAAGGACTGCCCGAAGCACGGCCACTTCGAAGACGTGATGTCGATCGATCCGGCGTTCATGCGGCACCTCGAAGAGGTGTTCCCGGGCCGCGACATCCGCGCGCATAACGATGAGAAGCTGCACAACCACGGCACCTCGACGGTGACGCACGGCCGCGGGTCGGTGCTGACCATCGACCTGACGAACCGCTGCAACATGATGTGCGATCCGTGCTTCATGGACGCCAACCAGGTGGGGTTTGTGCACGAACTGACCTGGGAAGAGATCAAGACGATGCTGGACAACGCCATCACCATCAAGCCGCGCCGGCAGATGTCGGTGCAGTTCTCGGGTGGCGAGCCGACGCTGTCGCCCTACTTCCTTGATGCCGTCGCCTACTCGCGCAAGGTGGGCTACAACTCGGTGCAGGCGGCGACCAACGGCATTGAATTTGCGAAGTCGAAAGAGCTTTGCCGGGCGGCGGCGGAAGCGGGTCTGCGCTATGCGTATCTGCAGTTTGATGGCATCGGCAACGCGGCGAACTCGCACCGGAAGGTCGGCAACCTGTTCGATGTGAAGCTGCAGGCGATCCATAACCTGCATGAGGCGGGCGTGGATATTGTTCCGGTGACCACCATCGTGAACGGCATCAATAACGAGCAGGTGGGTCGCATCATCCAGTTTGCGCTCGACAATCCGAAGAAGATCAACTTCATCAGCTTCCAGCCGGTGTCGTTCACGGGCCGCGACGAGGCGGTCACAGACGAGCGGCGCGAGGCGCAGCGCTACACGCTGAGCCACATGGCGCACGACATCAAAGACCAGATGGGCCTTGGCGTGCCGACGCGCGACTGGTTCCCGATCAGCTTTATGAGCACTTTCTCCGACTGGGCGGACCTGGTACATGGGCCGAACCATGAATGGGGACAGCTGTCGTGCGGATGCCATCCGAACTGCGGCGTTGGCATGGCGCTGATGATCGACAAGGAGACCAAAGAAGCGGTTCCGGTAACGGCTTTTCTGAATGCCGACCGGCTCGCGAAGGATGTGGCGAAGATCAACGACGCCGCGCGCGGCAAGTTCCTGTCGATTCTGGGCGTGACGCTGGCGCTACTGCGGAACTACGATCCGACGAAGTCGCCGACGCACTTCAAGATTCTCGATCTGCTGCAGAAGTTCGATAAGTGCTTCGGCGCGACCGGTCGCAACTACGGCAAGGTCACGGCCGACCGCACCATGGCAGACACCGAGAAGCGCCGCGCCGACCGCTGGAACTTCCTTTTCATCGCAGGCATGTGGTTTCAGGACCTCTTCAACTACGATTTCCGGCGCACCGAGCAGTGCATCATCCCGTACGCGACGCAGGAAGGCGAGATCAGCTTCTGCGCGTACAACACGGGGATCGGCTGGCGGAACATCATCGAGAAGATGCACATGACAGCCACGCTCACGAAGTGGTATGAGGAGCACGGCAAGCACGAGATCTTCGCCGGCGGCAAGAAGGTGGGGTTAAAGGCGCCCGAGCACTCGTTGGT
>JAFAMZ010000051.1 GCA_019232935.1 Silvibacterium sp.
TCAGGATGATTCGATCCACGGTGACCGTCTGACCCTCGAAGCGGGAGAATATGCAGTCGTTCGAGTAGAGGATGCAGCGCGGCTTCGCGACACCTGGATATGGATGCTGAGAACCTGGCTGCCTGCGTCTGGACGCCTGGAGAAGAACGCGCCAGAGTTCGAGAGATTCACGGACATCTCAGAGAGCGGCCTTCCTGTCGGACCCGTCGAAATCTGGATCCCTCTCGAACCGCCTGATAATTGAGATATACATTCTCTTCACTCACGGACCGTCACGGCGAACGTCCTGAAAGGGAGCGCGGCCAGCTCGCGGTTTGCCGAGAAATCCGGGCGCAATCTCCGGATCACGGGCGATCCGCGCCCTGCAAATGCGGTTGCGGCGGAGTTGAAGCTCCGCCGCTATAATCCTGAGTCGTAGACCCAAATCGGAATCATTGTTCGGGAAGTGAGCGCGATCGGAAAGTCACGAAGCGTTTTTGTCCTCACCCGGCGGCCCCGGCCGAAGCAGTAATTCCCGTTGCTGCGATGTAGTTCGAGCCGATCCTCCTGTAGTTCACCGCAACGCTCCCAATTCTTCGAAACACGCCGGTATCTGTTCGATCCGGATGCGCATCCGCAAGCGGGGAACCGTAGGGCCGGCTCCGCGCTATGCGATCAAAGGCGCTGGGTCTGAGTGCGGCCCTAAGCCTCTTCCTTCCGCGTAGCAGCCATTGCCAGCGGCAGCGCGGAGAGCAGAATCGCGGAGGCAAGCAGGAATGGGGCGCCGGGCAGGTGAAGCTTTGATCCGGGACGGAGAGCGGCGGCGTAGACGAGAGTAAACAGAGACGGGCCGATCAGGGCGGTGAGGCCGCGGATACACTGGACCGATCCCTGGAGTTGGCCCTGTTCGTTGTGAGCAACGTGGCGCGTCATGAGTCCCTGGGCGGCGGGTCCGCAGAGGGACCAGGCCGCCATGATAGGGATTCCGACAAGGAAGATTTTGCCGGTGGGAGCCAGGCCGAAGATGGCGAAGCCGATCCAGCCGATGGCGAGTCCGACGAGGATGGCCTTTTGTTCGCCAATGCGGGCCACAATGGGCTTGACCAGCACCGCGCCGACAATAGCCGAGCAGATTCCGACGAGAGCGAGCGAGAGGCCGACGGCGCGATCGGTCCAACTGTAACGGTAATCGAGGTAAAGGACCCAGGTGTTCTGGAGCGATTGCTGCGTGAGATAGCTGAGGAAGAGGACTGCTCCGAGGCCGAGCAGCTCGCGATGACGGCGAAGCAGCGTCAGCGAGCCGATGGGATTGGCACGCTTCCAGGAGAAGCGGAGGCTGCGCGACTCGGGCTTGAGGGATTCGGGCAGAACGAAGAGTCCGTACATGCCGTTGATGAGACTCATGGCTCCGGCGGCCCAGAATGGGAGACGCGGATTCACGCCGCCGAGAATACCGCCGAGAGCGGGTCCGAGGACGAATCCCAGGCCGAAGGCGGCGCCGACCATGCCGAAGGCGGCGGCGCGTTTCTCCTTGGGCGTGACATCGGCGATGTAGGCCATCGAGGTGGGGATACTGGCGGCGGTGACACCGGAGATGAGGCGCCCGACGAAGAGCCATGCGAGAGTGGGCGCGAGGGCCATGACGAGATAGTCGAGGCCGAGGCCGAAGTTCGAGAGCAGGATGACGGGCCGGCGTCCGAAGCGGTCGGAGAGCGAACCGAGCATGGGCGAGAAGAAGAACTGCATCACGGCCCAGACGGTTCCGAAGATGCCGAGCATTTCGGCGGACCGGGATTGGTTGCCGCCCATGAAGTAGGTGATCAGACGCGGCAGAACGGGCGCGATCATGCCCATGGCGAGCATGTCGAGCGCAACGGTGACGAAGATGAAGGCTACGGCTGCACGCCGCGGGCCGTGTGGCTGGGAAGTCTCAACGGTGGGAACGGGCTCTACGGGAACTGGTTCCAGCGGCTCCGCTGCGTGCGGTGTTGTGGCCATTGGTTCCATACTCTCCCGAACAAGGGGTGGCCCGCTTGTAGAAATCTGACCGATCGTCACAGTTCACAACTT
>JAFAMZ010000072.1 GCA_019232935.1 Silvibacterium sp.
GGCGAAAATCATTCTGGCGCTCAGGCGAAACTGTTCGGCCAGATCGTCGAGCACGCCATTGAGGCCCACAGCAGCCGGGCCGAGCGCCTGCTGCCATAGCCGCTTCTGTTCCGACGGTTGCGGCTTGTTTACATCGAAACGAAGAAACGTGCGAGTGAGTCGGATCGGCTCCCGCGAGGCCAGAAACACCGGAGTGCGCGATCGCTCAGCCAGGTGACGGGCCGATGCTCCGGCTCCGGCAAAAGCGCACTGGATCACCAGAGCGCCGTTCAGCAGGAGTGCTTCCCGTTCCCAAAGAATCGCAAATTGATCCAGGTCCTGACCCGAAGGCGGAAGCTCGTCAGCGCGTATTCCGAACAACTGGCAACCCACACTTCGAGCAACAATCGCGGCGATGTCTTCCTGGCCCGAGGCGTCATCGCCGCAAAATTGAATGAGCGGAAAACCATCTGCAAAAGCCGCGAGTCCTGCGGCCGCTCGACTCGCAACAGCTTGATGCTCGCTGACTATCCACTCGGGTACAGCAATGGACTGGATCAAAGGCGCCAGCCGGGAGTCCAGCGCATTCACGCCCGCGAGATAATGCAGAATGCGCTCGTCAATGCGAAGCGGCGCTGCCGTGAGGCTCTGTCCCGATCCAACTTCGATCAGCCGATACCGGCGCAGAGGTCGTGACGGAGTGAGGGCGCTCCAGTGAGAGTCGGCAAGCATGCCCATCGCGAGCCCAAAAGTGATGCCGGGTCGCTGCGTTGTTCTCTGGCATTCTTCGCACAGGGCGGCAATCTCGGAATCCATTTCATAGCCGGCGCAGAGCAGGAGGATGTCACGCTCAAAGCTGCTCAGGCCGAAGACTTCCACGAGTCGTTCGATTGCCGCAGGCTCTTCCATCTTTGGAGGGCGCTCTGTTTTTTCGCTCGCCGGGCTTTTCCCGATCTTCGACGCGAAGCGGTTCTTCAGTCGAGCAAATTCCGCCACCAGAAAAGCCTGATTGGCTTCGGTCCACGGAACTTTTGCCTTTTGCTTCGTCATATCGTTATGAATGGCCCCGTAAAAGCGGGCGGCGTGGCCTTCCAGTTGACCCCTACCGGACTCTCGACGCCATCCACGCGCAGTCGCGCCAGATAAGAGCCAGAGGCAAGAGCAGGAAATTGAAAGCTGAGGACGGCCGTAGCAGATTCAAACTGCGTCGCCTGGGCCGATTGAGAGCCGAGAATCAGGGTGACTGTCTGATTGGGCCGGACCTGCGGCTTGCAAGTCAGAGTCACCAGCGTTCCGGAAGCGTTCGATGTCGCGGCAGGCGCGGGTGAACTCAGGATCGACGGTGCCAGTCCTATCGGCAAACTGTTTGTGCTGTTCACAACCGTGCTGCCGCTGATGAAGAGCACCGTCAAGTTATAGACTCCTGCGGGCAGATTTACCGCATCATCGGGAACGACAAAGGCGAGCGCGCTATTCGTAACTGTAGTTGGAGCAAATGGCGGCCGTTGAATTCCAAGGCGCGCATTCGTCAGGGAGATCTGAGAGGGGCCCGACAAAAACTGACCTGTGACCGTTACAATATCTCCGGGAGCTGCCACCAATTGGTTGTTTGGCGGCTGGATGTCGACGATCTGGGCGGGCGATACGGCCTGGGCGGAAATATTTGTGCTCAAGACCGGAAGCGCAACAGACGTCGGCAACTGCGGCTGAATCAACACAACCGAAGCCTGAAAGGCATAAGTGGGGCGGTAGTCGGCCTTTAGCGCCGTCCAGATCCACGCCATTTCCTCGCGGCCCAGCGTGGCGGGCGTGATCTTGATCATCTCAATCTGATCGGCGAGCCCAGACGTGCTCAGGGGATTCGACAACGGATTCGTCGAAAACGGATTGGTCGAGGGCAGGCTGATAAGAGCGGTGCGGATCTGCGCTCGCGGCAGGATCGCATTTTCGTGCAGCATCAGGATCGCGTATCCCAGCAGGGCCTCCGCCTGGGTATCTTCTGAAGCGTAGACCGTCAACAGATAATGCAGATCGAGCGCGAGAGGAGGATTTTGCAGCAATGTGCTGCCGTCGGCAGAGAGAGAAGGAAATCCGATATTGCGCCATGCCGGATTGTGAGCCACCTGGTGCAGAAACAGGTTCACATACAATTTTGAACTGCCGGCTACGGTGGTCTGTAAAATGTCTGGAGCAAGAGCCGAAACCGTCACTGTTCCCAGGACCGAGCTGGGATTGTTCAGAACGGCGTTCAGGAAAAACTCGAGCGTAGCTGTAACACCAGCGATGGCGAGGGCGCTGCTCATCACGTCCCCCCATGACTGCTCTTGAGATATTCATCCAGGCTTATCTGCCTGTTCTCCGGCTTGCGTGCTCGAGGCGCCTGCGGAGGCGGAACCGCGGTCACCTCGATGCGTCCGATGTGGATTTGAATCTCGTCTGGCTCCCGTTGCAGTTGTTTCCGCATTTCGAAGATCGGCCTCGATTGTTCTTTTCGTGCGTCAGAAACCGGGGCCATTGAAATTGCGGGCGCTCGCTCCGGGCGCTCCGGCAGCATTGGTTTGGTGATTAGAGGCGTGAATCGGTCCTGGAAGACGATGGCGGAAGTATGTTCTTCTTTTGTGGGCTTTGAATCAGCAGCGGCACTGCTTACCGGCCGTGACTCGGGAACCGGCATCGCTGTTGGACGTGGTGCCGCTTCAGCGTGGACTGGCACCGAGCGAACGGACTCCGCGGTGATATTGATTTCATACGGCTGGGCGGGGTGCGGCAGTTCGGCAGGTTCCTGGCTGGATGGATCTGAATGAGGTGACCTCGTCTCGCGATCCTCTTCATCAAGTCTGCGAGTGAGTGGGGTAACTGACTGTGGCTCGTCAGGTGTTGTGCGGGTGAAGATCTTCGGTTCAGGTTTTGCCGGCGCCGCCAACCCTGGAGGCTCCGGCTCCGGTGCCTTTTGCGAAGGGACGTACAGTTTCGCATCAGCGTTCGGCGGAGGTGGGGCTGCATCGGATTCGGGAGGCGGCACAGTCTCAGCCGTATGAGCCAGGGCGGGAACGCTTTCGTCATGCGTAACCTGCCGGGCAGGCTGGACCAGCCGTGGGGCGATCTCCTGCTCGTAATCCTCCGCGTTCGCTCGGATTTCCGAAGAATAGATAGGCGTCAGAATGGGATGGATCGTCCCTCCGGGTTTGAGCACGCTGGAACTCAGCCTTTCGAGATAGCCCCTCATCCATGCACCATCTCCAGGTAAAATGCCCTGCGATGTTCGCTTAGCGAGAGCACTTCCTGTTCCGTCCAGCCGTATCGCTCAGCCAACCTATGGACCGCGAAGAGCAGTTGCTTCGCTCGCGCTTCGATCTCTGTCCAGAAAAAACTGCCGATATCCAGAATTTCGCTGGACTCGTTGCCGCACATGGGACAGCGCAACCCAACGAGGATTTCAGCCAGTGGGTCGGCCGAAGCCAGTCGCTCCCCCACCTCCTCCAACTCCTTTTCGTTCAGGTCTGGAGGCTCCCCGTCTTTCATGCAGCAGCTTTCAACCAGGCGAACAGCCGCTTCGAAAGGGCTCCGCTCATGCGCCACCTGAGCCAGGTCCCGGCTGGTGGGCAGGCGATACGAACAGCCATTGACGACGATTGGGTCGATTGTTTTTCGGGAACCCGCCGTGACCGTTGTGAAGGCGCGGCCATCGAGATCGCACTCCAGCTTTTCTCCGCAACTCGGACATGTGACCCAACTGCGCAGATGTGGCCCGAAGCACGCGCACCGCAATTCGATGAGCGCGGCGTTGCGGCGTCCGAGCGGCCAGTCCGCCAGGCCATCGTACGACACCTCCGGCAGGCCCATGCCAAGGATCAGAAGCGCCTGGTCGAGCGGATGCAGACGGAAGCCCCGCTCCCACAGATCGAGGAAATCCGCGCTGGAAAGAAATCTCACGGCAGAGTCGCTCTCCCATGAAGCCGATTGCCCACATTTGCTCTGCTGAAAGTTACAAATACCTACGCGCTTACAGCACTGAGGGTGGGTTCTGCAGATTCGGTGACGCTGGTGTCGCGCTCAAAGCCCTCGTTCTCCAGCTTGATGTGCTCGATCGCAATCGCGTTTGCATTGGCATCGAGGTCCGGCATCGCCTGGTACTCGGAAACCCAGCAGCGATAGATTTTATATGCAATCACCAACTGCCCTGCCTCGTTGTAGAGTTCGAGGTAAATGTCTTTGCGGAAATTCTTCAGCGACACTTCCGACCCAAGCGAGGCGCCGAAATTCCAGACCAGGCCCGCCCAGTCATGGAAGGCGAGATCCTGGGTGAGTCCCCGCTCCAGAGTGATGGCCTCGAATTTGTTCCGCCCTGGCGACTTATGCGAGGTGGAAGGATCGCCTCCAGCCCGATGCTCTACGACTTCTGTCGTCCGTTTGAGGCCGGTGACCTTGCTGCCGCCGTAGACGTACTTGCCATCCCACTTGAGGCGAAACTTGAAATTCTTATAAGGGTCCAACCGCGTCGGATTCGCTGGAAACTGAGCCATTTTCTTCCTCCTTGCTTAAACAGTCTGGCCGGCCATCTGCTGAATCTGGATCACGACGAATTCAGCAGGATAGAGCGGAGCAAAACCGACCAGAATGTTCACCACCCCCAACGCCACGCTCGAAGCCGGATTGTTGTCGGCGTCGCATTTGACGAAATAAGCCTGCTGCGGCGTCGTCCCTGCGAAGGCTCCCTGCAGAAATAAGCTCTGCAGAAACGAACCGATATTGAGCCTGATCTGACCCCACAAGGTCTCGTCATTCGGCTCGAAGACTACCCACTGCGTTCCGTCGTAGAGGCTTGACTCGATATACAAAGCCAGCCGCCTGACCGGAACATACTTCCACTGAGACCCGGCCTGATCGTTCCCCTGCAGGGTCCGTGCGCCCCAGACCACATCACCGTAGACCCTGAATTCGCGGAGGCAATTGATCGCCTGCGTGTTAAGAGAGCCGTTCTGCAAGTCCGTCAGGTCGTACTGTAGCCCAAGCGCGCCGGTAAGGCTCGCATCGATTCCCGCCGGCGCCTTCCACACACCGCGCGTCGCATCGGTAGATGCGTAAATGCCTGCGACGAAACCGCATGGCGGAAAGAGCCTCGGCCGGTTGCCGCTCAGGGGATCTGGGGCCTCGATCCACGGGAAGTAATATGCGGAGTTGATCGAGTACTGGCCAGTGATGTTTCCGCTCGATGCTGTGGTATCGACTCCCGCCGGTCCCAGGGTCTCCAGGTTGGCGATTGTTTCCGTCTGTGGAGGGTCCACGATGTAAAAGGCGCGTTGATCGTGGCAGTACTTCTGCAGATTGGAAATCACCGTCGCTTCCGACTCTCCCGGAACGCAGAGCAGGTTGAAGATGCTCACGGTATCCAGCAGATGAACACCTCCGGTGCCGGAGCCGTCGGAGTTCAATGCCGTCATGAACAGTCCGCCCCCGCTTCCGTCTGCCGTCGGGTCGAGCACCACTCCGTCAAAGCCGCCCGTCAGGAATGGAGGCGTAGCGAATGGAGCCGATGGAGGTGTAGAGGGTGGGAAGGGGCTGTTCAGAGCTGTCGTCGGCGTGCCCACTGCCTTGACTGTCACATAGTTGGAGTCCGCGTTCACGACCGTCACGACATACGAGGGGTCCGAAGCACTGACGGAAAGGTTGGGAAAGGTCTCCACAACCGCGAGCGTGCCCGCCGGACTCACCGTAACGACATTGATGCTGAAGCGCGTGTTGGTGGCGTCGCCGGGCGCCGGAGAAGCGCCGATCGCCAGCGTGTTTCCCCATGCCCCGGCATTCTGCGCCGAGAAAGCGAAACCGGCTGTAGTGCTGCCCGGAACAAAAATCGTAGCTGTGGCAGCAGTGGCGCCGGGAACCTTGACTCCGTCACCATCGACGCCGCCTGCCAGCATATAGAGGCCATTCGCCGGGGCCGCTGTCGGCGTTCCCGTAACGGTGAAGTTCAGATAATTGGATTTCGCCGTCCCGATCGAACTCACCGAGATCCCTGTAACTGTTTCGAGTGTCACTAGCGGTGTTCCCTGGGGCGCATAGACAAATGACGCCGTGAAGGTAGCTCCCGAGCTGGCCGAGACCTGAACGCCGTAAGCGCTCGACCATGCGCCTGGGTTTTGCGCTGTGAAAAAAACCGCACCCCCGGTAACAGCAACTTGCGCCCACCCCGCAGCCGGCGCTGTGCCGCCTGCTGGAGCAGTCGTGATTTCGCTCTGCGCAAGACGCACGATATAGGCCTGTTGGCCGCCATTATTGAAGAATTGAGACACTGAATATCCCAGCAGGCTCCGCGAGTCCAATCCGCCGAACTGCCGCTGAAAATCCAGAAAGCTCTGAACCAGAACCGCCTCGTTGGTCGGACCTTTCGGCGCCCAGCCCACAAACGCCCCGATCGAAGTGGCCACCCCTGAAATCGTGTGAACTGCGCTTGGGAGTTCCTCGATGTAAACACCGGGATAGGTATAGGTGCCCATAAGTTCGTCCTCCGGATAATGCGGCAGCTCGCAGACAGCGGTTGCGATTCGGGAGTTTAGGGGAGCACCGACTGCGCGGTTGTGAAGGTGGAACGGTAAAAATGGGGAAGACTTCAGTCCGCGCTGCTCGAGCCTTGTCGGCGCCGAAGGCCAACATAATACCTGCCGAGAAACATATTGTCAGTTCTTTTTTTATGAAAATAGATATGCCCGATTTCTTGTGCAGAGCGCCAGGGCAAACCGA
Source organism: Silvibacterium sp. (assembly GCA_019232935.1). GTDB lineage: Bacteria > Acidobacteriota > Terriglobia > Terriglobales > Acidobacteriaceae > Silvibacterium. The sequence continues at coordinate 6,718 of JAFAMZ010000072.1, forward strand.
CGATTCAGGCGAGCAAAGTGACCCCCTCTGCTCGCCGCATGCGTCACTCAGCCGCCCGCCTATGCGATTGCGAAGCGCCTGCGCTATGTCCCCGCGACCTGCTCCCGTGTCATCTGGGCCATCACACCTGCGGCCCGCTTCAGCAGCGCGTCCGAATCCAGGCGCGCATGTAAATCCAGCAGGCGGGCAATCAGGCCAGTCCATCCTGTCTGATGGCTGGCGCCCAGTCCCGCGCCGTTATCGCCATGGAAATACTCGTAGTAGAGGATGTAATCCTTCCAGTGCGGATCCTCCTGGAACTTCTTCGTTCCTCCGTAAACGGCGCGTTTGCCATTCCCATCGCGCACAAAAATTTTCGTCAGACGGTCGCCGAGTTCCTCTGCCACCTCGAATAGCGTCAGGTACTTGCCCGAACCAGTGGGGCATTCCACCTTGAAGTCGGGTCCATAGAAGGGGTACATCTGCAGAAGAGCCCGCATAATCAGCCCGTTCACCGGCATCCAGATAGGCCCCCGCCAGTTGGAGTTTCCGCCGAACATGCCGGTATTCGATTCCGCAGGAAGATACTGGACCTTATATTCCTGGCCCTGCAGGTAGAACACAAAAGGATGATCGAGGTGATACCTG
>JAFAMZ010000171.1 GCA_019232935.1 Silvibacterium sp.
GGAAAAGTCTATGGCGCGGACGACTTCGGCAAAGGGGGCAAGCGCAGGCTCGACCATGCGGCTGTGGAAGGCATGGGATGTCGCAAGGCGGCGCGAGACAATCTTTTCCGCATCCAGGCTCCTGATAAAGCTGTCGATCGCCTCATCCGGTCCGGAGACGACACACAGTTGCGGGCTGTTTACCGCGGCCAGGTCGAGGTCTTCCGGGATCAGAGCGGCGACCGTCGCCTCGTCCTTGCGGACCGCAAGCATCGAACCGCGCGGCAACTCCTGCATCAGGCGGCAGCGGGCTGCAATCAGGCGCAGAGCATCTTCCAGCGAGAAGACTCCGGCGAGACAGGCCGCGACGTATTCGCCGACGCTGTGGCCGACCATCGCGGCCGGCCGAATGCCCCATGAGAGCCACAACTGCGCCAGGGCGTATTCAAAGGCAAAGATCGCCGGCTGTGCATAGAGGGTCTGGTTGAGCCGCGTCTGTGCCTCGGCCGTCGGTTCCGGCGGATAGATCACGTCGAGAAGGCTTGCGCCCAGCGCAGGCGCGAGCAGTTCGCTCGAGCGCGTGAGCGCCTCGCGGAATACGGCCTCTGTCTCATAGAGCCTGCGCCCCATGCCGATGGACTGCACGCCCTGGCCGGGAAAGCAGAAGACAAGAGAGGGATTCTCGAAGGGCTTGTCCTGCTTCGCAACGGCTGCAGAGTCGCCCGCATGAAGAATCGCAGCCGCTTCCCGCGCGGAGCCAGCAACCAGCGCGCGCCGGTGATGATGACGGCTGCGTCCCACCTGCAGCGTCCAAGCCGCATCGGCCAGGCTCTGCTCAGGATTGGCCGCGAAGTGCTTTGCGAGCGATTGCGTCAGGTTCCCCAGAGCGCCCGGAGTTTTTGCCGACCACACCAGTATCTGGTGCTCGCGCCCATCGTCGGAGGGCTCCATCTGCGGCGGCTCCTCGACGATCACATGCGCATTTGTGCCGCCGACGCCGAAGGCGCTTACACCGGCGCGCAACGGCGTTCCGTTCGAGTGCCATGGTTCCAGCTTGCGTGTGAAGTAAAAGGGGCTGTGTTCAAGCTCCAGGTGCGGATTCGGCGCTTCGAAGTGCAACAGGCCGGGAATGGCGCGGTTCTGTATCTGCAGCACTGTCTTGATCAGTCCCACGCCGCCTGCGGCTACGTCGAGATGTCCGACATTGGCTTTGGCGGTTCCCACCGAGCAGAAGTTCTCCGCCGATGTCGACGTGCGGAAGGCCTTATTCAGACCGGCGATTTCTATGGGATCGCCCAGTGGCGTTCCCGTCCCATGCGCCTCAATGTAAGTGATGGACTCGGCCGGAACGCCGGCCATTTTCTGGGCGCGCTGGATGACCTGCGCCTGACCATCGACGCTGGGGGCGGTGTATCCCACCTTGACCGAGCCGTCGTTGTTCAACGCAAATCCGCGAATGACGGCAAGCACCTGGTCGCCGTCCGCAACCGCATCTTCGAGGCGCCTGAGCAGCACCACGGCCGAACCTGATCCAAAGACGGTCCCACTGGCCCTGCGATCGAACGGGCGGCAATGGCCGTCGAGTGAGGCGAGGCCGCCTTCCTGCGGAATGTATCCGCGATGCTGCGGAACGGTGATGGAGACAGCACCGGCGAGGGCCATGTCGCATCCCCCGGTCAGCAGGGTCTGCGCCGCCTGGCAGACGGCAACGAGAGAGGTAGAGCAGGCGGTCTGCACCGTCATGCTGGGACCGCGCAGGTTCAGCTTGTAGCTGACGCGTGTGGGCAGGAAGTCCTTGTCGTTGCCCATCATCGTGACGTAGTTGCTCACCTGGTAGCCGCCGGTGAAGTCTTCGAGAAACTCACGCCCCGTGGCCAGATTGCGCATGAAGTAGGTGTTCATGCTGCATCCGGCAAAAACGCCAACCGAATGTGTGGTGTGGGCGGGATCGTAACCGGCGCGCTCGAGCACTTCCCAGCAGCATTCAAGGAAGACGCGATGCTGCGGATCCATCTGGGCGGCTTCCTTCGGATAGATTCCGAAGAACGCCGCATCGAATTTATCCGCATCGGGCAGAATTGGCCGGGCAGCGACGTAGTTTTCCGTTCGACGCGCGACCTCGCGCTCGAAACCGTCCAGCTGCTCGCGCTCGAAGAAGGTGATGGATTCGACGCCAGCGGCGAGTTTGTTCCAGAAGTCCTCTACGCTGTTCGCTCCGGGAAAGCGCCCCGTCATGCCGATGATGGCGATGGCGGATGAAGACGGAGGTGCAAGCGGCCGCTCCGAAGCTGCTGAGGAGTTTGTTGCGGATGGCGCTTCGGAACCGCCGATCAGCCGCGACATGGCGCGTAGCGTTGGATGTTCGAAGATCGCCGCAATGGGCAACTGGTCGCGGCCCGCTTCACGCAGCGCCAGATTGATCTTCGAAACCAGTACGGTTTCCAGCAGCGAAGTGCCGCCGCACTCGAAGAAGTTGTCGTCCAGGCCGGCCCCGGGCAGGCCCAGAATCTCTTTCCACAGCCGGGCTACGGCCTGCGCGAGGTTCTCCGCGCCATGCTGAGGACGCGCGTCATTCCTTTCCGTATTGGATAAGGAAGAATTGCCGCCTGCCGGGTTGTCTGGAGTGCGTGACATGCATGATCGAGACTTCAGCTGCGGGTTATGCTTCTCGCGCGGTAGGGACTTCTTCCGCGTCCACTACGCCGTTCTTGGCGACAAAAGGAGTAAAGGGAGTGGCGTCGGGACGGTGATACTTGGGCTGCCAGCGAAGATTCATCTTGCTGATGCGAGCCTCGAAATCGTCGATGTCCCGCTTGAGCGACTTGTCGGCGCGCAGTAGGCCAACCTTGTTGATGACGACCGCAACTCCGCTGACGTTAAGCCGCTCGAGCAGGCGCGCCGCGCGCTTTAGCTCCGCCTTTTTGGTGCGCGCCGATTCGCCCACCAGGATTGTAACGTCGGCGAAGCGGGCCAGGTATTCGGACTCGGCAGAGGTGAGAATCGGGGCCGCGTCGATCAATACGATATCGTACTCGTTGGTCAGCTCCTGAAATGCCTTCGCCATGAAGCTGGTCGCCAGCGGCGTTACCTTGGAGCTGAGCGGCTGGGGCACTACCGTGGATTGTAGCTCGGTACCCGGCGAACTCTTCTCTCCGCCGAATTCCGGTCCGCGCGCCGGGTCATTCAGATTCACCGTTGCATAGGCGACCGGATTGCTGTTGCCCGAGGCATCGACGGTGAGCGTCTTGCGCCCGAGTTTGGCAAGCGTGCTGCCCAGTTGTCCCACGATACTCGTGGTCCCTGCGCCCGAGGTGACGCCGGTGACTACGAAGGTGCGCACCCCGGCTGAATGAGCCGCATGGTCAATGCCTGCCGCCATGCGCAGCGCGCACTCGTCATAAACCATTTGCGTCACTTCGCGATCGTCGAACAGAACGCCGACCGGAGCAAAGCCCATGACCGCCTCGACGTCGCTGCCCGTGTACAGGTGCGGATCGAGAAGATCCATCAGGACCGCAGCGAGTATCCCGAGCAGAATCGAGACCGGGAACAGCAGCGGCAGGAACTTGTGCGCCTTGTTGGGCGCCGGGCCGAGCGGGGGTAAGGCAGGCTGAAAAATGTGGACAGAACCCGGCGAGTTGCTCTCAAGTTCCAGGTTGCCGATGCGCTCGTCGATTACGTTGTATCTCGCCTGCAGCCGCGCAATATCCGCCTTGATCTCTTCGGAGCGCTGAAACTTCGGAGTCGCGCTGGTGGCAGTGCTGGTCTGCGATTGCAGGTCATGAAGCAGGCGCGATTCAACGGTGGCGGCGCGGTTGACTTCGGCGTGAAGCTTTTCTTCCAGACGAGCCGCCGCCTTTGCCCGCAGGCTGGCCTGCATCTTCTGGAGTGCGGCTTCGGTTTCAAATAGCTGCTCCTCGGTCTGCTTTCGCAAAGGATTATTTGGAGTAAGGCCGGCCAGCGTTCCAAGCAGTTCGCTGCGCTTCTGCCCAAGGGAGCTCTTGAGGGCATTGAGTTGCGGGTCGCTGGCAATAATCTCATCGGCGGCAGCGCTCAGCGCGGAGTTTGGCGCCGACGGGTCGCCTTTCTCGATAGACGAAAGCTGGGCCTCGGCCTGGATGCGCTGCTCGTGAGCGGTCTCAAGGTCGGCGCGCATCTTGTCCAACTGGTTGTCGAAGGGGTTCGAGCCTTCGCCGTTCACGATTGCCACCCCGAGGGAGCGCGCAATCTGGGCCTGCTCCTGGAGCAGGGAATCGAGCTGTGTCTGAATCCGGTTGCGTTCCTGCCGCAGAGTGTCGAGCCGTTGATCCCGTCCGTAAAACTCCTCGTCGCGTGCCTTTTCGACGTAGGTACTCGCAACCGCGTTCACGATCTCCGCCAGGCCATTGGGACGGCTGCCCATAAGCGTGATTTCGACCTGGTAGGTATTGGCCACCCGCGCGATATCGAGCAATCCCTGCAACCGCCCGACTGCCGACTGTTCCGTCTCGCCGGGGTACTGCCAGCTTCCGGCAGGCAGCCTCTTGATGGCATCGGCGATCACGTCATAGCGCGTCACCGAATGGATCTCCTGCTGGATGTAGGTATCGTACTGGTACTGCTGCTCGCGGTCGTCGGTCAGCGTCTTGGGAAAATTCGGCGAAACGTAAATCACGGCCGTGGCGAAATAGGTGGGCTTGTGCCGCAGAAGCACCGCCAGCCCGAGCCCGCAGGTCACGATGGCGACCAGGCTCGCCGTAATGGCGTGGATCTTGATGCTGCGGAGTACATTAATCCGAAAACCGAGCCCGCCGCCTGCCGATGACGGGCGTGGTGCCGGCGGCAGATTCGCGGGCTGCTGCGGTTCGAGTTGTCGTGGGGTTATGTACATGGAATCCGGGTCCTTGAAATCCTGTCTTCCCGGAGCACAACCGAGCCAGAATCGCTCTTGCTCCGGAGACGAGGCAGATCGTACTGCAACATGTCTAAGGAATGCCCCCCGCCAGCAAACCAATGGTCAGAAGGCTGGTGATGGGGCTGATCCGTTGCATGAAATAGGTCACTTTATAGAAACCGCTTCTCGGCACCACGATGACATCGCCGGGCTGAAGCCGCAGTTCCGCTACGCCTGTCGACGTCATCAACTGCTTCCAGGGCACTACCCGGGAGGTGTTGGCCGATTTCTGAATTACGGTGATGTTCGGCGAACCTCCAGCCCCTTCACCCAGCCCTCCGGCCTGCGCAAGCACCGAAGGCAGTGTGGATTCGGGTGTGAGCGGAATTGCTCCCGGACTCTTGACCTCGCCCAGCACCGTCACGAACTGATCGGCCTGCGAGGGAACGAAAATGATGTCGTTGCGGCGCAACCGCACGTCGGCCATGGCGCTGCCGCTGCGCAGCAGGGTGCGAAGATTTACTTCCATGACCTGGTCGTTGCCGCGATAAATCATCACCCGGTCGGGCAGGCCATCCTTGTTCGATGGCGTCGATTGCAGCCCGCCACGGGAGACGGCATCGAGCAGGGTCGGGGTGCTGTCGAAATAGAAAACTCCGGGGTGCTGCACATTGCCGAGCACGGTCACGCGGTTCGATCCATACTTGTCTACATTCACGGTGACCGTCAGATTGTTGTAATCGGCCGAGAGTGCATCCACGATCGCTTTCGAAGCGGCGTTGCGCGAGAGGTTGGCGACGGTGATCGGCCCGGCTATGGGCAGCGTGATGCGGCCATCCGGACCGACAATGTACTTGCGCGACAGCTCCGGACGTCCCGGGAAATCCAGGCTGATTTCATCGCCGGCGCCCAGCGTGTACTCTTCGTCAACGGGCGGCTCAAAATTCTGTAGTTGCTTTTCCGGACTCAGCTTCAGTTGTGGAACAGGTGGCTGGTCCTGGGTCTGGCTTTGAGTCGGGGTTGCGGTCGGGTTTTGCGCCTGCGCCTGAGCAGGCGTGATCGCGGGCTGCTGGCCGTGAAGCAGAAGGGCGCTCGTTCCCAGCGTCAGGGCAACGCCGGTCATCCGGGCTAACCGAAATGCGTATCTCTCAATTTCCGATCTCACGGGGCGGCCTTTTCGTTGTTCCTCAGGAGCCCTGGCCGATATATGCTCCCCGGGATTTGAGCCAGTGTTTTTAATCATGCCTTTCTCCCGAAATTTAGGAAATACTCCGAAAGTTGGAGTCACGGTCAGTTCGCACCCACTCGGTCTTGCCCCGCGATCCACGCACAATCGAGGGCAGGAGCCGGAGCTTCCAGGCGATGTAAAGCGGAGCCGTCGCCAGCCACCCCAGCGTCTTCAGAAAATCCGGCCCCGCAGCGGCCGCCGCCAGCACGTGTCCAGCAACGACGAGGAGCCCGACCAGGGCATACAGCCGGATTGCCGGAATCGGTATAAGGGCGGCAAGCACGAGAGCGAAAACCCCATAGGCCAGTGGCAGACATGCCACATCGAACAAAGGCTCGGCCAGCCGCAGGCGCCCGCGCAGCACCTGGCTCAGCAGCCGCAGCGTCCACACCCGGGCCGCATGAAATCTGCCGCCCTCCCATCGCGAGCGCTGCACCGTCTCGCCCGCGCTGGAGGCCGGCAGAGATGCCGAAACCAGCCCATCCTCGAGGAAGCGCACACGCTTCCGCTTCATCACAAGGGTGAGGTGGTATTCGAGGTCCTCGACAACTGAGAAGGCTCCATAGGGCACCTCGGAGAGAAGCTGCCGCGTCAGCGCGAAGCCATTGCCGAAGATACCTGCAGAGAGTCCCAGCCGCTCCCGGCCCCGCGCCCGGATCACATTGAATCCGCGCAGCGCGAGCGCTGCCAGCCGGGTGCTCGGCTTATCTGTCGGGCATTCCATTTCATACCGGCATTGCACCGCGCCTGCGCCTGCAGCCAGCGCCGCCTGCACCAACGGAATCAGGTTTGGGGAGACGACCGAATCGGCGTCGATCACCAGCACTGCTTGAGCTCCGCCGCTCAGCGCAGCCTTAAAGCCATGGCTCAGTGCGAAGCCCTTGCCGCGTGCCTCGGGATCGTTGTAGACCAGCGCCTCGGCCCCGGCCTGGCGTGCTTCTGCGGCGGTCGAATCACTGCAGTTGTGCGCGACTACAAGAATCCTCACAGCGTGGGCGCCTGATGCCGAGTCGCGGAGGCTCCGGACGCATCGAGCTACCAGCAGCTCCTCATTGTGCGCGGGAATCACCACAGTCAGCGGATACTCTCCTTGGCTATCGCCAAATGCCGTAATGGTGGCTTTCCTCCGTGGCAGGAGCGACGCGGCCGTCACCAGCGTCAGCTCCAGAATCAGCGGAAGCGTCACGGC
>JAFAMZ010000172.1 GCA_019232935.1 Silvibacterium sp.
AGCGTTGCAATAATGCCGATCGGCACGTCACGCTGCGGGTTCTTGCACTCTTCGGCCGCGGTGGAGACGGAATCGAATCCGATGTAGGTGAAGAAAATGATCGATCCGCCCGTGAGCACGCCCGACCAGCCGTTCGGGTAAAAGGGCTTCCAGTTATCGGGGTGGACGTAGTGCGCGCCGACAGCAATGAACAGCAGGATGGCCGCGATCTTGAGCAGCACCATGACGTTGTTGGTCTCGGCCGATTCGCGAATGCCGCGGACCAGGATCACGGTGAGGATCATGACGATGAGGAACGCCGGGATATTGAACCCGAAGTGCCAACCTGAGGGATAAAGCATATTCCCCTGCAGATCGGTGAGTCCCGAGGGGAGATAGGCCGGCGAGATCCATCGCAGGTGGGGATGAATGCCGAACCAATCGAGCAGCGCGACGGCATGGCCTGCAAATCCCACCGAAACGGCCATGTTTGAAAAGGCGTATTCAAGGATCAGGTCCCAGCCGATGATCCACGCGACAATCTCGCCGAGAGTGGCGTAAGTGTAGGTATAGGCCGAGCCCGCGATGGGAATCATCGACGCCAGTTCGGCATAGCAAAGCCCGGTGAACGCGCACACAATCGCCACCAGCACGAGCGAAAGCGCCAGCGCAGGTCCGCCGCCGGGCCGGCCGGCCAGCGCCGTGTGATGGACCAGGTAATCGAGAACCGGAGTGTTGAGGATCGACGAGGTATCGAACTTCTCGCCTGCGATCGCGGTGCCGACTACAGTGAAAATCCCCGAGCCGATCACGGCGCCGATGCCGAGCGAAGTAAGAGACACCGGGCCGAGGGTCTTCTTGAGTCGTGTCTCGGGGTTCTCGGAGTCGGCAATGAGCTTGTCGATGGATTTACAGCACAAGGCCTGTGGCTTTGTATGTTCCAACGGCAGAGTGCGGCTCTTCGAGGGCATTGTGAGGGGAGTGTATCCGGAATGAGGCCCGCTCCGCGAGAGAAATCCTCGCCGAGCGGGTCCGGAAGCCTGCGTTTACTTGCGCTTGCTCTGGCCGCGCGCCAACTGCTTGACCTTGCGCTTGTTCGACCCGCGCGGGGTGGTGCGGGGCGCTTTGGGAGCGGCCTTTTTGCGAGCCGTACGCTTGATCTTCTTGCGTTCTGTTCTGTCGGTAACTGCTTTGGTGTTTGCCATTCAAATCCTTATCTAAGCGGAGGCGAACGGCATTACAGCCGCTCCAGCTGGGCAAATTTTTCCACCAGCTTTTTTACTCCGAACTTTGAAAATTGTACCGTAACCTTCGCGTCCTCTCCGTCACCCTCGCGGCGGAAGACTACGCCCTCTCCATACTTTGGATGGCGCACACGCTGCCCGCTCTTAAGGCCGGTCTTGCCGGTGGGCTCGGGAATGTCGAGCTTTGGACGCGACTGCGGAACCTGTCCGCCGCGCTGTGAGAAGAATTGTGCGATGTTATCGAGCGAATTGCCGGGCTTCGCAGGGCGCTGTGCATTGCGTCGTGGCGCAGCCTTGGGCCGGACGCTCTGGTCTTCGTCCTCGTAGCTGTAATGCCGAACAGGAGATTCGTCAAAGCCGCCGCGCTCCCGACGCGATGCTCCGTATCCGCCATATCGTTCATAGCTGGTGCCAGAGTTGTACCAGGTGCTCGTCGGGCGGCCTGCGCCGGAAAGATCCTCGATCAGATGCGTCGGTATCTCTTCGAGGAAGCGCGAGGGCAGGCTGGTGTCGGGCATGTCGTTGCCGTATCGGCGGCGATACCGCGCCCGTGTGACGATGAGCGTGTCCATGGCGCGCGTGAGCCCCACGTAGCAGAGGCGACGCTCCTCTTCCATCTGGTCGGGCTCGTTGAGCGTACGAGAGAGCGGGAAGAGGCCCTCTTCGAGCCCGGCGAGAATGACCAGCGGAAACTCAAGCCCCTTGGCCGAGTGCAGCGTCATCAGCGTCACCCGCGAATCGGCCTTGTACTGATCGGTGTCGCTGACCAGCGCGGCGTGATCGAGAAATTCCGCCAGCGTCTCCCCGCGCTCCTCGGCGTCCTGCGCGGCATTGGCGAGTTCCTTGAGGTTTTCAATCCGCGAGAAGGCTTCCGGCGTGCCTTCTTCTTCAAGCGAGCGGATATAACCCGTGCGGTCGATCAAAAACTTAATCAGCTCAGGCAGCGTGGCGGCGTCTCCGGGCTTGCGGAAGGCCGGTTTCTCCAGTTCCTGTTCGGCTGCCCGCTGCGGCGCGGCATGAGGAACAGGCGGCTCGTCCTCAAATGGATTGAACGCAGCTGCGTCGAGCGGGACATCGCCAACGCGATCCTGGTCCTGCTCTTCGTTGGCGTCCTGCTCGTTCGCGAAGGCCAGGGTATGCTGCGCCTGGTCGCCAAAATCAAATGCTGTGTCGGCATCTTCTTCAGGCTCTGCGCCTGACATATCGAAGCTGGTGTCGGCGTCCGGAGCGACATCCGCCGCGAGCTTCTCAGCGAATCCTGGCGCAAGCATCGCGCGCGCATCTTCGATAATCCGCCGGAAGCTGTCGAGCGCGATCAGGGCTCTGGAGGGTAGCAGCCGCTCCTGCAGCGCGCGGCCGATGGCGTCCCAGGTGCTGATGCCGGTTTCAATCGCCAGCCGCTCCAGGGTATCGAGCGTCGTTTTGCCGATTCCGCGCGCCGGCGTGTTGATCACGCGCTGCAGAGCGATCGAGTCATTTGGGTTCTGAACCAGCTTAAGGTAGCTGAGCATGTCCTTGATCTCCGCACGCTCGTAGAACGAAAACCCGCCGACCATCGTGTAGCTGATTCCATAGCGGCGCATCGCCTCTTCAATCAGCCGCGACTGCGAGTTGGTGCGGTAGAGCACGGCCGCGCGCGGTTGCTCGGCTTCGGCCTTGCGCAGATACTTCTGGATCGTATCGGCGATATACAGCGCCTCGTTTTCGCCATCAGGAGCCTCGTAGTAGCCGATCAGCGAGCCGCCCTGGCGCGACGTCCAGAGATGCTTACCCTTGCGCTGCGCGTTCCGCGAAACGACGGCCGAAGCGGCTTCAAGAATCACCTGCGTCGAGCGGTAATTCTGTTCGAGGCGGATCGTCCGTGCGCCCGGGAAGTCGCGCTCAAACTCCAGAATGTTGCGGATATCGGCGCCGCGCCACGAGTAGATGCTCTGGTCCTCATCGCCCACGACGCAGACGTTCTGCTCTTCGCCGGCCAGCAGCTTCATGAGCTCATACTGCGGACGGTTGGTGTCCTGGTATTCGTCGATCAGCAGATACCGATAGCGCCGGTTGTACCGCTCGCGCACCTCGCCCGACGACTTAAGCAGGCGCACGGCCTCGAGCAGTAGATCGTCGAAGTCGAGCGCGTTAGCCTTGCGCAGCTCCTTCTTATAGGAGTCGTAGATGTGGGCGATGCGCTCGCTCATCGGGTCCGAGGAGTTGAGGTAATACTCCTGCGGATCGATCATGTGGTTCTTGGCCCAGGAAATCTTCGAAAGAACGACGCGCGGCGTGAGCTGCTTGTCGTCGAGGCTCATGCGCCGCATGGCGGCTTTGACCACCGCCTGCTGGTCGGCCTCGTCGTAGATGGCGAAGCTCTTTGTCAGCCCTTCGTTGCCGACGCGCAGCGCTTCGATATCGCGCCGCAGCATGCGCACACAGAAGGAGTGAAATGTCGCTACGACCGGCTTGGCCAGGCTGGCGTGCCCGATGAGCTTCTCGACGCGCTCGGCCATCTCTCCCGCGGCCTTGTTGGTGAAGGTCACGGCCAGGATCGAGTCCGGCGCTACGCCCCGCTGCTCGATCAGATACGCGATGCGGTGCGTGATGACGCGGGTCTTGCCCGAGCCTGCCCCGGCGAGAATCAGCACCGGGCCATCAACGGCCTCTACGGCTTCACGTTGCTGGGGATTGAGTTTGTCGAGTAGATGCTGCAATGGGAGGTCCGGATAGAAAGAACACTACGTCTATTCTACCGCCCTGAACTGAGCAGCGAATTTCACTCGCTAGAGGTCTTTTGGCGAGCCTTGCGCGGCCCGGATCTAAGCTCAGAACGGCGCCATCTCTCCAGCACTGCGTCTCCGATCGCGCGCTCCATGTCTTCAATCGAGACAGGCTTCTTTGGCTTCGGGACGATGCCCTTCAGGTCCTTGACGCTGACGGTCTTCTTCATGCATTACAGAATATCGTGACATCCTCGCTAAACTTGAATTTGATGCAGCCCGCTAAATCCGTCGCCGTCTTCTGCGCCTCCGCGCCGGGCGCTAAGCCGCTGTACCTCGAAACAGCGCGCGACCTCGGCCGACGGATCGCCGAGCGCAACTTCGGCCTCGTCTACGGAGGCGCCTCGGTCGGCACGATGGGCGCGCTCGCCGATGCGGCGCTGGCTGCAGAAGGCAAGGTAGTCGGCGTGATCCCCGGCGTGATTATCGACCTCGAGATCGCCCACCCCGGCCTGACGGAACTACACATTGTCGGCACGATGCATGAGCGCAAGGCACTGATGGCAGAGCGTGCCGACGCATTCATCGCATTGCCGGGTGGCTACGGCACGCTCGACGAGTTCATCGAGATTGTGACCTGGGCGCAACTGCGCATCCACGCGAAGCCATGCGTCATGGTGAATGTCGGCGGCTACTACGATCCGCTGCTGGCGTTTTTCGATCGCGCGGTGAAGGACGGACTCATCAAACCGGAAAATCGCAATCTCGTACAGATAGCGTGTAGCGCGTCCGAGGCATTGGAGATCATCGAGCGCGAGTGGAGCCGGCGCGCGGAGGTTCCAGCGCACGATGCGAAGATGGATGAGCTGGTGAAGTGAGGCGCGCCTTCTGGGCGAGTCGCAGCCCTACTCAGACTTGGCCCGGCACTCCTCACACCCACAGTGCCGCCTCAGGTAATCCCACGAATAGATGCCACTCTTGTGGCCGTCATTCCACTCGAAGCTGAGCGCGTAGCGGCCAACCGGAGCCACCACATTCGGGCGTGGCGGAGCCTGGTACATCGGCAGCAGAATCTGTGGCTGCGGCTTCGGTTCGCCCGGCTTCCGGCCGGACTTCTCGCGCTCGTCGTGACAGGTCGCGCAGGGGCAGGCCTGGCGCAGCCATGCGAAGCTCCATGAGCTGTGGTGGCCGTCTTTCCAGTCGATCTCAAGGCCTGTGCCCTCGGTTTTGTGGACGCGCACCTTCACCGGCTCCTTCGCGTCTCGCGGGAGCTCGCGGTTTGTCTCGTCTTCGCGCCGCGCCTGCTCGGCGCTGACCAGCCGGATGCCTTCGTGACTCATACCCTCTATATTTTCGCAGAAGCGGCACGTCTCCGCCGGTCGTAATGGATCTTCAGGACGAGAATAGCGAGCGACAGGACCACTGAGAGTGCGTTGGCGACAATCACAGGCAAAGAGCCGATGAAAATCCCGTACAGCAGCCACAGAGACACGCCCAACGAATAGACCAGGAACATTGTTAGCGAGATCTCATGCGCGCTCTTGAGCCGGTAGACGCGAATGAGCTGCGGTAGAAACGAAATCGTTGTGCAGATGGCGGCGATGTAGCCGACTAGATTGATTTCTCAGGGCAGGAACGCATGCGGATGCATCAGAGCGAGCTCCGGCGGGTGAAGAAGTAGATTGCGATCGCAAAGCCCAGCGCGATGATGAACGGCCGCAGGACGCGGTCACTGATGCGCCGCGCATTGCGCGCGCCTGCGTATCCACCAATGGCGCAGGCGATCATCATGTACCAGCAGAAACGCCACGCGACAGCTCCATGGACGATGAAGGCGACGACGGCGATGCCATTCGCCATCGTAGTAATGACGACCTTGAGCGCGTTCATCTCCGCCAGGCGCTCGACACCGCAAAAGGCCAGCGCCGTCATGGTGAGCAGACCGGCTCCGGCGCCGAAGTATCCGATGTAGTAACAAATGCAAAGAAGCAATCCGAGCAGCGGAATGAGCGCGACGTGCTCGGGGGCGTTCCCGTGCCGTTCGATGCGCCGCCTGATGGCGCGCGAGACCGGACCGCTGAAAGCGAAGCTCGTGGCTCCGAGCAGAAACAGATAGGGCACGAGCCGCAGGAATGACTTCTGGCTGTTGTGCAACAGCGTCCAGGCCCCGGCGTAGCCTCCCAGAAGCGCGATCAGCGCGACCGGGATCACCAGGCCCATATGTTTGCGCAGTTCTTCCCGATATCCGGCGATCGAGGTGAACTGCCCCGGCCACAGCGCAACGGTTCCAGTCGCGTTGGCTTCGATGGGCAGCAGGCCGGCCTTGAGCAGCGACGGAAAGGCGATGAATCCGCCTCCTCCGGCGATGGAGTTCACCAGGCCGCCTAGGAACGCAGCGAAGCTAAGAAGTGCATCGCGGGCGATGGAATTTTGAGGGAATGCGAGGACGAGCACCGTCTTATTGTAGATGGGCTACCAAGGCGCAACTGCGCTGAGTGCTTCACACCCGGATCTCCGGCGTCGCTGCGAGAAGGTCTCGCGTGTAGGCCTCGCGGGGCGCATGGCAGATCTCGAGGCTCGGCCCGCTCTCGATAAGGCGTCCGCGGCAAAGCACAGCGATGTTCGTTGCGAGATAACGCACCAGCGGCATCGAGTGTGAAATGAAGAGATATGTCAGCGAGAACTCGCGTTGCAGATCGCGCAGCAGATTCACAATCTGCGCACCCACGCTCACGTCGAGCGCCGATACCGGCTCATCGAGCACGATCAGTTCCGGGCGCAGCGCGAGAGCGCGGGCGATGTTGATGCGCTGGCGCTGGCCTCCGGAGAACTCATGCGGGTAACGGGCAAGCGCCGAATCATCGAGCCCAACGGCGCGCAACAACTCTGAAACGCGCGGCGCGAGATCCGCTCGCGGACAGGCGCGGTGGATCACCAGCGGCTCGCCGACGATGTCGCGGACGCGCATCCGCGGATTGAGCGCAGCGAATGGGTCCTGGAAGACAACCTGCATCCGCCGGCGCAGCGGGCGCAGCCGCCGCTGCGGCACACCGGTGACAGGCTGGCCGTCGAAGGTTACGCTGCCGCTCGTCGGCTCGATCAACCCCAACACCATGCGGGCAACGGTCGATTTTCCCGAGCCCGATTCGCCGACCAGGCCGAGTGTCTCTCCGCGCTCGATGGAAAACGACACGTTGTCGACCGCAAGCACGCCGGAGTCGTAGCTCTTCGTTAGACCTCGGGCTTCGAGCAGGGGCATAGCAGCAAGTTAGCGGGTCGGCGCTTCGCGAGCAAGTCAGCGGCCTGCTGACTTGCCGAGTCACCCCAGCTTCGGATGTATCTTCTGAAACCCCGTTGCGTCCTGGTACGCCTTCGCGAAAGCACAGAGCTTTGCGTCCTGGTAGTGTCCGCCGAGGAAGGTAATACTGACAGGGGTGCCGGGCCCGCCGATCTGGTCATCGTCGCCGGTGTCCACTTCAGGGGGAGCAGGCGCATCCGGCCCGCGCATGCCGTTCGGAATGATGACAGCCGGGTGTCCGGTCAGGTTCGTCGCGACAAGCTGCTCACTGTTTGTGGACGCGACAATAACATCGACCTGCGCGAACAGCTCCGACAACTGCCGGATCGCCAGCGTTCGCGCGCGGTTCGCTTGCACGTACTCCACAGCCGGATAAAAGCGGGCGATGCGAAAGGCGTTCGGCCAGTCTTCGAC
>JAFAMZ010000228.1 GCA_019232935.1 Silvibacterium sp.
TGGGCAGTGCGCTCACTTGCTCGCCGTGCCTGGCGCTCTTCGAGTAGCGCCCGGGCCCCGTTCGCGTCGCGCCTCCCCGCGAGCGCCGAATGCAACGCGTCAAGGGTCGGCTTCAAGTCGCCGTGAAGGGCGATCGTCGCCGGGTGATCGAAACCCAGACGCGACGCGGTCGACGCGATCTGAAGGAAGGCAACGCCCGGCGCGATGGGCCGCGTATCTCGGTAGGGATAGGCGAGCAGCGCGTGATCGCCGAGGAGCAGCACCGTGTCGAAGCCTTCGAGAGCTTGGCGGATCAGCCCGTGGTCCGGTGGCAGCGTTCCTGCCCAGGCTGGATGCGATGCCGGAAACGGATTGCACCCCAGGAGCGGTGTCCCGAAGACGGTGAAGTCCGTCTCGTCGACGAGGCGCACCAACTCCCCGACCGCGCCCGCCTGCGCCACGAGGTCGGAAGCGAGGATTGCGACCCGTGAGGCACCCTGCAGGTGGGCGGCAAGGCCCGAGACGTCTCCGACCGCATTCGACGGGGGAGCGGACTTCGGAAACCAGGCCTGTTCGACGGGCGCCGACAGGAGGTCCATCGGGATCGAGAGGAAGACGGGTCCTTGCGGGTGCGCGTTGGCAATGTCAAACGCCCGCCTCAGGGCCGGACCGATCTCGTCCGGCGAACGCACCTCGTGAGCCCATTTGGTCGAAGGCCGGGCGATCGAAACGAGGTCGCCGGACAGCCAGGGTTCCTGGAAAAGGTGACGACTGTCCTGCTGACCCGCGGTGATGACGATCGGCGTGTTGGTCATCTTGGCGTTGATGATTGCGCCCATCCCGTTGCCGAGCCCGCCAGCGGTGTGCAAGTTGACGAAGGCGGCGCGCCGTCTCGACTGGGCGTAACCGTCCGCCATTCCCACCGCGGTCGCCTCTTGAAGCGCCAGCACATAGGAAATGTCCTCGCAATCCACGAGAGCATCGATCAGCGGCATCTCGGTCGAGCCCGGATTGCCGAAGATGTGGGTGATCCCCTCGTCCCGGAGGACCGAGAGCATCACCTCGACACCGCGAAGCCTTGGCTGTGCGTTCATGTGGAAATCCTTGGAGCGAAATCGTGGAAGTGCGCGGGCGTTTGCCGGGACGGAGACCGAGGAGGAATTCCCGAGCTTGTGTCAAACGAGCTTGGCGCAGGCGCTCCTGAGGCGTCGGATTGCGTCGTGCAGAATGACGTCGCTGGTTGCGAAGGCGAGCCGGATGTATCCGGGCGTACCCGATGCGGTCCCGTTGACGACTGCGAGCCCTTCGCTTTCGAGAAGGTGCAGCGCCACATCCAGGTCGCTGGTGATTGTCTTCCCTTCGGGCGTCTTGCGACCTAGAAGGCCCGCACAGCCGGGAAACGCGTAGAATGCACCCTGCGGCTTGACGATCGTCAGTTCGGGGATCGTGGAGATCCCGTCGAAGACGATGTCGCGGCGCTTTTTGTAGATCTGACAGCGCTCCGCAACCAATTCTTGGGACCCGGTCAGCGCTTCGACGGCAGCCGCTTGCGTGATCGAGCAAGGCGTGAAAGTCGACGACGCCGAGACCTGCGATATGGCCTCGATCACCGGCGAGGGCCCTGCGAGGTATCCAACGCGCCAGCCCGTCATGGCATAGGCTTTGGAAACGCCGTTAAGTATCACGGTCCGCTGACGCAGGTCCGGCGCGACATTCAGGATGTTCGAGAATCCCTCATCGTTGAAGACGATCGACTCGTAGATGTCATCCGAAAGGATCATGACGTCCGGGTACTTGCGCAACATGCGCGCGATTTCGTCGAGATTCGCCGGATCGATCACCGCTCCTGTCGGATTGCTCGGGGAATTTAAAATGACCCATCGGGTGTTGCCCGTGATCGCAGCCTCGATGTCATCGGCCGTCGGGACAAAGCCGTTCTCTTCCCTCGACTGGACAAGCACAGGAGTGCCGCCCGCGAAGTGAATAGCGGACAAGTATGGCTGGAAGAAGGGGGCTGGCAGGATGACCTCATCGCCAGGACCGACGGTGGCCAGCATGGAGTTGAAGATCGCCTGCGTGCCCCCCGAAGTCACGGTTACTTCGTTAGGACGGAAGTCGAGCCCGTTGTCGCGCTGAAATTTCGTGATGATGGCGTTCTTCAGCGCAGGCGTGCCATCCATCGCCGTATAGCGCGTGTCGCCGCGCTCTATGGCTCGGATGCCCTCGTGCTTGATGTTTCCCGGGGTTGCGAAATCCGGCTCGCCCACCGACAGGTAAATGACACTCTTGCCTTGCGCCTCAAGCTGCCGCGCCGCACGCAAGACGTCGAGGAAAGGTGACCTCGGAATTAGTTGCATACGTGAAGCGAGGCGATGTGCAGCTGACGAATTCATGGCGATCCCAGCCCAGATATTGCCCTTTAACTTGAGCAATGATACGCCATTACTCGGCGATTTTGGTTGCGTATTTCATCGGAAAATTCCATATTCGTGATATCCACTTCCACGAAAATCCAAAAATGAAGCATGGAATTACAATGGAATTAGACCTGATCGATCGTAAGATCCTCCGCGTCCTTCAGCGCGACGGACGGGTCCAAAACGCCATCCTCGCGAATGCCATCGGGTTGTCGCCGTCACCTTGCTTGCGCCGGGTGCGGCTCCTCGAGGAGTCGGGGATCATCGACCGCTATGCGGCA
>JAFAMZ010000248.1 GCA_019232935.1 Silvibacterium sp.
GTCGGCTTGAGTAAGCAGCGAAGGCAGAGTGTCGGACAAATCGCGCTGGATCGATGCGGCGTTCTGCTGCGCCGCATTGCGGACTTCGCCGGGTGCTTTCCAGCGGGAGATATTGAGGGAGGAAACGGAGCGCTGGACGTCGATGAGAGCCGGCTGAACGACGCCGGAGACAGAAATGCGCGGGGCCGAAACGGCTTCTGAACCCGGCGCCGGCGATGCAGGCTGCGCTACCGCTGCAAGGGCGCCAGCAAGCGCAATGCAGAGCCATCCGGCGGTAAGGCGATTGCATGGGGAAGCGAGCATATCCATGGGTCGATGCCGGGGGGCGCAGGGTAGTTGCCGCGCGTCTGAACCGGTCTCCTCTATTTGACGAAATCTAGGCCGTAACTGACAATAAAAAGAACCCTCCAATGTGGGCCTGTGGCGCAGCTGGGAGCGCGCTTCCATGGCATGGAAGAGGTCGTCGGTTCGATCCCGACCAGGTCCACCAAACAATCATAGACTTCCGGAGTCCTCCCTTCCCACTGTCATCGCGACGGCTAGCAAATCGCGCAAAGTTCTCGCGAAATGCGCTGCTTTGCGCACCCATTTCGGGCTTGGATTCCCCTCCCGACTCCTCCCCCAATTTCGTTGTTCCCATCGCCGGACCCGACACATCACGAGACTTCCTCATCGAAGGAGTGTCGGATTTTCAGTTTGCGGTGGATGGAGTCGGCGGTTGTGCGAACACTTCCCGGGATTCTGTCGGATCTAGTGTTGAGAGCGCAGGAAACGCTTCGAGGTTCACACCTTAGCCGCGGAGGAGTTGATGGCTTGTCTCGGCAGTTCTCAATGTATGCCGTTTGAGGTCGGCGCCTTCGCGGATTCGGTCATATCGCCGGTCCTACATGATCTTTGGCCTAGTTTTCTCAATCGGCAGCAACGAACCGAGCTTGCCTGTAAAATGAGAACCACGTTGCATTTTTGATGTTTTAGCGGAACCTTAATGGCCACGGAAAGTCCAGTCCACGATGTAGATCAACCCGCTTGGCCCGGCGGGCCTGCTGCGGTGAAGTCCGCAAGAGAGGTCAAAGAGATCTCACTGCTCGATCTCTTGATTATGCTTGCCGAGCGCAAGCGCCTGATCTTCTGGATCACAGCGGGTTTTGGCTTAGTGGCGATTGTCGTCTCCCTTTTGCTGCCCGTCAAATACACGGCTACCGTCACGCTGCTGCCCCCGCAGCAAAACTCTTCGATGGGCGCTCAGCTGGCCGCGCAACTCGGCAGCCTGGGCGGCCTTGCCCAGATCGCCGGGGGCAACAGCGGATTGCTCAAGAATCCCAACGACATGTATGTGGCCATGTTCAAGAGCCGCACCGTCGAAGACGCCATGATCGATCGCTTCGCGCTGATGCAGGAATATCGCAAGAAGTATCTCTCCGATACGCGCAAGGCATTCGAAAAATATGCAACCATCGACGGCAGCGGCAAGGATAGCCTGATCCATATTTCGATCGAGGATCACGATCCCCGGCGAGCCGCCGCGATGGCCAACGGATATGTCGACGCCTTCCGCGGGCTCTCTCAGAACCTCGCGATTACCGAGGCGCAGCAACGACGGTTGTTCTTTGAAGATCAGTTGAAGCAGGCCAATCAGAATCTAGGGAAGGCCGAAGAGGCGCTCAAAGAGACCGAGCAGAAAACAGGGATGATCGCACCCGACAGCCAGGCGCGGGCACTGGTCGAGTCCGCCGCAAGCTTGCGCGCCCAGGTTGCCGCCAAGGAGGTCGAGATCCAGGCCATGCAGACCTATGCCACCGGCGAGAATGCACAAGTCGTCAACGCTCAGCAGGAACTGGCAAGCCTGCGCGAGCAGCTCGCCAAGCTGGGCGGTGTGAGCGACAACCCTGACAGCATCATCGTGCCCAAAGGCCGAATGACCGCAGCCGGCATTGAATACGTGCGCCGCCTGCGCGACGTGAAGTACTACGAGACTATTTTTGACATCCTTGCTCGCCAGTTCGAGTTGGCCAAGCTCGACGAAGCCAAAGA
>JAFAMZ010000259.1 GCA_019232935.1 Silvibacterium sp.
GTCCCGGGATACGTCCTCGATCTCTACCGAAGTGTTCTGATCGGCGCTGAGTTTGGTGGCATCGACAAGGCGCTCGTCAGCGCCGGTCCAGCCCTCGCGCACGTAAATCGAAGCCTGGTTCTCCTGTGCAAGGCGCTTGGTGAAAAAATATTTGCCCGCGCGCAACCTGGGAACAGAATACTCGTCGACTCGCTCGAGTTCCGTCAGCTGCTTCAATATTTCCGGACGAATCTTCACCCGCGACAAATACTCCTGCGTGTATTTGTTCTCGGCATCGATCCAGCTTCGTGTTTCCGGGCTCTTGGCATCTTCGAGCCAGCGGTAGTCGTCCGTGATTTTCGTACCGTTGTAATCGTCAATCACGGCGTGGATGGCGGCAACCGGAGGGGGCGGCAAAGTGATGCCGTTGGCTCCATGGATATCTCGTGATTGCGCTTGAAGCATCACGCAATTGAGTGAAGCGATCAGTATCCCGCAGAATAATTCGCGTTGCCGCATATTGCCTCCCAGAACGATTGCGGGCACAGCAGTATGACCAGGGGGGATGATAGGTGAGGGAGACATCATTTTAGCCCATAGTGGGTCCGGTACGATCGAATAGAGTCGCTCCCAACTCTTCTTCGAGAGCATGAAAATTCTGGCTCACGGCCGCCTGGCGTAGGTTCAGTCGTTCCGCGGCCTTGCGGAAATTCTCCTGCTCAGCCACGACCCCAAATACCTTCAGCCTGAAGTTCTCCATGGTTTGCCTTTCTGCCGCCGGCCACTATCGGAAGGTAAAATCAACCCATCCCGCATGGTTTCTACCTCAAACGCCCCCCGCTGGCAACGAGCCTTTTCTCTCCTGCGACCCTCGCATCGCCACACGGCTTTTACAGCTACCCTTTTGCTGATGACCTCCGCGATGGCCTCGCGTGTCATCGGCCTCGTACGGGTCAAATACATAGCCTGGCTGTTCGGGCGCAATGCTGACGCAGACGCCCTCAATGCCGCCTTCCAGCTTCCTGACATGATCTCCTACTTCTTGGTCGGAGGAGCGGCGTCTATCACCTTCGTCACGATGCTCAGCCGATATCACGAGCAAGGACGGGATGAGGACGGAGAGCGCGCTATGTCCGTCATCCTGACAACGATGACACTCGTGCTCGGTGCAGCCATTCTGATAGCCGAATTTGCCGCGCCTTGGTACGTACGATGGTGGTTTGTTGGATTTCCCGCCGCCAAAGCGGCTCTGTGCACCCGGCTCACACGCATTTTGCTGCCCGCACAGCTTTGTTTCCTGGCAGGAGGCGTGCTCGGGGCGGTACTGCTTGTCCGAAAACAATTCGCAGTACAAGCCATCTCGCCGTTGATTTATAGCCTCGGGACCATCCTTGGGGGCGTATTCTTCGCGCGTGCGATCGGAATCGAGTCGCTCGCTTTTGGCACCGTCGCAGGAGCGGTCTGCGGTCCCCTACTGATGAACGCCATCTGGGCGCATAGAGCCGGTGTACGGCTGCGACCGGCGTTCGACTGGTCCAATCCCGGACTGCACGAATGGGCGCGCATGTCGATTCCCCTTATGCTCGGCGTTTCCCTTGTAACCGCCGACAACTGGATTATTAACCACTATGCCTCCCATACCGGCGGAGCTATCTCTCTGCTCGCGTATGCCAAGCAGATATTCACAGCACCGGTCGCGCTTGGGCAGGCAGCGGGAGCAGCGTCGCTTCCCTTTCTCGCGTCGCTGTACGGGAAGATCGGTGAAGACGGACGTCCTGATTTCGCCGCTTTCGGTCGCGCGGTGAATGCATCGGTTTCGCGCATTCTGGCGTTCTCGATCCTGCTCACTGCATTCATGATCGCCATGGCTGTGCCCGGAGTCGATCTGCTGCTTCGCGGAGGAGCCTTTCATCGCACCGACTCGACAACGATGGCGCTCTACTTTGCCATATTCTCCGTTTCACTGTGCCTCTGGTCAGCGCAAGCCATCTATGCGCGCGCCTTCTACGCAGCAGGCAACACGCTCACGCCCATGATCGCCGGTACGATCGTCACCTTCATGTCTCTCCCGATTTACTGGTCGCTGTACCACGCCAAGGGACCCGCCGGTCTGGCGATTGCTTCCGATTTTGGAATTCTCGTTCAGACACTTACCCTTGCCATCCTGCTCGACCGCAACCGCATGGTTCCGCTTCGGGAACTCGAATACGCCGAGTTACTACGGTCGATCGCGGCAGCCGCAGCAGCCTTCGCCGCGATGATAGGATTGCGCCACCTGTTTCCTGCTCTCGGGCGCGTTCAGGAACTGTTGCTCGTAGTTGCTGCGACCGCAATTTGGGTAGGAGTCTCCGCAGGAATTCTCAAGGTCACCGGTTCGGGGTTTCCGGGGCAATTGCTCGCGCGCTTCTCTAAATCCCGGGCGGATTGATCGGCAACCGCCGCTTAACCGCCTATTCGCCTGTGTGCGGACGCGAGAGCATGGACCGCAGAGTTCCCGCCATACTTGCGGCAATCTTCTCTGCCTCATCCTTTGCGGCCTCTCCCTGGGATAGATCGGTGGATCCACCGCCGCGCAGCCCGTGTTCAGCAAGAGCACTGCGCAGGAATTCACCGCAATTCAGGTTCATATCGCGGCTGCATGCGAGGAGGATCCGCGCCGGATCCGTCTCCTCGCAAACGAAGAGCGCAACAGTACGAGGCACAATGGAACATACCTTCGAAGCAAGCAGCCGCACGTACTCCCGATCGCGATCCGCGAAGTTACGGCGGATTAGGCGAAGATTGTCATGGATCATTTCCTCGATGGCAAGACGAGTGGCATGGTATGTGGCTAGCTCCTCCCGAAGTTTCTGGCGTTCTTTGGCAGCAGCTTTGCTTTCCGTCTGCATGCGCTCGACGGCACCCGGAACATCGTCTCTCCCGATCGAGAGCGCGGCGGCTGCACGCGCGAGCAGTTCAAAGTCATGACGTGCAGCGTTGACGGCCCGGAGCCCGCTGACAAACTCTACCCTCAATCCCCTGCTGACCCGTTCCGTACCGCGTATGAGAACAGACCCGATCTGGCCTGTGGAGCGAACGTGGGTTCCTCCGCACGCATTCAGGTCGCAGTCGGCGATCTCGATCAGACGGATAGGGCTGTCTCTCTCAGGAAGTTTACGCAGCCGACCTTCGGCGAGCAGCCTTTCGGCCTCGGAGCGCTCGACAATACGAACGGAGACGGGCCGGTCCTCGGCGATGATTTCGTTCGCGGTCCGCTCGATTCTTTCGAGGCTGTGATGCGCGATTGCCCCGGATGTGAGATCAATGGTGGAGACGAATTCGCCCAGGTGAAAAGATATGGTCTGGGCATCCAACTCGCGGGCGAAAACCGCGGACAATAGATGTTGTCCTGAGTGCTGCTGGATATGGTCGAGCCTGCGAGGCCAGTCGATCAACCCGTGCACAGCTGTGCCGGTTTGTAGCGGTTTGGCGGCTATGTGCCATATCCGGCTGCCGTTCTGCGTTTCCTCCTCTTCAACTGCTTCGATTGGAATCTCCAGAATCGCCCCATTTCGGGAGGTGGCAGTCAGCAATCCGGTGTCGCACGGCTGGCCACCGCTGGTGGGGTAGAATGCTGTGCGATCCAGAGCGATCTGCCATGTTGAAACGCCCCCCGCACGCGAACCTTCCCTGATGTCCACCACGTGCGCAGGAAAGGAGTGCAGAAAGGAATCTTCGTAGTAGAGGCGCTCAGTCACGCGATAAGTCTAACCGAGACGGGCAATTGGGGGCGGAGCGGGGAATAACGCCTTACAACAGCCGAGTGTGGGGTCTTTTTGGCTGCCGCAGGCTGGGAATCCTTACCGGATGGTTCAACCGTGGCGGTGATCGGCGAATTTTTTTGCCACAAGCTAACTTTTTCCGCAAAGCTGCGTTTACTTTTATATGGCGCGCGTGTATGGCATCTCCGCCTTTGCTCTTCTGTGTTTTTTGTCTCTTTCATCTCTCAAAGCACAGTCCACAGAACCCTCAAGTGGCGCCCCTGCGCAGTCCTATCCTGATGACAGCTGGATTCCTAAGGGCATGGAGGCGCTCGGCCGGCGCGCGGCCTTCCACACCGACTTCACGTTTGACAAATCGATGCTGGAAATGGCAAACAATTTCCTCGGCGATGACGAGACCAGACATGCAATTGCCAAGCTGCGCGGCATTTCAGTGCACAGCTACAAGTTCTCGACTCCCGGCCTTTACAGCGCGTCCGATCTCCAAGCCGTGGAGGCGCAATATCACGACAGGGGATGGAAACACCTGGTGACCTCGCAATCCTACGTAGTCAGGCCCGACCCGACACGCACAGATGTGTGGGTGCGTTTCGATCACGCCGAAGTGGAAGGCATGGTGCTGTTGGTCGCAAACCAGACCAACCTGAACCTCGTAGCCATTAACGGCACCCTCAGCCCGCTTGACCTGTTGCATTTGCGGGGGCACTTCGGAATTCCGAGATTCTCAGGCGACGCCCTGGTCGAACAGAAGAATTGATTTGGCATTCGAACACCGTCACTTCATCTGATTCAACAAATCGAGATGGTGGGCTGCGACCTGACGGGGAAGAGGCACATAGCCCAAGGCCTCGCATTCTTTTTGCCCCGAGGTTAGCATCCAGCGCAGAAAATCCAGAATTGCGCTTCTCTTCGCTGTGTCTGACGACTGTTCAGGTAAAAAAATCCAGGTGTAGGCGCTTATCGGGTACGTGTCACGGCCCGGGGCATTCAGGATGGAAACGATGTCACCTTGGCTTGTTGCGGCCGACGCGGTCACTGCTTCTGAGACGCTCTCGATGTTGGCTTTCACATAGCGTCCCGCAGGGTTCCGAACCGCTGCGAAAGTGATCCGTTGCTGGAGCGCGTAGATCAGTTCGACATAACCTATGGAGTTGGGGGTGCGGCTTACGCCCTGGACGATGCCCTCGCTCCCTTGTGCAGCCGAACCGATGGGCCATGAAATGGCAGGGTGCGCACCATAGTGCGATTTCCACTCCGGACTGACCAGAGATAAAAAGCTGGTCCAGATGTATGTAGTGCCACTGCCATCGGAGCGATGAAAAACTGAAATATCTGCATCAGGCAGGTGTGCGCCCCGATTCGACTCCTGAATGGCTGTGTCATTCCATTTCCGGATTGTTCCGGAATAAATTCCGGCCAGAGCAGCCGGCGTGATATTCAGCCGTCGACCCGCGAGAGAAGGGAGATTGTAAATCGGCACCACGGCAGCAAGGACGGTCGGCAGCGCGAAGACCGACGAAGCCGTTGATCCTGGCAGAATCGAGACTGGAATATCCGAACCCGCGAAGTCGACCGTGCCAGCCTTGAGCCGTTCAATACCTGCCTCAGAGCCAAGAGGGTCGTAGAGGATAGTGACTCCGGGCCGAGCCTGCGCGTAGGATTCAAACCACCGCAGGTAGAGCGGTGCTGGGAGTGTCGATCCCGCACCACGCAGTGTAATCGATGCGCCGCCAGTGTTCGCATTGCCCGACACAATGGGGAAGGGGATACCACTGCGAAGCGCGGCAACCAGGCGCGCAGCCAATTGGTCCGCAAGGTCATCCGTGATGTTGGCGGTCCGGAAGCGGCTCGGCGTAACCATATAGGACCACAGCGTTTGCCGGTCTCGACTGATAAGCTCAGCCGAGAGGTTCCCCTGATAATTTACTTGGTGGGTGGTGTTTGATCGCACGCCGGGCGAAACAACTCCGCTGATCCAGATGTTACCCGTCGCGTGTAAGACCGCATCTGCAGAAGCCTCGTCTGAGACAACGCGGATGCTGCCTGAGCGTTCTAGTTGTTGGGTGAGACGTTTACTCAGGGCGGCGGAATAGCTGCTCGCTTCGACGGGAGCCACAAAGACTGTATGAACAGTACCCAGGCTCTGCCCATGGGCGGCGACGGCCGCAATAAGCAGAAGCTGGCAGCCGATGGCAACGAGACTCGACCGACCGTATTTCATCCCATGGATAGATTGCTACAAGAAACGCGCGGTTTCAGTGAAAAATGAACATTTGTTGCAAAAAGGCCGTCCGGTCAAAAACTTAGACCGAGCGATAATCATTCGATGGCATCCTTCGCAGCAAAGCCGGACATCCCCCGCAATCTCAAACCTTATTTCCTCTGCCTAATCCGCCGAGGCGGGCTATGGAATGTGACGAACGGTCACGAGGACCTCATGTTGCGGCATCTCGCCTGGCTCAGGCACCAGACTGAGGCCAGGCAGATTGTCTTTGCCGGACCGGTGACTGATGAAAGCGACCTAGCCGCCGTTGCCTTGATTGAAACGGCTACGATGGAACAGGCTAATGCGGTAGTCGCAGAAAATCCAGGGATCAAGTCGGGGCATTTCGTGGCGGAGGTGCATCACTGCTTGCTCCCCGGGCTGGACGAGGTGAGGGTGGAGTATTGAGCGAAGCTCGGGTCCTGAGTGCGCACCCGATGTGACATCATAACGAGCTCATGTTCAACAGAAACTCGGCATTGTTCCGTGCCTTGCCTAGTTTGTCGACCAATACCTCCATCGCCTCAACCGGAGACAGCGGGTTCAGAACCTTGCGTAACACCCAGATGCGGTTGAGCTCGTCCTTGACGATCAGCAGCTCTTCCTTGCGCGTTCCGGAGCGCTGGATGTCGATGGCCGGGAAGACGCGCTTGTCGACCAGCTTGCGGTCGAGGATGATTTCCATGTTGCCGGTGCCCTTGAACTCCTCGAAGATGACTTCATCCATTCGCGACCCGGTGTCGACCAGGGCCGTGGCGATGATGGTCAGCGAACCGCCCTCTTCAATATTGCGAGCCGCACCGAAGAAACGCTTCGGCCGCTGCAAAGCATTTGAATCGACGCCGCCCGAGAGCACCTTGCCCGATGGCGGCACGATGGTGTTATAGGCCCGAGCCAGACGCGTGATCGAATCGAGCAGAATCACAACGTCGCGCTTGTGCTCTACCAGGCGCTTCGCCTTTTCGATAACCATTTCAGCCACCTGCACGTGGCGCGCCGCCGGCTCGTCGAAAGTCGAGCTGATGACCTCACCCTTGACCGAACGCTGCATATCGGTGACTTCTTCCGGACGCTCATCGATGAGCAGCACGATCAACACAACGTCAGGATGGTTTGCCGTAATGGAATTGGCAATGGACTGCAACAGCATCGTCTTGCCGGTGCGCGGCGGAGCGACAATCAGACCACGCTGACCTCGGCCGATGGGAGTGAGCAGGTCCATGACGCGCCCGCTGATGTTATCGCGGACGGTCTCCATTTTGATCCGCTCCTGCGGATAGAGTGGCGTCAGGTTATCGAAGAGAATCTTGTTCCGGGTCTCCTCGGGTGACTCGAAGTTGATGGCCTCGATCTTGACCAGGGCGAAATACTTTTCTCCCTCGTGCGGCGGCCGGACGTTGCCGCTGATCGTATCGCCGGTCTTGAGATCGAATTTGCGGATCTGCGACGGCG
>JAFAMZ010000026.1 GCA_019232935.1 Silvibacterium sp.
AGCTGGTGGACGGACGGTTCCGAGAGCCGCCTCTTTGCCGGCGTCATGAATTTCCTCTACGCGCTCGACCCAGCTACGGGCAAGCCGATCGCCCCGTTCGGCGAAAACGGCCGCATCGATTTAAGAAAGGACCTGCGCGGCGACTACCGCGAGCAGTCGATCGCGCTTACGTCCCCGGGTGTCGTCTACAAAGACTTCATCATCGTCGGCGGACGCAATCCCGAGACGCATCCCGCTCCGCCCGGCGATATCCGCGCCTTCGATGTCCACACCGGCGCGCTGCGCTGGAGCTTTCACACCATTCCCCACCCGGGGGAATTCGGCTATGATACCTGGCCGAACGATGCGTGGCTCAAATCCGGGGCGGCGAACAACTGGGCCGGCATGTCAATCGACGAGAATCGCGGAATCGTTTATGTACCAACCGGCTCCGCCGTCGACGACTTTTATGGTTCAGACCGCGTTGGCGATGACCTCTTTGCAAACACCCTGCTGGCGCTCGATGCCGAAACCGGCAGGCGCATCTGGCATTTTCAGGGCGTCCATCACGACATCTGGGACCGCGACTTTCCCTCGCCGCCTGCGCTGCTGACCGTCACGCGCAATGGCAGGCAGATCGATGCCGTGGCGCAGACCAGTAAGCAGGGCTGGGTCTACCTCTTTGACCGCGTGACCGGCCAGCCGCTATTTCCCATCAGCGAAAAGCCGTATCCGGCGAGCGACGTGCCAGATGAAGTTGCCGCGCGGACGCAGCCTCTGCCCGAGGCGCCCCAGCCGTTCGGCCGCCAGCTCCTCACCGAGGACATGCTGACCAACCGCACGCCAGAGGCCCACAAATTCGCCCTGGAGCGCTTCCGAACCTTTCGCAGCGAAGGCCAATTTGTTCCGCTCAGTGCGGGCAAGCCGACTGTTGTCTTTCCCGGCTTCGACGGCGGAGCCGAGTGGGGCGGTCCTGCTGTCGACATCAAGACGGGCGTGCTCTACGTCAATGAGAACGAGATGGCCTGGACCGGAGGACTGGCGGAAAACAAGGGCGGCGGCAGCCCCGGCCAGTCGAATTACGAATACCTATGTGCCAGTTGCCATGGCGATCAACGCGAGGGCTCGCCGCCGGCATTTCCTTCGCTTGTCGGGGTGGAGCAGCGCCTGTCAGACAAAGAAATCGCCGGCATCATCCATTCCGGCAAAGGGCGAATGCCGTCCTTCCCGGTGCTCGACGATGCTGCCACCTCCGCTCTCATTCAGTATTTAAAAGCCGCCGAATCCACCTCGAATAAGGGCCCCGAGGACGCCGGCAAGCAGGAGATGACTTCTGCCCCGGTTCCCGAGCACAAGGCTGACACAAATGATCCAGCCGGAGCGCAAAGCTACGCCGATCATTGCGCGATCTGCCACGGAGACCAGCGTGAGGGGATTCCCCCCTCGTTCCCCGCGCTGGTGGGTGTTGGCAGCCGCATCTCCCCGTCGCAGACAACCGAACTGATTCACATCGGCCGGGGCCGAATGCCGGGGTTTCCGAAGCTTCAGGGATCGGAGCTGGAGGCTTTGTTGCGCTATCTCGGAGCGGCTAAAGCCAGCGCGAGTCCGGCGCGAAATGAGCTGAGGTATCGATTCACCGGATATCGCAAATTCCTCGATCAGGATGGCTATCCTGCGATCAGTCCACCATGGGGTACGTTGAGCGCCATCGACCTGAACACCGGCAGATATCTCTGGAAGATCCCTTTTGGCGAATATCCGGAACTTGCAGCTTCGGGAATGAAGAACACCGGATCGGAAAATTACGGCGGCCCGATCGTCACCGCAGGCGGCCTCGTGTTCATCGGAGCGACCTGCTACGACCGCAAGATCCACGCCTATGACAGCCGCACCGGCAGGCTGCTTTGGGAGGCCGTGCTGCCATTCGCCGGTGTAGCGACGCCGGTGACTTACATGATCGACGGCAAACAATACATCGTGATTGCGGCCGGAGGCGGGCGCGATCCCAAATGGCCCTCGGGCGGCGAGTATGTAGCCTTCGCATTGCCCTGAAAATAGTACGATCTCAGAGTGATGAAGTCACAGCTTGTGCTGCTTCTGCTCGGGTGCCCCTGCCTTGCGATTTCTCAGGCGGTCGCAACAGCAGCCCCTTCGGCTCGGCCCGTGCCGCCCACGCGAGATCCGCATACGCCGGGCTTTGTCGCCGCAACGGAGCTGCCCGACGGCACCGTACCTTCTGTACACGCCGACGGAAACTTCATCATTGGCCCGACGCACAGTCCCGCGCCCGAGTCAGTACCTCACGAGGGAGTACCTCAGGGCGCCATTTATGAATTCACCATAAGCTCGGCCGAGAGCAAGATCTATCCCGGTATCGCGCGTGATCCCGGGCCGCTTGGAACGCCCGATGCCGCCGACCCCGCGCGCCTGATCGTCACGACGAGCCATCCCGCGTCCTACACACGAAAAGTCACCGTCTACGTTCCTGCCCAGTACGTTCCCGGCAGCGTCGCGCCGTTCATTGTCGGCGCAGACGGCCCGGACGGCCTGCTATTTACGGTTCTGGATAGCCTCATTGCCCAACATCGCGTGCCCGTCTTGATCGCCATATCCATCGGTAACGGAGGAGGCGACGCGCAGGGCAGCGAGCGCGGCCTCGAATACGACACGATGTCCGGCCGTTATGCCGAATTTGTCGAAAGGGAAGTGCTGCCCCAGGTTGAATCCCGCTATCACGTCAGGCTCACAAGAGATCCGGAGGGCCGCGCAATTATGGGCGGCAGTTCGGGAGGCTCGTGCGCGCTGATAATGGCCTGGTATCACCCCGAGCTCTACCACCGCGTCCTCACCTACTCGGGAACTTTCGTCAATCAGCAATGGCCGTCCAATCCGCAGACTCCCCACGGCGCGTGGGAGTTCCACGAGCATCTCATTCCGAATTCGCCACCGAAACCATTGCGAATATGGATGGAAGTCGGCGACCGTGACCTGCTGAATCCAAATGTTATGCGCGACAACATGCACGACTGGGTCCTTGCAAATGAGTCGATGGCAAAGGCACTTGCGGCCAAGGGATATCGCTACCAGTTCGTCTTCGCTCGCAACGCCGCGCACGTCGACCGGGCCGTGAAGGAGCAGACTCTCCCCGAGGCTCTCGAATATCTCTGGCTGGGCTACTCAGTTCCGAAGAAGTAAACGGCTTTCAAATTCCCTGTTCTGCGGCGGCGGGCCCCTCCAGCCACGCCAGAAACAGCTTGTAGCCCACGGAGAGTACAACCGCTCCGATAAACAGGCCGATAATGCCGATGGCGAGAAATCCGCCGATCGCGCCGAGGAAGATAACCAGGATCGGAACCGGAACGCCACGCCCGAGGAGCAGCGGCTTTAAGAGGTTGTCCATCAGGCCGACGACAACGCACCAGATCAGGAACACCACAGCTTTCGTGGTGCTTGCAATGGCAAAGACATAAACAACAGCGGGGATGAGCACGATTGTTCCCGCCTGAAGTATCGCGGCAATCAGGAAGAAAAGCGTCCATAGCCCCGCACCCGGAATGCCGACGACCAGGAATCCAATGCCGGCAGCGACAGTTTGGATAGCGGCCACACCGATGATCCCGTTCACAACGCTGCGTATTGTCGCGCCTGCAAGCTCCTGAAATTCAGAGCCCTGCGCCCCGAAAAGGCGATTGGCCAGCGAGCGAGTCACGGCGACTCCACCCGAAGAGTTGGCCAGCAGGACACCCGCGACGATGATGGACAGAACAAATTGCAGAATTGTGAGGCCGAGTCCCGCCGACGTCGCTACCAGCCATGAGAGAAGTGGCTTCAACTGAGGTCCCATGCTTTTCAACAGGCCGCTCAGGTTCGTAGCGGCCATGTTCCACGCGTTATGCAGTGGCGGCCCGACGATAGGCCAGCTTGCGATGCGGTCCGGAGGAGGCGGAACGCTCAGGCTTCCGTCTCTCAGATGCGCCGCCAGGCTTCCGATACTTTCGATCATCGTCTCAGCCAGCAATATAACTGGCACAATCAGGAGCGCGAGAAAGGCCATCGTGCAAAGGACGGCAGCGAGGACGCCACGTCCTCCCAGCCAGCTCCGGAGCCTCTTGTACGCAGGATACGTGGCGATGGCGATAACGATGCCCCAGGCGATCAGTGGGACGAAGGGGCGAAGGATACCGAGGCAGGCCGTCGCCAGAAGAACAACCAACCCAACGTGGATGAACACATCCAGTGCGCGACGTTTGTAGTCCTGTTGTCGAGTTTCCTGTTGCAGCGGAAGCGCTTCCGTGTTCACGTCGCATGACTCCCGATTGAACGGATTGGAGGCTGTGCTCAAAATATAGGCATCAGCTTCTGCTTGCTCAACTGTCAGAAGTGCCAGTATGCGGTTACGTCAGGGTTTTCTTCGCCGTGCGTGTGCTGCCAGCGCTGCAACTGCGCAGCTTGCGATACGTGAGCGTACGCTATCCGCGCGGCTCGTGAGGATAATCGGGACCCTCGCGCCGAGCACAATTCCCGCGCTGTCGGCATTCGTGAGAAAGCTGAGTTGCTTGGCCAGGATATTCCCCGCTTCGAGGTCGGGCGCGAGAAGAATGTCGGGATCGCCCGCCACTTCAGAGTGGATGCCCTTTCTCTCCGCGGCATCTTTACTGATCGCGTTGTCGAATGCCAGCGGACCGTCGAGAATGCCGCCGGTGATCTGTCCGCGTTCCGCCATCTTGCAAAGGGCCGCTGCGTCGATCGTGGCCGGCATCTTCGAGTTCACGGTCTCGACCGCTGCCAGAATTGCCACCTTCGGGTGTTTGATACTGAGAGAAATCGCAAGGTCGATCGCGTTCTGGCAGATGTCCACCTTGTCCTCGAGGGTCGGAGCGATGTTGATCGCGCCATCCGTAATCATCAGCACTTTGTGATACGTAGGCACATCCATCACGAATACGTGGCTGATGCGCCGCCCAGTGCGCAGTCCTCCCTCCCGGGATACCACGGCAGCCATCAGTTCGTCGGTATGCAGGCTGCCTTTCATCAGGAGTTCCGCCCGTGCCTCGCGCAGCAGTTCCACGGCTTTGGCTGCCGACGCGACGCTGTGCGGCGTGTCCACAATTTCAAGGCCGCTGATATCGAGGCCCGCCGATTCGGCGATCACTTCGATTCTGGCCCGAGGTCCCACCAGGATGGGAGAGATGAGGCCCAACTGCGCCGCCTCGACAGCGCCGGAGAGCGCTGACTCCTCGCAAGGGTGTGCCACGGCCGTCGGTATTGGCTTCATGTTCCGGCACGTCACCAGCATCTGTTCGTATTTGCCGGTTCCCGTCTGGTGAGTGACCATGCAATCTCCTGTCCTAACATTCAGGATAATTGCAGCTAGGGTACATGAAGGGGTCGCAGAACCACAGCCGCCGCTCCGGCAACATCAAGCAGATTTATCGATTCCTATTCCGGCAGCACCACCCTGCCCTTCACTTCAAAGTTTCCTGCGGCAGCCGGAGCGCCCGTTCCAGGCTGTCCGCCGCCGACCGAAACGGAATATTTGCCCTCCGCAATAATCGGCTCTCCCGCATCGCTCACCATGCTCATGTCGCGCGGACGAAGCTCGAACTGCACGTTCTGCGACTGGCCGGGATCGAGATGGACGCGCTTGAATGCGCGCAGTGCGCGGATCGGCGCGCCGCCTACGTCAGGAAAGCTCAGATAAAGCTGCACGACTTCATCGCCGGCAACCTTGCCGGTGTTTGCCACTGTTACCTGTGCTGTCATCGGCTGACCGGCTATAACCGGCGAGTCAGGCAGCACGAGATTGCTGTAAGCAAACGTCGTGTAGCTGAGACCATATCCGAAGGGATAGAGCGGCTTGCCCTGGAAGTAACGATACGTCCGTCCCTTCATCGCGTAATCTTCGAACGCCGGAAGCTGATCGACCCCGGTATAGAAGGTGACCGGCAGCCGGCCTGCAGGATTGTTCTTGCCCGAGAGCGTTTCTGCTACCGCAGTGCCGCCCTCTTCGCCCGGATACCACGCATCGAGGATCGCGTTGACGTGCTCATTTGCCCAATTGACTGCGAGTGCGCTGCCGTTGGTTAATACCAGCACGACGGGCTTGCCCGTCGCCGCCACGGCCTCAAGCAATTCCTCTTCGGGCTTCGGCAGGTCGATGCTGGTTCGGTCTCCGCCTTTGAATCCGGGCTCGCTGACCTGCATCTCCTCGCCTTCAAGTTCGCTGCTGATGCCGAGAACCGCAACCACCACATCGGCATTCTTCGCTGCTTCGATTGCCGCGGGCTGCGGCGTCAAATCCGCCTTCGACCAGACCAGCTTTGCATCCGGTGTACCGCTCTCGGTCGGTGTGTATTCTACGTGGAGAGTGGCGGGCTTGCCGGCCTCTAGATGCACGCGTCCCAGCTTGGCTTCGTTTGGATCGCCCTCGTACGACGAGGTAACATTCTTGCCATCCACCTGCACGCGGAAAAATCCCGTTGCCTTGAGGCCCAGGTTATAGTCCGCAGTCTCGGGAGCGGTGATGGCCCCGTCCCAGCGGATCGCGAGTGGTCGCACGCCGGCGACCTCGGCGGGGAGCGGTTGCGAAGCAGCATCCAGCGTAGAGTCTGTGCGTTCAGCGAGCGGCTTCGTCGCCGCCGGACGATTGATGTTCGTCATGTCGAGCTTCGCATAACTCACCTTAATGCCGGGCTTGCCGTCGACGCTCAGCGCGGCGGCAGGCACGGGATCGGCATCATGGCTCAGAAACTGCGTTCCCGACACGAACTGAATCGTGGCTCCAACGAACTCCTTGCGCAGGCCTTCGAGAATCGAAACCGTGTGCGTGGGTCTTCCGTTGTAATTGCCGAGCAGCACCTTCGTCTGGTTCGCCAGAGGTCCGATCACGGCAATCTTGATGCCGCTGCTCTTGAGCGGGAGCGTTCCGTCATTTTTCAGCAGCACCATGGATTCATCGGCAACCTTGCGCGCCATGTCGCGATTTGCAGCGCTGTTCAGTTCGCTCTCGTCGATCTTCGTGTACAGCACCATCTCCGGCGGATCGAACATGCCCAGCTTCATGCGGGCGGTGAACAGCCGAATCAGTGCCGCGTCGATATCGCTTTCTTTGAGGTAGCCTTCTTTCACCGCATCGAGGTATGGCTTGTAATCGTGGTTGTCCTTCACCTTGAACGTGAAATCGACGCACTCGTTGTCCATTCCGCGCTGCAGGCTGATAGCTGAGGCCTCTGCCTGCGTCGGCTTGAAATGATGGTTCTGGTAAATATCGACAACAGCGCCGCAATCGGAGACGACATAGCCTTTGAAATCCCATTTCCCCCGAAGCTGGTCCTGCAGCAGGAACTCATTCGCGCACGCGGGCTCCCCGTTGATGCTGTTGTAGGCGCACATCACCGATCCGGCCTTGGCTTCAGTTACTGTTGCGCGAAACGCCGGCAGATAGGTATCGATCTCATCGTGCTTGCTGACCATCACATCGGCGGTGTGCCGCGTTGGCTCAGGCCCGCTGTGGACTGCGTAATGTTTCGGTGTGGAGATGACACGGTAGTACTTCGGATCGTCTCCCTGCATCCCCGTGACAAAGGCGACGCCCATGCGCGCGGTGAGGAACGGATCTTCGCCGTAGGTCTCCTGTCCGCGGCCCCAGCGCGGATCGCGGAAGATATTAATGTTTGGCGCCCAGAAATCCAGGCCCTGGAAGATATCGCTCGATCCGCCATTTTTCCTCACGAACTGTGCGTGCTTGACCCGCCCCTCGGTCCCGATCACGATCGCCATCTTGTGGATGGCATCCGTGTCGAAGGTGGCAGCCAGCGCCACTGGCTCAGGGAACTCCGTCGTGCCACTGCTCGCTACACCATGGAGCGACTCACTCCACCAGTCGTAGGCGGGCACGCCTAGTTCCGGAATTGCCCGCGCCTGATTGACGAGCTGGCTGGCCTTCTGTTCCAGCGTCATGCGGTGGACCAGGTCCGCCGCTCGCTGTTCCGGCGGCAGGCCGGGGTCCAGATAGGGCGCCTTTTGCTGGGCCGGAGCGGTGAAACTGCCGAGCAATAACGCGACCACTGCAAAATGCGATTTTTTATGGGTCATAAGCTACCTCTCAAAGGGCCCCCAGAAGGTCCGGCAATTTGGTTTGAGCGCTGCGTTGCCTTGAATTGCTCTGGCGGTCTAAGCGCCATGTTTTCCAGCCGGGTGGTCTCAAACCTGAAACAGTATCAAGAAAATCGCTTTAGTTGACAAGAGTGTAGAGCAGCCGGGGCGGGCATTCAGGCGGCGGTGCTTGCCCTGTACGCAGGAATGGATTCGAACCGGGGGGCTTCTGCTGCCGCGCCACAACCCCCGAAAATCGGGAGAGCCTTACTTGGTAATGGCGAAAGTTTGCTGAAATAATGAAAGATTGTTCAGGAGAGGGTTCATGAATGCCGAGAACCCGCGCATTCGGATTCTTGCGGTGGATGATCATCCCATCGTGCGCCAGGGGATTGCCGGCCTGCTAAGCATTCAGCCGGACATGAGTCTGGTGGGTGAAGCGTCCGACGGGCGAGAAGCTATTCAGCTATTTCGGATGCACCATCCGGACGTTACTTTGATGGACCTGCAAATGCCGGGGATGAACGGCGTCGATGCGCTCATTGCGATTCGAAATGAGGCTCCCGAAGCCAAAATCATCCTGCTGACGACGTATGCCGGCGATGTGCAGATTATTCGGGCACTCAAGGCGGGCGCCCAAGCGTATCTGCTCAAGAATACGTTGCACAAGGAACTGCTTGACACGATCCGGGGTGTACATGCCGGCAGAAAGGCCCTTTCGCCGGAGGTCTCTTATGAAATTGCCACGCACGCGACTGATGACGCACTGACGCCGGCAGAAATCAGCGTGCTGCGGCTGATCGCCGCCGGAAATGCAAACAAACAAATCGCGGACCAGCTTTCGATCACGGAGGAAACGGTCAAGAGCCGAGTCAAGTGCATCCTTTCGAAACTGGGCGCCAATGACCGAACGCATGCCGCGGTGATCGGATTGAAAAGAGGAATCATTGATCTGTAGTTCCGCGGCTTTTCCCCGAAAACAAAACTCTAAAGAGTGAACTGTAACCACCCTCTTTAGGGTTTCGGCTTGCCTCTCCGAAGCGAGAAACTCTTGGAGTCTGAAAGGTATGTTTTGCGGCGGCTCTATTCCACATTCGCTGGCGGATGGCCCGGCACCGGTTTGCTTTTTATGCGGCTGGTTGCCGGCTCGGCGCTGATTTTTCGTGCAAGTTCAATTGTGTGGAAGGAACCTCCCGTCACCACGGCGCTGACAGCCTCGCTTCTGGGGATATTTGGTCTGTTTCTTATTCCGGGCCTATGGACGCCAATTGTGGGAGCCCTGGCGGCTTTGCTTGAACTCCTGCAGGTGATGACGATGCCCGACGACTGGCTGGTATCCCTTTTGCTTGGGACGATCAGCGGCGCTCTCGCCATGTTAGGACCGGGATTATGGTCTATCGATGCCCGCCTGTTCGGATGGAAGCGCGTGGAACCTCCCCCTCGTAAGATCAGCTCCAACTACTAAATACGGCGGCATTCAGAAGCGGATTTTGGAGGCGGTCCATCATCTGAGGGCAATCCGCATTTCTTGATCGCCAGCATCGCCGGGCGCGAATCGGCCTGAGATGTGCGCGCCGTCACGGAAAATCGTGAGCGACGGGGATCACAATCAGCCTGGTTGCGCCTCATAAGATCTGGGTAATCATCGCGGAGATGCAGGCGGACGTCCGCGGGGCAGTGCCTCTTGTCTAAACCAGGCTCATTTCCGGCTCAGAAGAGGCGGCCACTTACCCTCGCAGGAGTTTGCGATATCTCCCGTAATGGGGCTGTTTTGCAGACGAAGCTAGTTAGACAATTCATTCATCGCCAGACATCCGGCTCTGATTACGAGTTAAGACCCAAAGGGGTTGGAAGCGAGGCAAGGAGGACATCATGTCACATCCCGTTGTTGCTTTCACGGAGTTGGGTGGCTTCATAGGAGAGAGGACAAACATGATTGTGCCCGGAGTGGCCCACGCCTTCAACTTCAATGAATTGCAGCGCACGCGAGACGACCTGAGAGCGGAGAAGAAGAGAGTCCAGCTGCTTTTGGATCTGGCCAGACAGGTTGCGCCTGACGTGGAGCTTCGGCAGCTTCTTCGCAACATGTCGGTGGCGATACGCCGAACGATCCAGTGCGATACCGTTGCCATGCATTTGCCGGACAAGGACAGCGGTTCCCTGCTGCTGTACGCGTCTGATTCGGACCAGCCGGCGGCGGAGGGCACGGGAGTTGAAGGCCTCGAGAGCAGGGCAGATGTTTTTGAGGCGTTCCGGACGAGAACGTTGAAATTCACGGATGAAGGGACGGGGTATGTGTTGCCCCTGACCCGGCGCAATCGAGTGTTGGGGGTTTTGGAACTCGAGGGATGCGATCCGGAAGATTTCAGGCAGGAGAGGGATTTTTTAAGCCAGATCGCCGATCAGGTGGCTATTGCGATAGAGAATGCTCTTGCATATGCGGAGATAAAGGAGCTGAAGGAGCAGCTTTCGAGCGAAAAGCTGTACGTCGAAGAAGAGGTCCGAAGCGAGCGGGGCTTCGAGGAGATCATCGGGCGCAGCCCTGCGATCCGCGCGGTGCTGAAGCATATCGAAACGGTCGCACCCACCGATTCGACGGTGCTGATCTATGGTGAGACGGGCACGGGTAAGGAGCTTGTCGCCAGGGCGATTCATGAGCGCAGTTCGCGGCGTGCTAATGCGTTCGTGAAGATGAATTGTGCGGCGAT
>JAFAMZ010000030.1 GCA_019232935.1 Silvibacterium sp.
CGTTGCAGATCGCGCAGCAGATTCACAATCTGCGCACCCACGCTCACGTCGAGCGCCGATACCGGCTCATCGAGCACGATCAGCTCCGGGCGCAGCGCGAGAGCGCGGGCGATGTTGATGCGCTGGCGCTGGCCTCCGGAGAACTCATGCGGGTAACGGGCAAGCGTCGAATCATCGAGGCCGACGGCGCGCAACAACTCTGAAACGCGCGGTGCGAGATCCGCTCGCGGACAAACGCGGTGGATTACCAGCGGCTCGCCGACGATGTCGCGGACGCGCATCCGTGGATTGAGCGCAGCGAATGGATCCTGGAAGACAACCTGCATCCGCCGGCGCATCGGGCGCAGCCGCCGCTGCGGCACACCGGTGACAGGCTGGCCGTCGAAGGTTACGCTACCGCTCGTCGGCTCGATCAACCCCAACACCATCCGGGCAACGGTCGATTTTCCTGAGCCCGATTCGCCAACCAGGCCGAGTGTCTCTCCGCGCTCGATGGAAAACGACACGTTGTCGACGGCAAGTGCGCCGGAGTCATAGCTCTTCGTTAGAGCTCGGGCTTCGAGCATGGGCATGAGTCAAAGTTACCAGTTGTCAGTTCTTGGTCCTCAGTTCTTGTCTAGGACGACGCACAAAAAGTGGGGACCAACAACTGACAACTAAGAACCGGCTTCCAGCTTCGGATGCAGCTTCTGAAACCCTGTCGCGTCCTGGTACGCCTTCGCGAAAGCACAGAGCTTCGCGTCCTGGTAGTGTCCGCCGAGGAACGTAATGCTGACAGGGGTGCCGGGCCCGCCGATCTGGTCATCGTCGCCGGTGTCCACTTCAGGGGGAGCAGGCGCATCCGGCCCGCGCATGCCGTTCGGAATGATGACAGCCGGGTGTCCGGTCAGGTTCGTCGCGACAAGCTGCTCACTGTTCGTGGAAGCGACAATAACATCGACCTGCGTGAACAGCTCCGACAATTGCCGGATCGCCAGCGTTCGCGCGCGGTTCGCTTGCACGTACTCCACAGCCGGATAAAAGCGGGCGATGCGAAAGGCGTTCGGCCAGTCTTCGACGCCCTGCTCGGTGAGCAGCTTGTCGCGGCCGGTCATCGTCAAGTCATCAAAGGCAGCGGCGGCTTCGGCGGTGAGCAGCGCCGTCATCGCGCCGTAGGGCAGATCTGGCAGCTTGACCGAAATGAGATTCACGCCCATGGCGCGCAGTTTGTCGAGCGCGGCCAGATCGTACTTGCGGTCGTAGGCGCGGCGCTCGCGATAGGCGGCCATTTCGCGCTCGTGCTTCTCTCGTTTCTTCTTTTCTTCTTCAGTAGCGGGTGCAGCCTGCTTTTCAGTTTGCGCACGAGGCTTGTCGGGCTCGAACTCGGTCGCGACGTAGCCCACGCGCAGCGTCCTCCAGTCGAAGTTCGCATCCCAGTTGAAGGCGGCATTGCGCGTGGCAAGGTCCTTGCCGTCGGGACCGTAGATCGACGTCATCACGATCGCGCAGTCTTCGACAGCACGGCAGATGGGGCCGAGCTTATCCATCGTCCAGCTCAGCGCCATGGCTCCGGTTCGCGGCACAAATCCAAAGGTGGGGCGCAGGCCGGTGCAGCCGCAGCGTGTTGAAGGCGACGAAATGGAGCCCAGAGTCTCCGATCCGATGGCGAAGGCAACGCAGCCGGCTGCGGTAGCGGAGGCCGAGCCCGCCGACGAGCCGCTCGAGCCCTGCTTCGGATTCCACGGATTCCGCGTGCGTCCCGCGAACCACTTGTCGCCCATGGCGAGCGCTCCAAGCGTTGTTTTGGCAATGAGCATGGCTCCGGCGGCGTCGAGGCGCTGAACTACAGTAGCGTCTGCATCGATGGTCTGCTTTTCGAATCCGCCCGCGCCCCAAGTCGTTGGATAGCCCTTCACTCCGAGCAGGTCTTTCGCGCCCCAGGGCAGCCCGTGCAGCGGACCGCGATACTTGCCGGCAGCAATCTCACGGTCAGCCTCACGGGCCTGCGCGAGAGCGCGGTCTTCAGTGATGGTGATGGCGAAATGCAGCACAGGATCGTACTTTCTAAGCCGCGCGATGTACATCTGCGTCAGATCGAGCGATGAGACTTTTCTGCGGTGAACGAGGTCAGCAAGCTCGGGGATGGTCGCAAAGGCAAGGTCTTCGAGATTTGAAGGCATGGTCGCGACAGCGGTACTGTAAACCGGCTCGCACCTCTCCGTGTTGACCGCCGCTCCAGGCGGCAGCGGATCGAAGATATACGCCGGTGGCACATCGTTCGGCAGGTTCAGCTTGCGGATGGCAGCGTATCCCGAGCGCTGTTCGTTGAGGCCATCGAGCATCATCTGCTTCTGATC
This sequence comes from Silvibacterium sp., assembly GCA_019232935.1. Classification (GTDB taxonomy): domain Bacteria; phylum Acidobacteriota; class Terriglobia; order Terriglobales; family Acidobacteriaceae; genus Silvibacterium. Next base: position 2,337 of record JAFAMZ010000030.1, read on the forward strand.
GGCCGCGATGGTGACGCCGGAGAGCGCGGCTGCCTGGTCGATCATCTCCGGCGTGATCTTGGGCAGGCTCTTCTCTGCAGCTGTGCCATCGGATCGAGCCTGCGCGGCACCCGCCTGCACGGATCCCGCCTGCACGGATAAGGTGTAGAGGGCTCCCGGAAACAGCGTGGAAGCCAGGCCGAAGCGGCCGGAAATGGCAAGAAAGGCGCGACGATCGAGTGGCATTCGAAAGTGCAGTATACCTGCGCGAACAAGGAAGCGGGCTGTCGTCTGTTCGCCGCTTCAAAAGATCAGCTTTCGTTCGGTCTTGTGCATCTTGTGCAGTAGGAGTCCTTTCACGACTCGCCTTCAGGAGGAGAGCAAGATGAGTCACATTGACCGGCGACGATTCAACGCAATACTTGCAGGACTCGGCCTCGCGTCGGCTGGCTCGGCATTTGGCCGCAGCGGCCCGATGGGAGAGCCGGAAATTCTCCAGCTCTCCCGCAACGGCTGGATGCCCAATAACGAGCATCTCCCGGTCCTGCTCTACAGAGGTGCAATTCCCACTTCAGGCGAGGACCCGGCGTCGCGGTTCGAGGCGATCTTCACGCAGAACGGCTGGCCGCCGCAGTGGCGCAACGGCGTGTACGACTTCCACCACTATCACTCGACTGCGCATGAAGTGCTGGGATTCGCCGGAGGGCAGGCACGAATCATGCTTGGTGGCGAGAATGGACACGAAATCACGGTGCATGCTGGCGATATCGCTGTGCTGCCAACGGGGACCGGGCATTGCAGATTGAGCGCGAGCGACGATTTTCTGGTCGTCGGCGCCTACCCGCCAGCGCAGCACTGGGACATCTGCCGCAGCGCACCCGACGACAACGCGATCCGCAGGATGGCATCGCTGCCGTTTCCTGAGTCCGACCCGGTGAGCGGCCGAGGCGGTGCGCTGGCGAGGTTGTGGACCCGCAGCTAATGTAAAGTTCGATGGAGCCAGCGCCAACTACTTCTTTCAGAGAATGACGAAAAGGGCGGCTGTGGCCGCCCTTCGTGTTTGTTTGTGAGATTGATCAGATATCCAGGTTCTTCACATCGAGCGCGTTCGCTTCGATGAAGTTACGGCGCGCTTCGACATCCTCGCCCATCAGCGTGGTAAAGATGGTCTCAGTCTCGGCCAGGTCTTCGAGCTTGACGGAAAGCAGAGTGCGCTTTTCAGGGTCCATCGTGGTTTCCCACAACTGCTTATCGCTCATCTCGCCCAGCCCCTTGTAGCGCTGCACCTGGTACTCGCGGCGGCCCTGTTCGATCACATGATCGAACAGCTCACGCGGCGTCTGCTTCTCGACCGGCTCCTGCGGAGCGCGCGCGGGGCGCTTAGGCGCAGCTTTGGCGCTCTCAGCCTCGGCGGTAGCTTCGCTCTCGGTCTCTTCCGGTTCAGCCGCAGAAGCCGACTTCGACGGATATTCGATCAGGTAAGGCGGCTCGAGCTGCTCCTTGATCTGTGCGTACTTCGACGTCATCTGCCGATACTCGGGTGTCGAGGCGAGCGTCCAGTCGATGTGCCGCTCGGCTCCCTGCGCGTCGGTAAAGGCGAGCGACCAGGTTTGGTGTTCCTCGTCGAACAGGGGCTCAGAGAGCGCCTTGAACTGATACTTCTTCTGGATCTTTTCGAGTTCCTTGTGCAGGCCCTTGAGCTTCGCCGGCGCCGTGCCGTTCGGCCCTTCGAAGTCGTTGCGGCGCACCAGTTCCGACTTGGCAAGCAGTGCGGTCACTTCCTCGTTGCGCAGGCGCTTGTCGACCTTCTCGAAGAACCCGAGATACTCGTTCAGCTGCCCCATGAATTTCGTCAGCGCAGCGCCCTCGAGCTTGCTCGCGTTCTCTCCATAGCGAACAATCATGCCGTCGGAGGCGCGCTTGACCATGACCTTGACGAACTCGCGGTCGTCCTTGATGTACTGCTCGAACTTGCCCTTCTTGACCTTGTAAAGCGGCGGCTGCGCGATATAAACATTGCCGCGCTTGATCAGCTCGTTCATGTGTCGGAAGAAGAACGTCAGCAGCAGCGTGCGGATGTGCGAGCCGTCCACGTCGGCGTCGGTCATCAGGATGATCTTGCCGTAGCGCAGCTTGGCGGAGTCGAAGTCATCCTTGCCGATGCCCGTGCCCAGTGCCGTGATCATGGCGCGAATTTCCTCATGGCCGAGCATCTTGTCGTAACGAGCCTTCTCGACGTTGAGGATCTTGCCCTTGAGCGGCAGAATCGCCTGGAAGCGCCGGTCGCGGCCCTGCTTCGCGGTTCCGCCTGCGGATTCACCCTCGACGAGGTAGAGCTCGCAGCGATCCGGATCGCGCTCACTGCAGTCGGCAAGCTTGCCCGGCAGACCGCCGCCGTCGAGTGCCCCCTTGCGCCGCGTCAGGTCGCGTGCCTTGCGCGCGGCCTCGCGGGCGCGAGCGGCTTCGATGGCCTTGTTGATGATGCGCTTCGCGGTTGGCGGATTCTGCTCGAGGAACATGCCGAGCTTTTCATTGACCAGCGCCTGCACGATGCCGGCAATATCGGAGTTCAGCTTGCCCTTCGTCTGGCCTTC
>JAFAMZ010000052.1 GCA_019232935.1 Silvibacterium sp.
CGAATAATGCACGACCATGCGCCCGGCGAGGGCTCGCTCTGAAGGCGCAAGCGGCACATCGTCGAGCTCGATCTCGGGAATGTTGGTCATCTCCCAGCGAAAGTGACCGGGCGCGATCTCGGTTGGCTGCATCGGATCGTGCCGGAACCAGAAAGCAAGGTGGTTCCATCCCGGAGGCAGATCCAGTTCGAACACAGAACGCACGGTGGGGATTGGATTTTGAAAGCCCCACGTCTCCTCCGTCATGTAGGGACGCACCTGACGCTGGAACTCATAGGCCACCACTCCTCCGGGGTCGGCACCCGGAGGCGAGGCTATTTTGACGCGCTGATCTTCATAGAGGAGACCGCCGCCTTCGGCGCCTTCTTCGCGGTACTCCGAATCTTTCATGGTGTACTGGTGGCCGTCGGTCCCAATGCTCCACACGTGAAAAGAGAGCAGCCTGGCATCCTGCGCGAACCACGCTGCCGGCTCGGCATATTCGCGCCCGCGCTGGCGCAGAATTTTCACCACAAGCCTGTACCGCTCGATGGCCCTCCCATCCGGCTGCACGGAAATCAGCTTGTCCTCGAGCAGCACGATGGCTTTGGCATCGTCCGGATGCTCCGGAACCGGAGCCGCAGCCGCCTGCGTGAACCAGTCCGGAAATGGCGGCGTCGAGGCCATTGCAGCGCTCGCTCCCAGCAGCAGGGCGGCAGCCCAGGTCAGGACCGTTCGTGTCTTCACTTGCTGTTCCCTGCCGGAGCCGCGGGTGGCGCCGCGGCCACAACCGGCGTCGCGCTTGCCTGGAGCACCAGTTGAGCCTGGTCCTCGGCATTCGTCTTCTGATAGAACCCGCGCAACTGAGGGTATTCGTCGAGCTTGTAGAACGGATTCGCCAGCCGGATCAGCCGTCCGTAGGCATACGTATCGCCCTTTATGGCGAACTTGGCCACGTAGTCCGCATTCGGGGAGAACGGCACGTTCGAGTCCTTCGGAACGCTCTCGGCGGTCACATTCGGAGGCAGCGTCAGCTTGAATTGATCGTGCACCGAGTAAGGAAAGTGCAGGTCGATCGCGCTTTCGCGCTTTTCTCCAACGAAGAGCGGCTTGGTGCCTGCCTCAAAAAAGACGGCGGGCAGGAAGACGCGCTTGCCGGTCGATGTCCCCAAGCTGCCACTCAGGTCCGCGACGACCATCAGCGGCCCTTTGTAGTCGGTCAGCCCGACAAAATGGTTGGTCTTCACTTCGACGCCCGGCGGCACACTCTGCTGGAGATAATGCTCGAACTCCTTCTTCGCCTCCTCTTTGTCGTCGATCAGGACTGCCTGGCGCCAGCGGAGGGCATCGGTTCCTGTCATGTTGATGCGGATGGTCCCATGCACCTTACCGTCGGGTTCCAGCGTGACTTCGGCATACCGGTCCATCTGGTTGTCCTTGTATTCCAGCCCTGGAGTCGTCGCGATCTGCGTCCCGCCATCGACCTGGCGGACTCCGCTGACCCAGGTATGTTTCCAGTGCAGCTTGCCGAACTCGCAGTAGCGCTCTCCCGGATCGAGGAAAACCTCCTTGCCCCCGATCACAACGATGGCCAGTTCGTCGTCCAGCTGGCCCCAATCGAGATAATCCTTCTGCAGGACGTTCCGGTCGCGATTGACCACGATCATGTCATAGGCTTTCAGGCCCGCGGCGCGGACCATCGCGATGAACAGCCTTGTGATCTCCTCCGAGGTTCCCCGCTTCTGCACCCAGATATCTTCTGCGCTCTTGATCTTCACGCCCTCGGCTTTGTTCTCCTCGGCCGAATGGGTGCGGGTAAAGCTGGTATTCTCGAGCTTCATTACCTCGTCATAAATCTTCTGGACCTTCTGGGCGTCGTTGTCTCCCGGGGCAACGATCTGTCCCACTGCATCCCGCAGCCTGCCTGACGGACTCGCAAACTTATCGACGTCCTTCGACCAGTACTTGCCCTGGTTTTTCCAATATTCCTCAGGTGTTCTCCAAGGCGAGTAGTAGAAGATCACACGATAGGAGAAACTCCTGAACGGGGGCATGTAATCCTCGTTCGGGAGCCCGGCGATGTTCTCGACCACGACATCGTAGGTGCCATGTTCCTCTACGACCTTCACGCCGGCCGGAAGGCTCCAGCTGTACATCAGCACACTTGCCACTTCTTCATGGCCGTGCTCCTTGTGTGTGATCGTCAGGTTCCGCGTAGGCGGCTGGAAGTGGTAATGCGCCTTGTGAACGAAGACGGGCTGCGCAATGTACCACTCCGGTGCGGAGAGATATTGGTCGTCGTAGCGCAGGACCCAGCGATACTCCAGGATGCTGCCGACCTGCACGTCGGGCATGGTGAAGACCTTCTCCATCACCTTGAAGTTGCCGGATTTGACCACCAGCTTGTCGATCGGCTTGGCAGTCATCGGAATGAGGGTGCCGTCGGAATGGATGGTTCTGCCCGCAATATCGGTGATTTTGAAGTTAGTCGCCTGGTAGGGGATCTCGATGTCGCTGAACATCTCTTTTCCCTTTTCGGTCAGGATTTTGATCCGCGCATACATGGTGTGATCGTGCAGATCGTCATTTACCTTCTCTTCCCGGAAGAGGTAAACAGCGGGCGCGTCCGGCGCAGCGGGATCGGAGGTCATCTTCAGCTCTTCAGGAGTGGGCTGCGTCCAATCGGAGCCGAATGCCGGGAGAGCACCCAGCGCGAGAAACACAACGAGCAGACGGCGATAGAGAGTGACCACGACAGACCTCAAACGGAGCAGAATCCTGCCGAGGGGTACCTCAAGACGGCGACGGGGGGATCGTCCGGTGAAGGGTCCTGGGAGGTGTGTCCATTATTATGCCGCCAACGCTGGAACTGGCAATATGAATCCTGCCCCTGATTCGTTAAAGCGGAAGAATCTTCGTAAAAGTGACATCTCCGGTTCGGTCTGCGCTCATCTCTCATTGAGGGCGGTAAGCTGAAGATGTGTGCCAGCTTCCAGATTGCCCATTTTGCAGGATGCTATATTGCGAATGTCCGTGTCGGGGAACGATGGTTCATGTCGCGGTTGGATTTACACTGCCGACGAACTGGAAGGCGGCGTTAACATTCCATGGGTATGAGTAGTCCTGAGTTTGGCCCCGGAGGCGGGCGTGGCGCCGTTCGCCGCCGATTCTGGCTGGCGATGTCGGGCTTTGTCACGGCGCTCGCCCTGCTTCCCTTTTCCTTCAGGATCGAGCGACGCCTGGAAACATCGGTTCACATCAAGGGCGGAGAATCCGAAAAAGTTGACCAGGAACTGGCCCAGCGCTTCCAGTCTCCCTACGCGCATCGCGTTGTTCTGGTGATCAGCGGTATTCCCGACCCCGATTCACCGGAGGCCGCCGATGCGCTGAGATCCCTGACCACTTCCCTGCGCAGCATGCCGGGAGTTTCCGGCGCCATCTCAAGCGTGGATTGGCCCGATCCGCTCTTTACCGGAAACAACGGCGGAGCGTTGATCATTGTGGGCCTTGATCCGCATGCTAAATCCGTCGAGGCGCTGGTTCCGGCTCTGAGGGAAAAAGCAGATTTGATGGAAGCTCAGCTTCGAGCGCAATATCCCAATATCAAGCTGCAGATCACCGGTGAGACGCCGATCAACTTCGATCTGCGCAAGGTGAGTGCCGATGACGTGAGACACGCCGAGGCACGGGCCATGCCCGTGACCCTCTTTCTGCTGTTGCTCGCTTTTGGCACTTTGATCGCGGCGCTGTTGCCGCTGGGAGTTGGATTCCTCTCCATATCCATGGCCATGGGCGCCGCTGCGCTGCTCGCGCCATATATGCACCTTTCGATTCTGGTGCAGAACCTGGCCACCATGGCCGGCCTCGGTCTGGGCATCGATTATGCCTTACTGATGGTCAGCCGGTTTCGCGAAGCCCTGGCTGAGGGATGCGATCCGGGCTGTGCTGCCGATATTGCGGCCAAGCAGGCCGGAAAGACGCTGATCGTGTCTGCTGCTACAGTTGCCATTGGATTTTCAGCGCTGCTGACTGTGCCGATCAGCGAGCTGCGCTCGATCGGCATCGCCGGCCTGCTGGTGACCGTATTGAGCGTGATGCTGTGTACGTTCATCCTGCCCTGGGTGCTCGGGCTCGTCGGACACCGCATCAACGCCGCCAGAGTGCGCCTTCCAGCCGGGCGAAAGGCTGCGCCAACCGAGGACGCGAACATCGAGCGATGGGCGCGGTGGGGCAGCATGGTTACCCGCCGGCCCTGGACTGCCCTGCTCCTTGCCGGCATTCCCCTGCTCGTCCTTGCAGCCCAGGCCCGCAAGATCTCCGTGGGACTTCCTGACCGTGACTCGCTCCCGGCGCAGGCCCAGTCGGTCAAAGCCCTGCATACCCTTCAGGCGATGGGCCGCTCCGGTATTGTGAATTCTCTCCGGGTCGTCGTGGAGCTGCCGCCGGAGTCATCGGCGCTTTCGCCGTCCGGCTGGCAAGCTCTCAGCCGCCTGACCGAGCACCTCCAGAGTGATTCCAGAGCGGAAGAGGTGCTGTCCCTGCCAACCCTTACTGCAATGTCGGACAACCCCGATGCTGTCGCCGATGTGCCTGATCAGATCCGCAAAAGTCTGATCAGCAGTGATGGCCAGGCTGCCTTGATCGAGTTGTTGCCGACTGCCAATCTCACGCCCAGCCAACTTATGCGTTGGGTGCGTGAGGTGCGCTCCTCCGATGTCGCCGCGATAACCGGGGTTCCCGGAGTTGTTCTCCGGGTCGGCGGTATCCCGGCCCTCAATGCCGACTATGACTCTCTGGTGAATGCACGTTTGCCGAAGGTGATTCTCGGCGTGGTAGCGGGCAGCCTGCTCGCGCTGCTGATAGGACTGCGCTCTTTATTTGCAGCCGTCAAAGCAATCCTGCTGAACCTGCTCTCGGTCGGGGCTTCGTTCGGCGCGCTGGTCCTTGTTTTTCAGCAAGGCCACGGCAGCAAATTGTTTGGTCTCGAGGGACCGACCGGGGCCGTATTTCCGATCGTCCCGATTCTCTCCTTTGCCATCGTCTTCGGATTGAGCATGGACTATGAGGTTTTTCTCGTGGCCCGGGTGCTCGAAGAGCGGCGGCGCGGGTTGTGCGAACGGTCGGCCGTGATCGAGGGCGTGGCGCGGACATGCGGGCTCA
>JAFAMZ010000092.1 GCA_019232935.1 Silvibacterium sp.
GCTCGTCATCGAAGGCCACGAGCCCGGCGGCCAGCTCTCCATCACCACCCTGGTCGAAAACTTCCCCGGATGGCCCGAGGGCATCCAGGGCCCCCAGCTCATCGAGAACATGAAGCAGCAGGCCGCCCGCTTCGGCGCCGAGTTCCGCATGGGCCATGTCTCCGCCGCCGACCTCTCCAGCCGCCCCCTTGAAATCAAGGTCGGCTCCGAGACCATCCGCACCCACACCCTCATCATCGCCAGCGGAGCCTCCGCACGCTGGCTCGGCCTACCCTCCGAGCAGGCCCTCATCGGACACGGCGTCAGCTCCTGCGCCACCTGCGACGGCTTCTTCTTCTCCGGCAGGGAGATCGCCGTCGTCGGCGGAGGCGACTCCGCCATGGAAGAGGCGCTCTTCCTCACCCGGTTCGCGACTAAGGTCACCCTGCTGCACCGTCGCGAGCAGTTCCGCGCCTCGAAAATCATGCTGGAACGCGCCATGGCCCACCCCCAGATCCATTTCCGCACCAACACCGCCGTCGAGGAGGTCCTCGGAGTCGAGCAGAAAGAAGTCCTCGGCCTCCGCCTTCGCGATACCGTCACCGGGACTGAATCCATCCTGCCCGTCAGCGGCCTGTTTCTTGGCATCGGACACATCCCCAACGCCTCCATGTTCGCCGGACAGATCGACCTCGACGACGATGGATACATCAAGACCCACGACTATGTCTTCACCCGCGTCCCCGGCGTCTTCGCCTGCGGAGATGTTCAGGACCGCCGCTACCGGCAGGCGATTACCGCAGCAGGAACCGGCTGCATGGCGGCTCTAGAGGTCGAGAAATACCTCGAAGAACACGGCCGCTGAGGCTGATGGCTTTTCGCCTTGGGACGGTGAAGACGGGATCCACTTCCTCAAGTCTCACCGAGCGAAAAGATGAATTGTCTGCCACCGGCCCTCCCCCTTGAGCAAAACTGGCAGGGCCTGAATGGGCAACTGGCCCTAGAACTAAAGCGGCTATGGCACAGCATAACCGGGACTTGACTGCTGGTAATATCCACCTGCGCTAAGCCTGCGCTGACTATCTGCCTCCTCTTCCTCCCGAGTGTTGCATTTAAGTATCACGACATGTCCTCTAATCCGCACACTTGGACCAGGAAATCCCAGCCATTCCAGATAGTGAATCGACTTATTGACACGATAATCCACGTCTTTGTGGCAAATACAATCAGGCTTGAAACCAAATGTTGGAGCGAACTTAATTGTGGGCTCCAGTCCGGTGCTGTCCAAAAGGTTGACCGGGTCATTCGATACATACCCATATAAGTCGGTATCATCACCGCCGAACAGAATCGGATCCTTCGCCGTCCATCTCCCAATACTCGGGTCATAATCCCGGGCTCCGAAGCGGATCAGCTTCGTGTCCTGATCGTATAGGCCGCCGGCGAACCCAAAGGGCTGGAAACCCGGATTGGTATCGCTGAGCACGTTGCCGTACTCATCGTAGGAGATCTGTTCGACGATCGCTCCAGTCGAAGTGTTGACCACCATGACAGGGCTGCCAAGCTGATCTGAGATGATCCGATAGGTTACGCCGCCGCGGACCATATAGTCAGGAGACGTCGCGCCGGTTCCGTAGACGAACTGGCTGACGATCTGATTGCTTCCGTTCAACTGGGCGACGATTCGGCTTCCGTCGTAGAGAAAGCCGCTTTGAAGAGCTCCGTTCACTTCCTTGCCGATACGATCGTTTTCCGGGTCAATTAAGTAAGTAATCTTTGTACCGTTCGGCAATGTGGCCGCTGTCAGGTTTCCCAGTGCGTCATAGGTGTACGTCGTCTTTTGAGCGCCTGACGTCTGGCTCTCCAGCTCTCCATTGGCTGTGTAGCCGAACGACATACTCCCATAGGTCAATAATCGATCCTGCGTGTCATAGGTGCCACTCAGATTGCCGGTGGAAACTGCCGCAGTCAGACGGTTGGAATTGCTGTCGTAGGTGTAGCTGGAGTAATGAGCGCCATTCTTCAGGACCTCGATCAGACGGCCGGATTTATCATAGTCGTAGGTAAACACGTTCTTCTGAGCACCAGCCGTTTCTGTTTTCGTGGTGATCCTTCCGTCCGCATCCCTGGTATATGTGACGTTATAAAGCGTGCCGGTCTTGTATTTCACAGTCTTTCCTGATAGGTCGCCGAACTCGTCATAGGTGCGGCTCTCGACCATGTTGCCCAGGGCTATTCCCGTAATGAGGCCATCATTGGGATCACGTGTGATCACCAGCGATCCGGCGTTTGTCACCAGACCGTCTTTGTCGAGCGTAAATTCTATGGTGTTGCTGCTGTTAATGCTTTCCGAGGTGGTCCGGAAATTGTCGTCGTAGGAACGGCTTACTGTGCCGGCGACCTTTCCGGTCAGCGCTGACGAGGCTGGCAGCGGCCCGTCGTAACCATAATCAAGCGATTCACCATCGTGGATGGTCGCGCTGCTTACATTGCCGGTAGCTGGATCATAAGAGTAATCGATAGTTTCAGTGGGGATCGTTACAGAGCTCAGCCGCCCTGCGCTGTCGTAGCCGTAACCGATCTTTTCTCCGTCAGGACGTGTAACTGCGGTTAGATTTCGGTCCAAGTCGTATGTATAAGCCGTTGCTCCGCCGTCCGCATCGGCGGGCGGCGTATATTTCGAAGGCAAGTCCACGGCCGTATAGGCGAACGTGTGTGACGGCTTGCCGGGCGGCGTTACAGATGCGAGGTTCCCGTTTGCGTCGTAGGTATAAGCGATCTTACGGCCGTCAGGGAGTGCCCGCTGCATCAGACGACCGTCGGCATCGTAGCCGAAGCTGGTTGTGAGTAGGGCTGGATCGGTAATGCTGGCCAGAAAACCCTGCGAGTTATAGCTGAAGGTGGTCTTTCGAGTGCCCTGCGTCGCTGCAGCAAGTCGTCCCCTGCTGTCGTAGGTGAATTGAGTGGCCGCCAGCCCACCAAGCTGGGTGCTGAAAATCCGCTCTAATGAATCAAGAACGGTGGTTACGCTTC
>JAFAMZ010000121.1 GCA_019232935.1 Silvibacterium sp.
TCGCCGGCCCCTTTTTCCGGATTCTGGGCCTGCACCTTCGCTATTGCCGGCAAATGCCGTTCGATAATCTCCAGTACCTGCCGCGCCTCGTGCTCCTGTGCGTCATTCTTCTCCTCAACGGTCGCCTTCGCGCGATCCGCCGCACCAATCACGCGTGGATACACCTTCACCGCATCCGGAAACAGAGCAGGTTCAGCCGCATACGAAGGCGAGAAGGGAACCGGCGCATCCGGACCGAACACCGCAGCAAACATCCCGTTCCACTCATCCGTCAGCCCCGCATGCGACCGGAAGTTCGTCGATAGCTGCACCAGTTCGCATCCAATCGCCGATTCTTCCCACGCAATCCCCTTCCGCTCCACGTGCGAAAACAGCTCCACCTCTGCCTGCCGGAACATGTAGATCGACTGCATGGGATCGCCCACAAAGAAGCACGTTCGCCCGTCACTCTCATCCCACGCCCTCACCAGCAGCCGGATCAGCTCGAACTGGCTCCGCGAAGTGTCCTGGAACTCATCCACCAGCAGATGCCGCAGCCCTCCGCTCAGTGCCAGCAGCACATCCGGATCCTCCTCCACATCCCTCAGCACCTGGCGCGCCGAAATGTTGAGCTGCGGAAAATCCACGACATTCCTCTCCGCGAAGATCACATTCAGCTCCGCCACCGCGCGCCGCAACGTCATGAACAGATGCCGCAGCGTCGTCCACTGATCGTAGTCGTAGCGCGGAAGCGGAAGATCCTTCAAGCCCGCCAGCGCTTCGCGCAGACCTGCAATCTCCTGCAACCGCCCCAGCAGCCACTCCATCCGACGCTTTTGCCCGATGCTCTTTGGCGGGAATCCCTGCCTAACATCGACTTTCTTCCGCCACTCCTTTCCCGTCAGCAGAAACTCCCCGATGCACTGCCAGTGCTCGAGCGCCAACTGCTCCGGAGAAGGCAGCGAGCCCATCCGTGCCAGCAGACCGAATTTGTCGCAATTGCCCGCCGCATAATCCGCAAGCTCCACAAGCTCAGTGGCCAGCAGCGCCTCGGGCGCGATGCGCCGATACACCTCCTCGATGCCGCGCATCACCTCGCGTCGGAACGGCGCTTCCAGCCGCGAACGCACCACATCCCATTCCACTTCATCCAGGTCGCCGACCAGCGGAAACGCGCGCACCCACTGATCGCGCTGCGCCAGCATGCCTGCGATGAGCCGCTCGCAGTCCTGGAGGCTGTTGTCGCGCAGAGCCAGTAGATGCGCAATCGCCTCGCTCAGCGCCGCATCCGGGCCGCCAAGCTGCCCCAGCGTATGCCGCGCCGCTTCCGCGTACGCCAGGTCCGCCCGCTCCACTGGATTCAGTCTTCCACCCATCCGCGACAGCAGCGGCTGCCCGTGCGCGATGCGCAGACACAGCGAGTCGATCGTCTCAATATTCAGCCGCTGTGGCTGCTCCAGAATCCTCCACCCACGCGCGTCGGAGTGGGTCAATGCCGCCCGCGCCAGTGTCACGCGCTCGTCTTCGCCCGGAACGGCTTCCGGCGTCCGCGCTGCATCCTCGAGATGCTTCAGCACGCGCGCCCGCATCTCCGCCGTCGCCGCGCGCGTGAACGTAATGGCCAGAATCTCCTCGGGCTCATTCACCACAGCGAGCGACTTCAAAAACCGGCGCGTCAGCAGATCGGTCTTTCCCGAGCCTGCCGGAGCGCGCACGATAAATGTCTGCGAAAGATCGAGCGCACGCGCGCGCTGGCCAAGGTCGCCGGTCGGCTCAGGATCAGATTCGTCCGGCACCAGGTGAATCGTCGCCTCACTCATTCGCTTCACCCTCGCCGTTCTCGTCCTCGGCAAGAGCCGCATTCAACTCCGCCACACGGCACAGCCCCGGAAACTCGCAGTTCCTGCATGTCTTCCTCTGCTCTTTCGGATCGACGCGCGCATCCCCATGCAGAAAATCCTCGGCAAGATTCACCAGCCCGTTCGCCCAGTTGCTTTTCAGCGTCTCGTCGAAAGGATCCTTCGTGAGCTTCGCCTTCAGGCCCGCACCTTTTAGCACGCCCAGATCGCTCACGCAGCCCTCGAAACCCGCCTCCTCAGCTCTGATCCGCGCGAACAACACGCCGCACACATCCTCGACGTTGCCGAAGATCGCATACAGCGGAAGCTGCGGCTCATCCGGGCGGTCACCATCCCAGCCCTTCGTGGAGACATTTAGGCCCGTTTTGTAGTCGAGTAGCAGCCGCTGCTCGTTTTCCAGCACATCGATGCGATCCGCGCGCAGCCGCAGCTTCAGCCCGCCCACGCTCACGTCGTCCAGCTTCTTCTCCGTCGCCTCTACCGTGAATGGCACGCGCTTCGCCTCATGTTCGCGCAGCCACTTGTCCAGCAGCTTCGCAAGCCGCCTCTTCTCGCTCGCCAGATATGCCGCCATCCAGGCATCGCTGCTATGCTCCTTCACGAGTGGCGCAAAGACTTCACCGATGACCTTGCCAACCACCGTGCCGAGCCGGTCTTCCGCAATGGCCGCCTGCAGATCAGCCAGCGTGTGCAGCGCGCCCGTTTCCGGAGACCACAGCCGCTCCATCACCTCGTGCAGCAGCGCTCCCCGCTCCATCGCCGAGAGCCCCCAGTCGCCGCGGTTTAGTGGCTCGGCATTCAGGCGCTTCGCCGCAAACGCCCGAAACGGGCACGCCGCCTGGTCGCGCAGTACCGACGCGCCGCCCGCGCACTCCTCACCGGGCCACGCAATCGTTCCTGAAGCATCGCGTATCTCGTCGAGCCTCATCGGCTCCGGCCTATCGGGCCCCGCGCCAATCTCCGTGAGCAATTCGGCGGAACTTTCCCATCGCCCGCCCGGTGCAATCTGCTCGATCAGCGGAGACGGCCGCAGCTCTCCATCCTTATTCCTCTCCGCATGACTGAACACCACAAAATTGTGGGTGCCCCATTCAAAGCCCGGTTTTGGCTTTGAGTGGGTAGCTCCGGGTGCCCCATTCTTTCGCGTCTTCTGTGAAAGGGTGGGAAGCAACACACTCGACGCAATCCTCTCCGTCACCGCCCTCGCCAGATCCCAGTCGTCTTCCGTGCTCGCATGGGGCATCCCTGTACGTTTCTGCAACTCATTCGGCAGCAGGGGATGCATCCTGCCCCGCGCCGGCCAAGCCTGGTCGTCCGCACCGAGGAACCACACCGCATCAAACCCCTGCCCGCTCGCCTCGAGCGCGCCCATCACCTGCACCGGAGCGCCGTGCGACTCAGCGGCAAAAATCGTTTCGCCAGCCTGCATCTCAAGAGTCTCGAGAAAATCGCGGTAGCTTACGCGCCGGCCGTCAAAATCGAGCAGCGCGATCTCGTCGAGCAGCCGCTCCCACCGGGCCCGGGCCTGGAAATCGATCTCATTGCGCCTATCCGCGCCTCGCCAGCCCACGTCCGTCAGAAGTACCTGCGCGAGATCGACCCACCGCCCCGGGGTCCGCTCTTCTTCGTGGATGTGATTCACAGCGGCCATCTTTTGCAAACCCTCAAGTCGCGCTTGAACATTTGCCAGGGCAGGGAAGCGGCGCATCTCTCGCAGCACGTTCCGCAGCGAGATCTCGAGCGACAGCGACCCCGAATTCCGCAACTCCGCATCAAATCTCGCGAGCGCAAGATACTCCTCCATCGCTGTCATCCCGAGCGGAGGCTGCGGAGCAGCCGCAGTCGAGAGACCTGCTGTTCCCTCCTCCTTGCTCTCCCCCGTCTCTTCTGTGCTCTCTGTGTCCTCTGTGGTGAATGCTTTGCGTTCTTGGCGTCTTTGCGATGAATCCATGCCTTGAGCGCGGTAAATACTTGTGCTCTGAGCTCTGAGCTCTGTGCTCTGCGAAAGATACCCTGACAGCAGCAGCCACGACACCTGCTCCTCATTCAGAGGCTCCGCCGCCCACCGCAACAGCAGCAGCGCCGCCCGAATCACCGGGACCTCCCCGAGCGGCTGGCCCAACGAAAACTCAAACGGCATCCGTGCCGATGAAGCGAAGACATCATCCGTCTCCGGCATCAGCACCCGCCGGAAAATCCTCTCTATCTCGCAGCGCACACTTCGCAATTCGGGCACAATCACGCCGACTCGCATGGCAGCGTTCGCTTCAAACAGTGGATTCTCGTCAAGCAACCCACGCAACCAGTGGGCGCATGCCGTGATCTCGTCGCGAAGATCGCTAGCACGCACCAGACGCGGCGCAGTCTCAGCGGAATCCCTCGCGCAAATCTGCACCTTCACGCCCTGCTCTTCGAGCGCGGCGAGTAATCTTCTGTTTGCTGGCGTGATGCGATCGAAGCCCACCATCACGATGTGCTCCGGCAGCGGCAGCCCGGCCACATTTTCCGCGACCAGCCGCTCCACCCTCGCCCGGCTCACCCAACCCTGCTTCGCGCATTCTCTATCGAAGGCCGCCGCCCATTGCCGGAAGCGCTCCGCATCCGTTTGTCCCCAAGCATGCTTGCGCTCCTCATGCGCTTCGTAATCGCAGAGTAGCCGATACGCCTCTTCGGCCAGCGCGGCCATCGCCTCAGGAGACACCAGAAGTTTCGCATCTTCCCGCTGCATGCGCGTCCACACGCTGCGCTCCTGCAGGCTCGTGAGCAACACAGGAGCATCCGGCTGCCCCATGCTGTGTGCCTGCCACAGCCGCAGCACCCACGTGTCCCAGTCCTCAATCGGCGGGCTCGCCCACACGCGCCGCCCCGCTTCGCGCTGCCGCAGCGCATACTCGCGCCTAAGCCAGCGCGCCGCGCGCACATTGGCCGTCAGGATCGTCGCGCCGTTCTCGAACGCGCTCTCAATTTCCCAGGGAAGCTGCATCAAGCCGTAACTAAGGAAGAATACTAGGAAGAATACTGCGGAAGGACACTGCCCGTTCTGTGGAAACCCTGATTGCTAAGCCCAGATCCCTGTTTTATGTAAACTGATCCGTGAAGCGCTTTCCTCCCTCCCTCCCTGCCTCACTCCTGCTTTGCCTGCTTATCGTATTTCCTGGCTGCCGCCGCAGCGCCACCCAGGCCAGGAATCAGGCTGAAAAGACCTATCACATCCGCGGAGTCGTCGTCGCAATCGATCCCGCTAAAGGCGCGGTCACGCTCGACACCGATGCCATTCCCGGCTACATGGACGCAATGATCATGCCCTACACCCTGAAGAACCCGGGCATCATCGGCGAACTTCACACCGGCGACACCATCACCGCCGACCTCTTCACCTCCGACTCTGCCAACGCGATCGACAACATCGTCGTCGTTGGCCAGGCCAAAGCCGACTATAAGCCGCCGGTAGCCTACAAGCCCCTGAACCCCGGCGATCCTGTTCCCGATTTCAAGCTCCTCAACCAGAACGACAAGCCTATCCACATCGCGCAGTTTCGCGGAAAAGTCCTGCTCGTCACATTCATCTACACGCGCTGCCCGCTTGCCGATTACTGCCCGCGCATGAGCCACAACTTCGCGAGCCTCGACCATCTGCTCGCCTCCGACTTCGACCTCTACTCAAAGACCCATCTGCTCAGCGTCAGCTTTGACCCGACCTACGACACCCCCGCCGTCCTGCGCAGTTATGGAGGTTCCTACACCGGCCGCTACACCAGGGAAGACTTCACTCACTGGGACTTCGCCGCTCCTTCCGAAAAAGAACTTCCCGACTTGCTGCACTTCTTCCTCGTCGGAGCCACGCCCGAGAAGGACCGCACCATTACCCATTCGCTCTCGACCATCGTCATCGACCAGCAGGGTAAGGTTTACAAGTGGTATCCCACGAACGACTGGACCCCCGAGCAACTTCTCGCCGACGTGAAACAATTGCTCCAACAATCGCACGAGGGAAAGTCCAAGGCATGATCGTCATACTCATGGGAGTCGCCGGTTCCGGCAAATCCACCATCGCCCACGCGCTCGTCGCCCTCACCGGATGGCAGTTTGCCGAGGGCGACGACTACCACACCGAAGCCAACCGCCAGAAAATGCACGCCGGCATCCCGCTCACCGACGAAGACCGCCTCCCCTGGCTCAACCGTCTCCACGACGTCCTCATCGGATGGCAGAAGAGCGGCCTCAGCGGGGTCCTCGCCTGCTCGGCGCTCAAGCAGTCCTATCGCGACATCCTCGAGAAGAACCTGCCGCCCGGCTCCTACCGTTTCGTCCTGCTCGACGCCCCCGTCGCCGTGCTTGCCGCCCGCATGCACAACCGCCCCGGTCACTTTATGAATCCCGACCTGCTTCAAAGCCAGCTCGACACCCTCGAACTCCCCGCTGACGCCCTCCGCATCGATGCCACCCAGACCCCCGAAGCCGTCGCCCGCGAAATCCTCCGACAAATTACGCTGCCCGACACGACCCGTGGGGTGCCCGAGCCTCGAAGCCGCTAATCGCTAATCGCTAATCGCTAATCGCTGTTCCCTGAACGCTGTCCCCCTCGCCCTGTTTCCCTGTACCCTGAACCCATGGCCAAGACCACCATCATGTTCGGCATCGTCCTCATCCTGCTCGGAATCGTGGGATTCGTCTCCTCCCCGCTTCACGCCCCCACTGCGCTCATCCCCTGCGCCTTCGGCATCCTCCTCGCCATCTTCGGAGCCCTCGCCCTCACCGAAGACCCCAAAAAGCGCATGCTGAACATGCACATCGCCGTCACCATCGGCCTCCTCGGCTTCCTCGGGACCGCCAAGAGCATTTACGACTACATTCAGATGCTTCGTGGAGTACAGTTCCCGCATCCAATCGCCGTCGAAGAGAAGGCCGCCATGTCCGTCGTGCTGCTCGTCTTCGTCATTTTCTGCGTGCGCTCCTTCATCAACGCCCGCCGCGCGCGAGCCTGAACGGAGAAGCCAGATTTAGGAGCCTCGAATGCGCCCCGGGTCCATGTCGATGAAAGCTGAACGGTCCGGTTCACCCCGCGGAGCCATCCGCGCCGCCGCAGGCGAAGCCCCAAAGAAGAAGACCGACTACAAAAAAGTCATGCCCGAGATCTGGCGGCTCGTGCGCCCCCGCCGCTGGCTCCTGCTCGGCGGACTCATCCTCGTCGCCATCAACCGCCTCGCCGGCCTGGTCCTGCCCTACGTCTCGAAGCCCTTCATCGATCAGGTGCTCCGCCACCACCACCGTGAGCTGCTCTGGAGACTCGTCGCCGCCATCTTCATCGCCACCGCCATCCAGGCCGTCACATCCTTCTCGCTCACGCAGCTCTTATCCAAAGCCGCGCAGCGCATGATCGCCGACCTCCGCCGCCAGGTCCAGCAGCACATCGGACGCCTCTCCGTCGCCTTCTACGACGCCAACCGCACCGGTGTCCTCGTCTCGCGCATCATGACCGACGTCGAAGGCGTCCGCAACCTCATCGGCACCGGCCTCGTCGAGTTCGTCGGCGGAGTCCTCACCGCCATCCTCGCCTTCACCTACCTGCTCTACCGCAGTCCGCGCATGACCGTCATCATCTTCTCGGTTATCGC
>JAFAMZ010000182.1 GCA_019232935.1 Silvibacterium sp.
CCCGCGCCCGGCGGTCTTCCTTGACAAACCCCCGCCGCACCAGCCCTTGCCTTTCGAGCCGGTCGACAGCAGCCGTCATCGAGCCGCTGGTCAACAGCACGCGGTCCCCGATTTCGCCGACGGTCAGTGGCCCCTTGTGCAGAAGCGCCTCCAGCGCCATGAAATCGGTGAGACAAAGCCCGTGCCGGGCGACGCTGGCCTCGACGTGCGCGCTCAACGCGCGATGCGCCTTGGCGAACACGGTCCACAGTCTTGCTGCGCTTACCGGCGGTTGCTTTGCCATACAGAGAAGTAGATGCATGTCTTGATAAAAAGATTCTTGATATCAAGTTATACGCGGAAAAGGCAACTCGCCCAAAAGAAAAGGGGCGCCCTGAAAGCGCCCCTAACCGTTGAGATTCTCCAGATTACTGCAGCAGTGTCCCATTTTCCGGTTCGGTTTTGACTTCCTCCGGAGGAATGACCACAGCCGCTGCTACCTTGTCTTCTTCCTCAAGGTAAAGCAGTTTGACACCCTGAGTCGAGCGCCCCGCGGCGCGCACCGTCTTGGTATCGATGCGGATGATCTTGCCGAACTGGCTGATGATCATCAGCTCCGATGTGTCATCGACCAGATGAATACCGATCACCTTGCCGTTGCGGGCAGTCGTCTTGACGTTGATCACTCCCTTGCCGCCGCGCGTCTGCAACCGATACTCGTCGACATCCGTGCGTTTGCCAAAGCCGTTCTCAGTGACCGAGAGAATCAGGCAGGCGCAGTTCCCTCCTTCACCGTCTTTTCTGCGCTCCTTCGGAGTGACAGCCATGCCCACTACGTAATCGTTCTTGCCCAGGTCGATGCCACGCACGCCATAAGCGGGACGTCCCATGGAGCGGACATCCTCTCCGTCAAAGCGGATCGCCATACCGTCGTGCGTTGCCAGGAAGACAATATTGTTCCCGTTGGTGATGCGCACGGCGACAAGCTCGTCGTCCGTGTCGATGCCGATAGCGATGATGCCCTTCGCCATCACGTTCGAGAAGTCCTTCAGCGGCGTCTTCTTCACCGTGCCATTGCGCGTCGCAAAGAAGATGTACTTGCCTTCTTCTTCCAAATTCCGCACCGGCAGAATTGTCCGCACCGTCTCGCCCGGCTGCAGATTGAGCAGGCTGGCGATCGACTTGCCCTTTCCTGCCGCACCCACATCGGGTATCTCATACACCTTGAGCCAATACACGCGGCCCGAGTTCGTGAAGCAGAGCAGATAGGCGTGCGTCGAATCGATGATCAACTGCGAGACGAAGTCTTCCTCGCGCGTCTTCATGCCCAGCCGCCCCGTGCCGCCGCGACGCTGCTGCCGATAGGTCGAAATTGGCGTCCGCTTGAGGTACCCCGAGTGCGAAACTGTCACCGCGACTTGTTCGTCCGCGATCAGGTCTTCGAGCTGCAACTCGGCCGTCTCGTCGAGAATCGCCGTGCGACGCTCGTCGCCAAATTCCTTCCTTACGGCCTCCAGTTCCTTGACGATGACGCCGCGGAGTTTCTTCTCCGAGGCGAGAATCGATTCGTACTCCTCAATATTTTTGCGAACCTCTGCGAGTTCCTTGAGCAGTTCGTCGATCGAAAGCTGCGTCAGGCGATAGAGCTGCAATTCGAGGATGGCGTCGATCTGCCTGTAACTCAGCGTCAGCGTCGGCGAGATCAGCGTTGCGGGATCGATGGCATACCGCGCCGGATCGAGCTTCACTCCCGCGAGCGCCTGGTCGCGTACCGTGATCGTCTTGCCGGAGAAAAACTGGAACAGGTTCTCTCTCGCATCGGCGCGCGACGACGATCCGCGAATGATCTTGATGACGTTGTCCAGATGGTCGAGTGCAATCTGATAACCAATCAGAATGTGCTCGCGCTCCCGAGCCTTGCGCAGCAGGAAAGCCGTGCGCCGGCGAACCACATCCACGCGGTGATCGATGAAGTGGCGAATCGCATCCGGCAGAGGAAGCTCGCGCGGCTGGCCGTTGACCACGGCCAGGAAGATCATCGAGAAGCTCTCCTGCATTTGCGAGTTCTTGTAGAGCTGATTCAGGACAATCTGCGCCTCGGCTCCGCGCTTCAGTTCGATTACGATCCGCATACCGTCGCGATCGCTCTCGTCGCGCACATCAGAGATGTCGTCGATGACTTTTTCATTGACCAGCTCGGCGATGCGCTTGATGAGCGTGTTCTTGTTGACCTGGTAGGGAATCTCGCTGACGATGATCGCCTGCCGCCCCTGCGTCAGGTTTTCGACCG
>JAFAMZ010000195.1 GCA_019232935.1 Silvibacterium sp.
GACATGGCCTATGTGCAGGGCATCTACACCATGACCTTCACCGAGCCCAGGACCGGATCGACGCTGATCGAAAAGGGCAAATACCTCACCGTCTACAAAAAGCAGGACGATGGCACCTGGAAGATCGCCGAGGACATCAACAATGCCGACGCGCCTGCGACTCCTGAGTCCGCATCGCAGACTCCGGGCGCGAAGACGTAGTATTCTGAAAGAGCGCGCCCGTAGCTCAGCTGGATAGAGCGAATGCCTCCGGAGCATTAGGTCGGGAGTTCGAATCTCTCCGGGCGCACCATTCCCCTTGGATTCCTTCCCATCCGCCCATCTCTTCTGCCAGAATGCTGCCGGAGGACAATCCATGCTCCAACTCATCCCGAGTGGCTGGCTCGGCTGGAATGTTGACGTTCTCGACCAAGGCAACAAGATCGCCCAAATCAAAACCTCCACACTGCCCGAAAGCGGAACACTTTCCCTTGACGGCACGATTTATCGTGCTTACCGCGAACGCATGTTCAGCGGCGACTACTTCCTTGAAAGTGAGGGACAGAAAATCGCCAGCGCTAAAAAAACCAGCGCCTTCCGCAGCTCGTTTCAGATCACCTATATCGACCGATCTTATAAGCTGACGAAGCAATCCGTCGTGAGCAGGTCCTTGATTCTGTTCGAAGGTGACGTCGAGGTTGGCTCCATTCGCCCTGAAAGCTGTTTGAGCCGCAAGGCTACGGTTTCGTTGCCCGAGATGATGCCCGCCCCGGTGCAGCTCTTCGTTATCTGGCTTGCCATTCTTCTCTGGAAGCGCGAATCCGATGCCGGAGCGGCGGTGGCGGCCTCCGTGGCCGCAACCTCCTGAGTGCTGTTTTTGACAGAGCCTGCTCCTGCGCGGTTTCATGGATTCGTTTCACTCTCACGAAGGAGCTCGCAATGTTCCGCAGATATTCCTGTTGCAGAAGTCTTCTGCTTGCTGCTGTAATGCTTCTTTCCTTTGGCTATGCACACTCGCAGTGCCAGCCGCATAACCCGAATCCGCCCAGCCCGCCCGAAACCGCAAGCGTTACCCTGAACGGCAAGCCCGTGACCATCGATTACTGCGCGCCTTCCATGCGCGGCCGCAAAATTTTCGGACAGGTTGTCCCCTATGACCAGGTCTGGCGAACGGGTGCCAACTCAGCTACCACGCTGAAAACGCAATCCACTTTGCGCATCGGCAATCTCGTTGTCCCGCCGGGAACCTACACCCTCTATACAGTGCCCGCGCAGCACGGGTGGAAGCTGATCGTCAACAAGCAGACTGGACAGTGGGGCACCGTCTACAGCCAGGACCAGGACCTTGGCCGCGTCGACATGATGGACGGTGTCGTTCCGGGCTCCCCGGTCGAGAGGTTCCAGATCGCGTTCGAGAACACACAGGGGAACAAGTCCCAGTTGCACCTGAAATGGGAACTGACCGATGTCTACGTACCCATTACCGCAGGTGACTAACTCTACGCCTTACGAGCTGCGTCATTGTCGCGGCGCAGCTCCTCCATCACCGACTGGATCAGTTCCTTCGCGCCGTTGATCTCGCCAAGCACGGTCTCGAGATCGAGCGCCGGCTTTGCCGGATTGCGCTGCGACGTACAGTAGACGCCATGCTGGCCGATGAGAATGAGCGCGTCTGTAAGCATATCGAGCGAGACGGCCAGCCGCCCTCGCGCCGTTCCCATCATGAATTCATATTTCTCGAGTTCGTCGCGGCGGTGATCGAGTGAGGACATCCTGCTCTTACCACTCCTTCGCCGCCGTATCTACCTCGACGCCGTTCTCCGCAGGCCCTTGCCAGCGCAGTACCGGTTTGCGCGCGGCCGTCGTTTCGTCGAGGCGCGAGATGCGCGTCGAATGCGGGGCCGTCTTAATCAGCTCCGGATTTTCCTCCGCCTCCCGCGCAATCTGGCGCATCGCATCGACGAACAGGTCAAGCTCTTCGCGCGACTCGCTCTCCGTCGGCTCGATCATCAGCGCGCCCGGCACGATCAGCGGAAACGACGTCGTGTACGGATGGAAGCCGTAGTCGATAAGCCGCTTCGCAATGTCTCCCGTTTTTACGCCATTTCTCGCCTGGCGCTTGTCGCTGAAAACCACTTCGTGCATCGACGGCGTGTCATAAGGCAATTCGTAGAGATCTTCCAATTGCTTCCGGATATAGTTCGCATTCAGCACCGCGTCTTCCGTCGTCTGGCGCAATCCATCCGCTCCATTCGCCAGCGTATACGCCAGCGCGCGCACGAACATCCCAAAGTTGCCGTGCAGCATCCGCACGCGCCCCACCGACTGCGGACGGTCGTAGTTCCAGTGCAGCAGCCCATCTTCGCCGCGCGCCAACACCGGCGTGGGCAGGAACGGCTCCAGAATCTTCTTGCACGCCACCGGACCCGACCCCGGCCCTCCCCCGCCGTGGGGCGTCGAGAAGGTCTTGTGCAGGTTGAGGTGCATCACATCCACGCCGAAATCCCCCGGCCGCGTCTTGCCTACCAGCGCGTTCATGTTCGCGCCATCCATATAGAGCAGCGCGCCCTTCTCGTGCAGCACATCGGCGATCCTGTGGATCTCGTTCTCGAAGACGCCGATGGTCGAAGGATTGGTCAGCATCATCGCCGCCGTATCTTCTTTCACCATCTGCGCGAGCGCTGTCACATCCACACCGCCCTTCGCATTCGACTTGAGATTCACCACCTGATACCCGCACGTCGCCGCCGTCGCCGGATTCGTCCCGTGCGCCGAGTCCGGAATGATGACCGTTTTGCGCGGATTCCCTTTCGATTCGTGATACGCGCGCGCCAGCAGGATGCCCGTGAACTCGCCGTGCGCTCCCGCCGCCGGCTGAAGCGTGATCGCATCCATGCCGGTGATTTCGATCAGGCAATCCTGCAGCAGGCGGATGATTTCGAGCGAGCCCTGGGAGAGCGATTCGGGCTGATAGGGGTGTGCTTCGGCGATGCCTTCGAGGCGAGACACGAATTCGTTCACGCGGGGGTTGTACTTCATCGTGCAACTGCCGAGCGGATATATGCCGAGGTCGATGGCGTAGTTCCAGGTGGAGAGCCGAGTGAAGTGGCGGATAATTTCGATCTCGCTGAGCTCGGGCAGCGCCGCGTTGCGCGAACGGTGGGCTTCGCCTAGCAGTGCAGCAGGGTCCACCTCGGGCACATCGAGGGGGGCGAGCCGGTAGGCTTTTTTGCCAGGCGAGGACTTCTCAAAGCTCAGTCCTTCGTTCTGTGTCAGGTGCGCTGTGACTTTGCGTATGTTGCCGATAAATTTCTCTTCAGTCATTCTTAAACTCGTTTCTAGTGAGTCAGACTCGACCGACGGTCTGTTCTTCTGATCCGGTCGAGGATCTTAAACAATATGTAACCGCCGAGGGCGTAGATTGCAGCATTACTTGCAATCAGCAAACTGCTGAACACGATTGTTCCAGGCCACGTGCTTCCCGAAAAGATCTCAAGTAGTGGGAGTAACGGTGGAGATGTGCCCCAAAGATCAACCCCTATAGTCATGCCAATTTGATCCTGCCCAGGGGTGAAGAAGAGCTCGTAAATCGCATATCCCGACGCCGCGAGGCTAAGTCCTATTGCTCCGAGAAGAAACTTGAACTTGCAAGCCATCCGTGTCGCGAACTCCGATCTACTTAGTCACCAGCTCATGTGCTTGCGCCATTACTCCCGCAGCCGCATCGATCTGCTCTTTCGTCGTCAGCTCGGTCGCGCACCACAGCGTTGCATTGCCCAGTTCCGGATACCACTTCCCCAGATCGAGGCCGCCGATGATCTTCTTTTCGAGCAGACGCGCATTGAGTTGCTCCGGATCCTCGTCCGTCTGCAGCACAAATTCGTGGAAGCGCGGCGTCCCGGCAAACAGCACCTTCCCGTGCGCGCCGAGTGTGTCTGCCGCATACTTGGCCTTCGCCAGATTCTGCACGGCGAGCTCACGGATGCCCTGCTTCCCGTAGACCGTCATGAAGATCGTTGCCATCAGCGCAACCAGCGCCTGATTGGTGCAGATATTCGAGGTCGCCTTCTCGCGCCGGATGTGCTGCTCGCGCGTCGACAGCGTCAGCACGAACCCACGCCGGCCTTCTGTGTCCTTCGTCTCGCCCACCAGCCGACCCGGCATCTGCCTGAGATACTTCTCCTTGGCCGCGAGCACACCGCAGTACGGACCGCCGTAACTCAGCGCCACACCGAACGACTGCGCCTCCATCGAGACGATATCCGCCTCCACCGGAGGCCGCACAATCCCCAGCGACACCGCTTCGGCAACCGACACGATCAGCAGCGCACCTTTCTTATGCGCAATCTCGCCAATGGCAGGAATGTCCTCAATCGCACCAAAGAAATTCGGCGACTGCACCAGCACGCATGCCGTCTCGTCCGTAACTGCCTGCTCGAGCGCTGCCAGATCCACTCGCCCGTCCTGCCCGTAGGCAACTTCCTTTGCATCATGTCCTTGGTGCTGAGCGTAGGTGTGCATCACCTCGCGATATTCCGGATGGACAGTCCTGGCCACGAGCACGTTGTCACGCCCGGTGACCCGAACCGCCATCATCACCGCCTCGGCCGCTCCTGTCGAGCCGTCGTACATCGAGGCGTTGGCTATATCCATGCCGGTCAGCTCGCAGATCATTGTCTGAAACTCGAAGATCGCCTGTAGCGTGCCTTGCGTGATCTCGGCCTGGTACGGCGTGTACGAGGTGAGAAACTCGCCGCGCTGGACGAGCGAGTCGATGATCACCGGCCTGTAGTGCCGGTACGCGCCCGCTCCCAGAAAGCTGGCATAGCCGTTGGCATTCCTGGCGGCGGCGGCCTTGAAATAATCGACGATCTCCGACTCGCCCATCTGCGCTGGCACCTTCAGATCGCGTGCCAGCCGATACTCTTCCGGAATGATGGCGAAAAGCTCGTCGATCGAAGACGCGCCTATCTCGCGCAGCATCGCCGCGCGCTCGGCATCGGATTTAGGCAAATAACGCATTCTTATTCCTGTATCTGACCTTTTGTTCACCACAAATCACGAAGTTTTCTCTGTTCTCTGTGTCCTCTGTGGTGAATCCTTCCTACTTCCCCGTCTCCTCGGCAATAAACTTCTCGTAGTCGGCCGCCGACAGCAGCGACTCCAGCTCTGCCGGATCGCTCAACTCCACTTTGATGATCCATGCCCCATGGGCGTCGCTATTGATCTTCTCCGGAGACGAAGTCAACTCCTCGTTCACTTCTGTAACCGTTCCCGTTACAGGCGAGTAGAGATCCGACACGGCCTTCACCGACTCCACGCTGCCGAACACCGCCCCCTTCTCGACCTTAGTGCCAACCTTCGGTGCGTCAACAAACACAATATCGCCAAGCGAATTCTGGGCATAATCGGTGATGCCGACAGTTCCTGCCTTTCCATCCACCTCAACCCACTCATGCTCGCGCGTGTATTTGTACCTCTCCGGATAAGCCATCCATCTCTCCTGTATCCAAAACTCAACCGCAGACTGCAAAGCCTCTGTGCTCTCAGTGTCCTCTGTGGTGAGCTACGCCGCCTTCTTCGGCCGGCGATAAAACGGAGTCGGCACAATCCGCGCCTTCACCGCATTTCCGCGGATCTCTACCGCCACTTCGCTGTCGATCACCGCCAGTTCACGCGGAACATATGCAAGCGCAATGTTCTTCTTCAGAAATGGCGCCGGCGATCCGCTCGTCACCTCACCAATCTTCTTCCCATGCAGGTCGAACACTGGATATCCATCCCGCGCAATCCCGCGCTCGACTACCTCCAGCCCTACCAATTTCCTCGCTGGCCCGCCTGCCGCCTGCACCTTCTTCAGTGCCTCCGACCCGATAAAGGGCCCCTTCTCGATCTTCAGGAACCGATCCAACCCTGCTTCGAACACATTGATCGACTCCGAAATCTCATGCCCGTACAGCGACATCGCCGCTTCGAGCCGCAGCGTGTTGCGCGCGCCCAATCCGCATGGCACAATCCCGAACTCCTTGCCCGCCTCTATCACCTCGTTCCACACGCGCTCGCTGGTCGGCACATCGGAGGGCACATAAATTTCGAAACCATCCTCGCCTGTGTAGCCTGTGCGGGCGATCAGCGTGTTCGCCAGACCGCATACCGTCCCCCACTTGAACCAGTAGCCCTTGATTGTGCTCAGGTCTACCTTTGTCAGCTTTGCAAGAGTCTCGCCGGCCTTGGGCCCCTGGATAGCCAGTTGAGTGTAGTAGTCGCTGTAGTCGTTTGCGTGGCACTCAAAAGGGCGAACGTTGCTTCTGACCCAGTTGAAATCCTTCTCGCGCGTGCCCGCGTTAATGACGATCAGGTAGTCGTTGGGGCTGAACTTGTGCACGATCGCGTCGTCCACGAACGTGCCCTCCGGGTACAGCATCGCCGAATACTGCGCCTGCCCCTCCTGCAGCTTCGAGGCATCGTTCATGGTGATGTGCTGCACCGCATCCAGGGATCCGGGTCCCCGCAACTGAATATCGCCCATGTGGCTTACATCAAAGACGCCAACACCGGTACGTACGGCCATGTGCTCAGCGATCAGGCCCGAGTACTCAACCGGCATGTCCCAGCCGCCGAAGTCCACCATCTTCGCGCCCATGCGGCGGTGCATGGCATTTAGAGCGGTCTTGCGGAGCGCAGCAGGAGCAGACGTGGCCATGGCGAGGGTCCTTCCGGCAGGAAAATCCTGAACTTTTTACGTTAGCACGTTTCTCTCCGGCCTCGCCGCCACTCGCCCGCAGTCGGCTTCAGGGCTCGATCACCTCTTTCAGTTCCCTTTCAAGAACCTCTCTCAGCTTTGCTCTGCCCCATGTCGAGATCAGCGTATCGACCGCGGACCGCGCTGTCCACGCTTCCAAATCTGACGTGATCAGGTTCCCGACCAGCGGCTTGGCCACTGCGTGCAGACGATCGATGATCCAGTTCAGCACATGGCCAAGGCGCGCAGCGCTGATCTTCGCGCGCTCCGGCTCCGGGACCTCGTTCGCCGCCGTCCCGCATAGCGGGATTATCGGTAGCGTGTATCTTTGATCCGGAAGATCGCTTGAGAAACTGCCGACTATCTCGTCGCGTGTGTCTCCATCAAACCCGCTTAGCCCTTCATGGATGATCGGATTTGACACCGCGAGCCGAAAATGATCCTTAAGAAACTTCTGGCAGTTGCGCCGCCCCAGCTGGTAATCGTGGGCCCTGAATCCCCGCTCAAAAAAGCCTCCGAAAGCCCCCAGGAGCCCGCACTGCAGCGCCTCCTTGTCCGGCCTTCCCGCATCCGAAGGAGCCAGCACGAATCTGCTGTACGAGCATCCGCTCATCACCGCGGCCAGTGACTCGCCAAGAAAGCGCGACTGTGACACGAGTGTCGTAAAAAGATTCGGAATCATGCCAAGTACGCTCATATTGGCATCGAAGTCATACTTCGGATCGTAGAACTCGTCGGCCGGAAACGGAGCAACGGTCAGAACCGCACAGTTGGCCCTTTCCGATTCCGGGGGATTCCGCAGCTCTCCCGTGTCCTTGTCGGTGAACGCCTTCGGATTATGAATGGCAAGAAAGTCGTGTGCTAGCTGAAACGGATCGTTGTCCGTCACTCCTCCATCCACATTCAGCGTGGTGAAGGTTTCGTTTGGCTGCAACGGCCAATGGGGAGGTACATAATCCGGATTCACCCGCGAAACCGGCTCCCATGGAGAATACATGTAGTCCTTGGCTAACCGATCGATCTTCCGCGGCGCCAGAAACAACGGAAACGCTCCGGTTGCCTTGGCGGCCTCCTGCAGCAGCGCCCAGCCGCCTCCGCCGGTACCCACCGGCAGCGGCTTGGCGAAAGGCGAAAGAGGCGCGGCGTTCACGTCCTTCACCGTCTCGAACTGCAGTTTATCTCCGTAATATGCAGTGTCTTCCTCGGCTGACCCCTGCGCCGTGCCGTTCAGCGAATAAGGCGTGCCGCGCACATTCGTCAGCGTCATAAACAAAGTCAACGAGTCCGAAACATAAGGCCGCTGGGTGGCCGGCCCCGGCGTCAGCGCGTATTTCGCAATTTCGTCGATGATGGTCGAATCCAGCAGCGAGACAACCGGCTTGCCCTCTTCGAGATCGTTGTCCTCGAGCAGCCATTGGATGTCGATCTTGTTCACCCAGCTCTCATAAAAACGATTGGTCGTATTTACGACCGACGGGTCTTCCGGGGTGCGAATGTGCTCGAACGTCCCCTGCAGCATCACCGACGCGATTGCCGCGCACATGGCCCCCGGCCGACGCGCCAGAAAATACGTCGATGCAGACGTTATGCATGGGGACTTTCGGATTCTCCGCAGCCTTCGCCGCGTACCACTGTTCGAGTGCCTCTGTCAGAAAATCCAACACCCCGGCCGTATATGCTCCCGCGGACACTGCTCCCGCCATGTTGATTCCAATATGAAACGTCCCTTCATCGGCCCACTTTGCAGGACTCCATTGTTTGCGCTGATACTGTTCCGGCTGGACTTGCTGGTGCATCTTTCGACCTCATCGCGCAGGAATGAAAGGCAGAGAAAGCTCACGCGATTCGCGCCAGAGTATAGATCAGACTGGCCTGAGCACAAGAAGAAATCGTTACGATCCCACACAAAGAAAATGCGCGCCGTCATCGACGACGCGCATCTGTAACCAATCTTCCGCTTGCTTACCGCACCTGGCCGCGTCCCCTCCGATACACCAGTCCCACCGAAATCCCGAAGTCCGCCTTAAGCCTGCTGCCCGAAATATACGAGCTGCTGTAATTCGTCAGAATGGCATCCGGCGATATCCGGAACGCAAGGTTCGGCGATCGGTTCAGATCGACCGTCCCGCCCAGTACACTGCCGAAGGCCATCTGGTTAGGATAAAAGCCCACCGCCTGCGGCGGCACCTTATTGTTGTTCTGGTCCTGAAGGGCCGACTCAAACCTGCCCCACGCCCCGCCAAACATGGCGTGTGCCGTAGTCGTGATGTGCTCATTGCTGGGGCCGCGCCACTCCGGCCCGGCGACAAACAGGTATTCGTTCACAAAGGGGCCTTTGATACCGTACGGATTCGGCGCCGCGCCGCTGGTACCGTAATAACCTCGAACGCTCCCCTGCAGTGCCCAGCGCTGCCTGAAGAAACGCGATACATCCGCGTCAAAACCCCCCAGGTTCGATCCCACCTTCAGTTGCGGGCCAGCAGTAAGGTGCGCATAGGCAAATCCCCCATAGAACTCCCAGCGATAGTTGTATTGAACGCCGGAAAGGGGCGTGCTCGGACCCACTTGAGGCTGTTTGTATTGCCCATGTGCTTGCTCCGGCATCCACGGCAGCAAAAAACCAACTGCCAGAATAAAAACAATCTTCCGCACGTCCCTCAACAGACACAACCTCCACACGCTGGACTCGCCCCGGCTGCCGGACTCCGAAGCCTCAACGGGCCCGCAATATTTCAAGATACATTGCGACGGCGCATCTGTCCCCGATGTCTAACTTATCGATGGCAGAAAAATTCCCTGCCCCTCGATCCATGCATTCTGCCCGCTGCCTGTGCGACAATGACTGCAGCGAAAGGGACATTCGCTTTCCCGCGGGTTCTCGAGACCTGCTGGAGTCCGGGAGACGACATTATGCTCGATAACCTGTTTACACCAACGCACCTGCTGATCATTCTGGTCATCGCTCTGCTCATCTTCGGGCCTCGCAAGTTGCCTGAGCTCGGCAAGGGCCTCGGCGAAGGTCTCAAGGGCTTCAAAGATGGCATCAAGGGAATCAACAACGATTCCGCCAAGCAGGAGAACACCGCCGCAAAAACGGACGCGAGTCAGCCCACTCCGCAGGCCAAATAACACCTGAGCTTCGGCCGTCCGGATCCTCATACCGGAACTCAGGATGCGCTCCAGCCCCTGAGTGCCTCTCCCGTTCTATTTCAGACCAAAACCGAGGCTTGACCGCCTTTCACGGCGTCATCTCGGCCATCGACGGATAATAGCCTTCCTTCGCCGTCACATCCAACCCCGGAATACCTATGACCTGCACCTCGATAGAGTGGTGCTTCCCGCTGATTGCTGGATTGTGACTGTAATAGCCGAGCGTGTACTGCGTACGCACCGACTCGGTGATTTTCGCAAAGCTTTGCTGAATCCCGATCTCCGACAGCTCTGCATCGAGCGCTCCGCCGGTCTGCGCCGTGTACTTCGGCATTACGTTGTTTGTCGGCAGCAGAGGAAGGTGAAACTTGTCCAGATACCCGATTCCCCAGGTAGCCGAATCACCAACCAGCGTTCCATAGACGGAGATATCGTTCGTCAGCAGATAACGAACCACTTCCTTCACAGACGCTTTGCTGCCCGACTCCTTGCCGTCAGTGATCACATAGATGATGCGTCGACGGCCCTTCGGCTGCCTGGCCAGTGACTTCGCCGCATACAGGATCGCATCGTTCAGCGGATGCGAGTCCTTTGGTGCGGTCAAAAACCCTGCGCTCGAATTCCGCTGAGGAGACACATTCGGGTCTGGAACCTGCCCATTGATCATCATGCCTGTCGCAAGCGGCCCGGTCGTGATCGGCATGCCCATGTCACGGCCCGATTTCTTCGACCTGTCCAGCACCGCAACCAGCCTCGGTCCTTGCGAGGCCGTAAAGTCGCTCATCATCTCCGGCGTGGTGTTGTAAGTAAATACGGCAACCGTATCCGCCGGAGAAAACGCCCCCTGCAGCGCCGCAAGGCTGTTGTTCACCTTCTTCATTACGTCGGAAGGCAGGCTCTGGTCGATTACGAACGCGACCGACAGCGGATAGGGATCGACCGTGAAAAACGCAATCCTCTGCCGCTGCCCGTCCTCGTAAACCCGAAACTGCCGCCAGGTCAGCCCGGGCACCAGATTGCCCTTTTTGTCGCGCACCGTAACTGGCACGTCGACATAATTAACGCTCACCGGTATGGTGTAGCCCTTTTCGCCGGGACCTTTCGTCTCTGGAGGCGCCTGCTGAAAGTTGTCCGGCGCCGGAGGTGCTGCCGGCGGAGCGGTCTGCTGATTCTGCGGAGGCTGATCCTGCGGATTGCCTTGACTCGACGAAACCGCGGTCGACCCGCTGCCCGGAGTAACTTGGTCTTTCAGGTCCGAAAGACCCGCCGGCGGAGGCGCATCGGGAATATTTTGCGGCGGCGGCTGCTGCTGTTGTTGCTGTTGCACCGCCCCAGCCAGGAAAAGGGCCAGCACGATCGATAGGGCTCCTTGGGTCACCAGAAATCCTCCAACGCGGCGGATCGCTAAACTCCAGACCACTTCCGCAGCAAACGAATGCGACCTGCACCGCACCCCGCTCAATCTTATCTGCGAGCCCGTATTATGCTCCTTATATTAGACGCACCAGCGCGTCTCTCAGGCTCTTCAAGCGTATGCTCAGACTATCAGATTAAGATTCTTGAGACCGCTCCATCTAGCTGCCTCGATCATGATCAAGATGCAGACCTTCCACTCCGGAAATCCGTCTAAAAAGATGCGTATGCGCTGTCCACCTCTTCCCGCCGCTCAGGTTGTGCTGTTTCTCCTCATCACAGCGTTCTCACCCTTTTCGCCCGCGCAGTCCGCGCCCTCCCCGGACGCCCCGCCCTCCAGCAACCTTCCGGATGAAGAGCCCGTCAACAAAGAGGTCCCCACCACCACTCTGAAAGTGAACGTAAACCTCGTCAGCCTCTATTTCACCGTCCGCGACAAGCACAACGGACTCGTCTCCACGCTGACCAAAAAGGACTGCAACATCGTCGAAGACCACCAGCCCCAGACCATAAAGAACTTCTCAGCCGAGACCGACCTGCCCCTCACCCTCGGCATCCTCCTCGACACCAGCGGTAGCCAGCAGAACGTCCTGCCTCTCGAGCAGGAGGCCGGCGCTCACTTTCTGCGCAGTATCCTCAGGCAGAAAGACGAAGCCTTCCTCGTTACCTTTGACGTCAATGTCAATCTTGAGCAGGATTTCACCAATAACGCCAATCAGCTCATACGGGCCATGGACAAGGCCGAGATCAACACCGCAGGCGGCAACGGAGCCGGCGGCGTTCCGGGCATCGGCCAGGGTCCGTTCCCCACCAACGGCACGCCCAAAGGCACGCTGCTCTATGACGCGGTCGCCCAGGTTTCGCGGGACAAGGTGAGTACCGAAACCGGCCGCAAGGCACTCATTCTGCTCACGGATGGCGAAGATGAAGGGTCGGTGACGAAACCGGCGCAGGCCATTGAAGCCGCCCAGAAGGCCAACGCAATCATTTACGTCATCCTCATCGCCGACCGCCCCTTTTACGGCTACGGACCTTTCGCCTACA
The DNA here is from genome assembly GCA_019232935.1 of Silvibacterium sp. Classification (GTDB taxonomy): domain Bacteria; phylum Acidobacteriota; class Terriglobia; order Terriglobales; family Acidobacteriaceae; genus Silvibacterium. Next base: position 12,329 of record JAFAMZ010000195.1, read on the forward strand.
CCGGAGCGGCGCAGATGAAGAAGCTGACCGAGGAGACCGGCGGCCGCGTCGTCGACGTGGGCAACAACGGCAAGAAGCTGGAGGCGGCTTTCGAGCAGATTGAGGCAGAGCTCCGCACGCAATACCTGGCCAGCTACACTCCGACCAACAACAAGCTCGACGGCAGCTATCGCAAGCTCGACATCTCCTGCCAGGGTGATGGACTCAAGGTGCAGGCCCGCAAAGGCTACTACGCGGTTGGAGACGTCGAGTAGCTCTGGCTGCACCCGTAGTTTCAACTTCGATCCGCTCAACTGAACATCAAAGCGCCGGATACGGTGATTGTCTGAGCAACCCGGGGAGATGTAGGCTCCTGGAGCAACGACACTCTCTGCGAGGCTTGGATATGCTTAAGCGGTTCGGAATGACCACTCTGGTGCTATTTGTGGTTGGCTTTGGCGCGACATCTTCTTCTCATGTTCACGCACAGGCCACCGAAGCCGGCGTGGGGCGCGGCGATACAACGGATCTGACTCGGGTACTGGACGGGCTGGAGGAAGAGTCCTATCGCGCGTGGCAATCGAAGGACGCGAAATTCTGGTCTGCCTTCTTTTCCGAAAAGTTTGTCAGCTGGGGATCGTCGGGCCGAATCGACAAAGCGGGCGCCATCCGTGAATGGAGTGGCCTGAATTGCGAAATTGTGAGTTACCAAATCTCAGATTCGCAGGTGAGCCGGCTGACACCGGAGGTGGCCGTCATCACGCATAAGACGACCGTGGACGGCTCCTGCGGCGGGAGCCGCCTCCCAAACGCGAGTTGGATGGCGACGGCCTACGTTCTCGAAGGGACACGCTGGAAGGCTGTATTCCGCGCCGCATCGGCCATCGTCGACCCTGCAAAGCTGCCTGCGCGAGCGGTGGACACGACCGCAGCGAACCGGCCACCCAGCCATGACGCCAGCACCATGGCAATGCTGGGACGCGAACAAGCGATCTGGGATGCGTGGAAGGACAGGGATGCGAAACGGCTCGACGCGCTGGTCCCCCAGGAAATTCAGTTCATCGATATCTTTGGCACGCACATCGCTACCCGGGCCGAGACGCTCAGTGCCTGGTCCGGGCGAGGCTGTGACGTCAAAAGCTTCCAGCTTGCCGATGCCCGGGCGACAATGGTCACTCCCGACTTCGGAATCCTCACCTTGTATGCCACGGTGGACGGGACCTGTTTTGGTCAACCCGTCATCCCGGTCTGGACATCATCGTTCTACGTGAAGCGCGGAAATATCTGGATGTGGAGCTTCGGCATTAATATTCCGGCCCACGCCAATGCGATCTGACTCAGGATGCTCGCTCCGCTCGGGCGACAGACTGAAGGCACAGGCTCGCAAACGCTACTACGCCGTGGGCGAGC
>JAFAMZ010000360.1 GCA_019232935.1 Silvibacterium sp.
AGGGGACGGACGATGCGGTGAGCGACCGAAAGGCACAAAAAATATGAGTGCTATTCACTCAATTTTCAAGATTTCGATCCTTGGCTCCGCTTGACAATCGCCCCATGCTGCGACTAACTTAGCAGTCGTAGGGCGTAAGTGCTAACAGGCCGCCCTGGCCTGGTTTAGGGTTCACGCCTCAGGGACCTGCAAGTCCGAGCCATTTTTCTTCAACAACACACCGCGGGGCGGAACCCCGCGCGAAGGAGAAGCAACGCAATGCCAACTGCAACAGCATCTGTAGCGACCACCTTCACCCCGCTGCACGATCGCATCCTCGTCCGGCGTATCGACGAAGGTGAGAGCGTCCGTGGCGGCATCATCATCCCGGACAGCGCAAAAGAAAAGCCCCAGGAAGGCGAAGTGATTTCCGTGGGCAAGGGCAAGTCGAACGACGAAGGCAAGGTGTTCCCCCTCGACGTGAAGGCTGGCGACCGTGTTCTCTTCGGCAAGTACTCCGGCACCGAGATCAAGATCGACGGTGAAGAGTTCCTGATCATGCGCGAAGAGGAAGTTCTGGGAATTCTGAAGAGCAAATAACAATTCCGCTATCCCACCCTTCGTCCGCCGCTGCGGACTCAGGATGGGGCACCCGAAGTTTCAATCCGGAAGCACACCGCTTCCCAAATGTCTAGGAGACATCAAGTATGGCAAAGCAAATTCTGCATGGAGAAGATTCCCGCCAGGCAATTCTGCGCGGCGTGAACATTCTCGCCGAAGCAGTGAAGGTGACCCTCGGTCCCAAGGGCCGCAATGTGGTCATCGAGAAGAAGTTTGGATCTCCGACGATCACCAAGGACGGCGTGACCGTCGCCAAGGAGATCGAGCTCAAGGATCCTCTTGAGAACACCGGCGCACAGATGGTGCGCGAGGTGGCCTCGAAGACCTCCGACGTTGCCGGCGACGGCACGACAACCGCGACGGTGCTGGCGCAGGCCATCTACCGCGAGGGCGTGAAGACGGTCGCTGCGGGCGCAAACCCCATGGCGCTGAAGCGCGGCGTGGACCAGGCAGTGGAGGCCATCTGCGGCAAGCGGGATGACCAGGGCAACCCGGTCGGCGGCGCGCTGGCGGGCTTCTCAAAGCCGGTTTCCGGCGACATGATCGCTCAGGTGGGCACGATTTCGGCCAACGCCGACTCAACGATCGGCAACATCATTGCCGAGGCGATGAAGAAGGTCGGCAAGGATGGCGTGATCACGGTCGAAGAGTCGAAGACTCTCGAGACCCAGCTTGAGGTTGTCGAGGGCATGCAGTTCGACCGCGGCTACCTGAGCCCGTACTTCGTGACCGATCCGGACCGCATGGAGGCTTCGCTCGAAGAGCCCTACATCCTGATCCACGAGAAGAAGATCAGCTCGATGAAGGACCTGCTTCCCCTGTTGGAGCAGATCGCGCGCAGCGGCAAGCCGCTGGTGATTATCGCTGAGGACGTGGACGGCGAGGCGCTGGCCACTCTGGTCGTCAACAAGCTGCGTGGCACGCTGAACGTGGCTGCCGTGAAGGCTCCCGGCTTCGGCGATCGCCGCAAGGCCATGCTGGAAGATATCGCCAAGCTGACCGGCGGCAAGGCCATCACCGAGGATCTCGGCATCAAGCTCGAGAACGTGAAGGTTGAGGATCTGGGCCGCGCGAAGCGCGTGACCATCGACAAGGACAACACGACCATTGTCGAGGGCCGCGGCGAAGCCAAGGCCATCGAGGGCCGCGTGAAGGAGATTCGCAGCCAGATCGAGAAGACCACCTCGGACTACGACCGCGAGAAGCTGCAGGAGCGGCTTGCGAAGCTGGTCGGCGGCGTGGCGGTCATCAAGGTGGGTGCGGCAACCGAGACCGAGATGAAAGAGAAGAAGGCGCGCGTCGAGGATGCCATGCACGCAACCCGCGCTGCGGTAGAGGAAGGCATCGTTCCGGGCGGTGGTGTGGCCCTGGTTCGCTGCATCCCGGCCGTGGATGACCTGATCAAGAAGCTTGAGGGCGACGAGAAGATCGGCGCTCAGATCGTTCGCCGTGCGCTCGAGGAACCTCTCCGCCAGATCGTCAACAACGCCGGTGAGGAAGGTGCGGTTGTGGTCGGCAAGATCGCCGAGCACAAGAGCAATGACTACGGCTATAACGCCGCGACGGGCAAGTACGAAGACCTGGTGAAGGCCGGCGTCATCGACCCAACCAAGGTGACTCGTACGGCTTTGCAGAATGCCGCGTCGATCGCGGGCCTGATGCTGACGACCGAAGCCATGGTCTCGGAGATCCCCGAGCCCAAGACTCCGGCTCCCGCTGGCGGCCACGGCGGCGGCATGGGCGACATGTACTAAGAACTGCCGTTCCAGCGACACGCGCCTCAGGGCAAAGAAAGCCCCGCAGCAATGCGGGGCTTTTGCTTTCCTGCAGTTACGCTGCCGCTACTTTTTGCCTGCGTCTGCGTCTAATTAGACACAGACTTGCTGATCATTGCTGATGCTGCCGCTGCAGCCAATTCTTGCCCGTCCCCCCGATTTTAGGCCAAAACGCAGAAGATGACCCCGATCGCGCCGCGATTTGCGAGCGCGCCGGTCTTCACCTTGCGGGCGATGTGCTGTCGAATGTCGCTTGAATGCTTCGAAGTACAGGCTATGAAAACAATGATAATCGCAAGATCCGCAACCATAAGCCCTGGCCACGAGAACCAGGGCTTTTTTTTGGCCTGCGTTTACGCCTCCCGAGTGCGACCATTCGGCGAAAAGATACCGCGCCCTCGCTTTGGCCGATGCCGTTCACGAACACGGTTCGGTGAGCTAACTGGGTTATTGCGCAAGGTTTAGCCCAAATGAGGGAAGCCGGATGCTATCATCGACCTTACATGGACAAAAGAGCTCCGCTTTTCCTGCCCTTAGCCATTTCTCTCATTGTCGTATGGATTTCGTACTGGTTTTTTGAGAGCCGCTATGCGCTGCTGGATGACACTCTCATTCACCTGCACTACGCGGACATGCTCTATCGATACCACTTCATCACCTTCGATGGCGTACAACGCGGTTTCGGCACGTCCAGTCTGCTCTATGTGTCCCTATTAGCTTTCCTCCGCAGCTTCTTCTCGAGTGCGTTGCTGGCCAAAGCTGTTTCCGATGTTGCTTACATCGGGTTAATCGCTGCTGTCCTTTTCGAGTTTATAAGGCTGAAGAGAAGCCCTCTTTCACAACTGTTGCTCGCTGAGCTGGCTGTGTGTCTGCTCAGTCCTATGGGCATTCGTTGGCTGAGCGATGGCATGGAGACCAGCCTGACGAATCTCGCGGTGGTCCTCCTTGCGGTTATCAGTCACAAGGAACAGCAGGAGACGCGCCTTTCCGGAATCCGTTTCATCCTGCTTGTACTTTTCGGGGCAACGCTCGTTTTCCTTCGGGTGGAACTCGCGTTGATTCTTGCCTTATGCTGCGTAAGCATCCTCGTTGCGCACCTAGTCGCCGCGCGGAATTTCGTGAAGGCGGCCATCAACGCAAGTCCGCTAGCGATAGGTGGAGTGCTAGCCATGATTGCCATCCGGCTGGTTATGGGCAGCCTTTTGCCTGACACTGCACTTGCCAAGAGTGCTCGACATTTCTCGTTCGACCCGCTCAGGCTAACACTGCAGGTCATGAGCAGTTCGCTTTTGCTCGGTCTCGGAACCCTGGCCTGCTGGATCCAATCCGTGTTTCTGTCGCTCCGAAAAATCCTCCGCACGGGGCGGCCTCTCCAGCCGCAGCTCGCCGGACTGTTATGCGAAAATTGCGCGATTTTTGTGGTCGTGGGGTTATCCTGCCTGCGAGGACAGGTGATTCAGGGCGTGCGTTACGTAATCTGGCCGCTGGTATTTGGAATAATCGCGAATGCGTTACGTATGGGGACGGCTCCGGAACCGAAGCGTGGGACTGCAGCAATCGATCTCACTGAGAAGCGTCTGGCTCAGGCCTTCTTCCTCGCATGCCTCTGTATTCTTCCGATTGATTGGAAGCTGGCCAGCCATGCTATGCAGGGACGTTCGCAGACGTTCCTCGAGCTCCGCGCGGCGAACCTTGGGCGCATGTTCGCCGAAAAAACCATTGTCGCCTCCGATGTGGGCTACATCACGTATTTCACGAACGGCCGGATGTGCGACCTTGCCGGCCTGGTAAACGGCAGAGCAATGGCGGCCATGACTTCAGACCAGCGCGTAGCGTACTGTGCATCCCGGTCCCCTGCGATGGCATTCCTTACCTTGGGCCAGATACGGCGAGTAGACTCCGCGATGGGTTTGAACAATTGGGCTGTGTGCGGCATCTTCGACTTCACAAATGTGAGGACCGACGACAGACATTATCTGATCGTCCCCCCTCAGAATGCCGATGAGGTCTGTCACACGCTCGGCTTCAGGCCGAAGACAGTAGCCGAGCTGGTCCCTCCATCACCATAGATCCGCTATCACAACGCTGCGTCTAGAGCTTCAAGCAGCTTTTCGGGATCGGCGGTTGGCGCCTGGCAGCTTGTTCCTTTGCATACGACGGCGAATGCGGACCCCGAGCTCAGGTTCGGCAGATGGGGCAGCGTCTCGGCGAGGACCGGCGGGAGATTTTCGGCCGTAACCTGGTTTGGGCTGAGCACGATAACCTGCTTGTTGACTGCATACCGGGCGGTGGCTATAGCAGCAAGCTTCTTCGCGTTGGCTCCCTGTCCGACTACGACCACTTGAACCGGCGGTAAGAGCAGAAGTTCCAGGGCGAGGCCATAGGTTCCGGCGAAGAGGCCGAAGTGCTCGACTACTCCGGCGAAACTCTCCAGGGTATCTTCGGCCTTTTCATGAAAATCTGCCCGCCCGATAAGCGCTTCAAGGCGCAGCAGCGCGGCTGCGGCAGAAGGATTGCCGGCGGGTGTTGGCGTGTCCTGCAGTGGCTTGCGACGGGCGGAGAGGGCGCCCAGGGGCGTCTCCGAACTGGTCTCGGTGTCGAAGAAAGCGCCGCCGGTCGGGTCGTAGAAACGGGCGATCATGCTTTCGGCGATCTCGACAGCATAGCGATAGTAGCGGTGCTCGCCCGTCGCGAGCCAGGCATCGATCAGCGCATTGAGCAGGAAGGCGTAGTCGTCGAGCACGCCGGGGACGTAGCGGGGCTCGGCGACGGTTTCTGAATAGGCGATGACGTGGGCGAGGCCGCGATTCGGGTTCCAACCTTCGGTGAGGATGCGGTCGAGGGTCTGGAGCGCGAAAGCTCGGGGACCGGCAAGGTCGAGAACGCGAGCGGCGGCGAGACAAGCGGAGATGGCGAGGGCGTTCCAAGAGGTATAGATTGTCTTGTCGATGTAAGGCGTAGGGCGCTGGAGGCGAGCGGCCAGCAGCTTCTGCTTTGCGGACGCCAGTTCCCTTTCGGCATCCTCGACGCTGACTTCGGCTAGTTTTGCTGCCTGCTCGAGGGTAAGCCTGCGATGCAGGACGTTCTTGGCGGGATTGTGGTGCATGTCCCCGAGTTCGCCGATGTCGTAGTACGGGGCGGCAATGGCCATCTCGGACGGCGTAAGCACGGCAGCGGCTTCGTCACGGGTCCAGGTGAAGTAGTCGCCGTCGTCATCGAGCGAAAGATCGGCGTCCTGCGAGGCATAAAAACCGCCGCGCTCGCGGTCGGTCATCACTTCATCGAGCCAGCGGATGATATCGCGGGCAACACGGGCGAATTCCGGATCGACGAAGGACTGGAAGGCGTGAACATAATTCGCGAGCAGCCCGGCGTTATCGTAGAGCATTTTCTCGAAGTGCGGCACGACCCAGCGCTCGTCGACAGAGTAGCGGTGGAATCCGCCGGCAAGCTGGTCGTAGACGCCCCCGCGGGCCATCTTTTCGAGCGTCACGGTAACCGCCTGGCGGGCGGCTTCGCTGCCGGTACGACTGGCGACATCGATCAATAGATCAATGGCGGCGGGATGCGGGAATTTGGGCTGGCTGCCGAATCCGCCATTGCGCGGATCGAACTGCCGGATGGCGCTCTCGATGAGCTTGTCGACTATCGACAGGCACAGGGTTCCGTTGCGGCCGGCGAAGCTCTCTCCATGCTCGATGGCGGCAATGACGCTGGCGGCCGATTCAAGCGCTTCGTTGCGGCGATTCTTCCACGCGTCCGACATGGCGAGCAGAACGCGCTCGAAGCCGGGGCGTCCGTATCGGTCGTCGCGAGGAAAGTAGGTTCCACCGAAGAAGGGCTTGCCGTCGGGCGTGAGGACGGCGGTAAGGGGCCAGCCTCCCTGCCCGCTGATAGCCGAGACAGCTGCCTGATAGCGGCTGTCGACGTCGGGGCGCTCATCGCGGTCGACTTTGACGGGGACGAAGTGCTCGTTGATGACGCGGGCGAGCGCAGGATCTTCGTAGCTCTCGCGATCCATGACGTGGCACCAGTGGCACCAGACGGCTCCGATGTCGAGCAGGATGGGCTTGTCCTGTCTGGTGGCTAACTCGAAGGCTTCGGGACCCCACTCGTTCCAGTGAACGGGCTGATGGAGAGCGGAGCGGAGATAGGAGGACGCGGCGCGATCGAGGCGGTTGAGATTGTCAGACATTCAAGACCAAGTCTAATGCCTGAAGCGTAGGCCTTGGGCGCAGGAAGAATATGACGAATTGGGTCTCCTCGACCAGTCCATCTTTCAACCCTTGACGCCCTTCCGATATCTTTCTAGACATCCTTTACAAGCGGAGCGGCTCTGATGATTCGTTCGTTCAGCGTGTTCGTATGCCTGTTTCTGCTGCCATCGATCGCTCTTGGACAGCGGGATACCACCGAAGCCCAGTCTCTGAAGACGATCGCCGATGAGATCCACCAGCTGCGGCGTGAGCTGAAGACAGTCTCGGTTTTATCCCAGCGCGTGCAGATCGCCCTCTCCCGTCTCCACAATCAGGAGACCGCCTTAGAACGTGCCCGTGACCGAGCTGAGAATGCTCGAATGCAGCTGGGCAGCATCCGGTCCAACGAGAGAGAACTCACTCACATGCTGCAACAAAATAAGGAAACGCAGCTTCGGAGCACCGACCCTGTCGAGCAGCGCCACCTTGAGGATGCCATCAACGACTTCAAAAGCCGCCTGGATCTTCTCGCGCAGGAAGAGCGCGATGCGCAGGCGAGCGAAACCCAGGCCGACAACGAACTCCGCACCGAACAAACAAAACTCGACGGCTTGCAGGACCTGCTCGACGGCCTGGACAAATCTCTTGCCGCGCTGGACTCTGGCCAATCAAACTAATCCCTGGAAATCGGGGCGCACTTCGTCAGGATTTTCTTGAGCAGGAACGCGTGTAGACCGTGGAAGCGGCGAGAAAAAATGGGCAGGAAAATGCTGCCCACATGAAGAAATTGATGGGGCTGATGCCGTCGTGGTCTGCCGCTGTCCAGATGTGGAGACGGATCGCGGCCAGCAGGACTCCGAAGGCGCCCGCGGCAGTGATGGAGAGGACCCGGTGACGGCAAATTAAGGAAGCCGGAAGCATCCAGCCAATGGGAATGACAAAGAAGGCGCAGAAATAGAGGCCGACAAGCATCGAGAAAAGCGTCCAGAGCAGGAGAGCAACGACAGCGTGCGCGCCGGAACCCGACGCGCGGACTACTTCGATCACCTGGAAGGGCAGGGTCGCTGCGAAACCCGCAATCCAACCAAACAGCGAGGCAAAGAGCGCTTTGCGGATGAGGACCCGAAGGTTCATCGTGCTTCCAACCCTTTGCTGCATTGGCTCCCACCCTTCGCTGCGATCAGGATGGGGGACGGGAGGGTCCAGTGTGCGCAGGATCATGCCTGTCCACCGACCAGGCGGTGCGCGAGCTTCACGTAGAGGTCGATGGCTTCGAAGAGCTCGCGCTTTGGAAGTCTTTCGTGCGGCGTGTGGGCGACGTGAATGGAGCCGGGACCAAGGAGCAGAGGCTCTCCCCAGGCGGAGAGCCAAGGGACATCAGTCGTGAAGGCGGCCACCATCGACGGGATGCCTTCGATGTGGCGGAACTCCATGAAAGGAATTTCGAGGACGTACTCGATGTCGGCGAGCCCGGAGACTGCAGCTTCGATTGCGGCGCGGGTTTCTCCGGAAGGGCCGACCAGACGGATCATAAGCTGTGCAGTGGCATGGTCGGCGATGACGTTCGGGGCGCGGCCGCCTTCAATGAGTCCGACGTTAAGAGTACTGGGTCCGAATTCAGGATTGACGGGCAGCTGCAGGGCGAGGATGCGATGCAGGGCCTCGATCAGCTTGTGCGTCGCGCTCTCGCCAAGCTCGGGATAAGCCGAGTGCGCCATGCGGCCAGTTGCGCGGATTTCAGCGCGCAGGGTGCCCTTGGAGGCGAGCGCGATACGGTTGTCGGTGGGCTCTCCGTTGATGAGAAAGCGGCTGCCACGCGGATTGAGGTTGGCGATCTTGGCGCCCGCAGAGTCGCGCTCCTCGCCGACAACAAAAAGCAGGCCCGCCTTCACACCCTTGTCGCGCAGGCACTCGGCGGCGGCGATCTGCGCGGCGATGATGCCCTTGGCGTCGCAGGCACCGCGTCCATAAATGTAGTCGGCATCTTCACTGGACGGGATGAAGGGCGGGACCGTGTCCGTGTGAGTGGAGAAGACGACGTCAGGGGCCTCGCCGCGTGTGTACGCGTAGACGTTGAAGCGCTCGCCCTGGCACAGGCTCTCGCGATCCTGCGGGACCGGCATGGTTTCGACAGAGAAGCCCCGGGAATGGAGGAACTCAGCCAGAAATTCGCCGACCGCGCATTCGTTATAGGTAATGGATTCGATGTCTATCAGGCGGCGCGTAAGATCGACGCCGTTGAACGCATTGGCGACGGAGGCAGGCGGGCTGGTTGGCGTGGCGCTCATCCAAAATCAGCATACCTGACGGGCAGGACGAATCGGCCCATTCCATACAATAGCGGAGTGATGAGTGAACCGAAGTCCGCAGGCTATGCGGTAAGAACAATTGAAGATCTGCGCGGGCCCGAAGGCCGTCTGGAGGCCCTGCTCAACACTGGCGCTGCGGAGGCGAATTATGCCGTGCTGGTGTGCCATCCGCACCCGCTGGGCGGCGGAACGTTGCACAACAAAGTCGTCTATCACGCTATGAAGGCTTTCCAGGGGTTGGGGCTGCCGGTGCTGCGCTTCAATTTTCGCGGGACGGGGCTGAGCGAAGGCCGGCACGACCACGGCCGAGGCGAGCAGGACGACGTGCGCGCGGCGCTCGACTGGCTCGAGCAGGAATGTCACCTGCCGATATTGTTTGCCGGGTTCTCCTTCGGGTCGTATGTGGGGATGCGAGTGTGCTGCGGGGATGCGCGGGTGAAGGGGCTGGTAGCGCTGGGCCTTCCGGTGCATGCAGAGGGGCGCGATTATCACTACGACTATCTTGCGAGTTGCGGCAAGCCGAAACTGTTCTGCAGCGGGACACGGGACCAGTACGGGCCGCGGGCGAAGGTGGAAGCAGCCCTTGCGGCCGCTGCTCCTCCGAAGGAACTGGTGTGGGTGGAGGATGCGGACCACTTCTTCGTGAGTAAACTGGATCAGGTGCAGCGGGCCATTCGGGATTGGTGCGCTGCGAATTTTCTGAATGCGGCGGTGCGATGACCACGCCTCCCCCCACGCCCCAGTCCACCCTCGACGCGCTGCACGCCGATGCTTCCGCGATTTTCGATTACGCGCTGAAGGCGTGCGATATCCCCAGGGCATTTGACAAGCACCTTCGCTTCGAAGGCAAAACGCTCTATCTGCAGGCGTCACCGCTGCTGAAGCCGACGGCCATTGCTCTCGATGCATATAAGCGCGTGCTGGTGATCTCATTCGGCAAAGCAGGGCTTACCATGCTCGATGCGCTGCTCGACCGGCTGCCCGAGAAGATGCACGCGCGTGGCGTGTGCTCTGCGCCGGTTGCTCCGAAAAAGCGCCGCTGGCGCATCAAGTATTTCGAAGGCGGACATCCGCTGCCGAATGAAGATTCGCTGGACGCCGCGCACGAGGCGCTGAAGATGCTGAAGCGAGCGCGAAAGGAGACGTTCGTCTTTTTCCTGATCAGCGGAGGCGGTTCGGCCATGCTGGAGCTGCCGCTCGATGAAAAGATATCACTCGATGACACCATCGCGTTTCACGAGACGCTTGTCTCATCGGGCGCGACGATCACCGAAATCAACACCGTGCGGAAGTATTTCTCGGCGGTGAAGGGAGGCAGGCTGGCGACGGCGGCGCCCGAGGCTGAAAAACTGTCGCTGCTGCTGGCGGATGTGCCGCTGAAAGACCTTGGAGCAGTGGCATCATCTCCCACGCTGCCGGACAGGTCGACTCCGCAGGAATGCGCCGAGATACTGAACCGCTTCGAGTTGCTCGAGAAGTTTCCGCAGAGCGTTCGAGAGTATTTTGAGCGGCTGCACCTTGAGTCCGCTCCCGCACGGTCGCAGCAGGATGGAGCGGCGTTCGAGCATGCGCGCTTCGATACGCTGTTGTCGAATCACGATTTTGTAAATGCGGCGAGAGACCATGCGCAGTCGCTGGGTTATAAGGTTGTCATCGACAACTCATGCGACGACTGGGATTATCGCGATGCATCCCAGTATCTGCTGAAGCGGTTTCATGAACTCCGGCGGGAGTTTCCGCGCTTGTGCCTGCTGTCGAGCGGCGAGGTGACGGTGAAGATCAATGGGCCGAAGGGATGCGGCGGAAGGAACCAGCACTTTGCGCTCTACTCGGCATTCGACCTTGCGCAGTATCCGGACGGGGCGATGGTGGTGCTGAGCGCGGGATCGGATGGCGCGGACGGTAACAGTCCTGCGGCGGGAGCGATCGCCGACCCCACCACGACGGAACGGGCACGGGCATTTCGCTTCGATCCCGAAGAGACGCTGAAGGAGTTCGACACATGTCCGCTGTTTACTGCTCTGGGCGACACCATCGTGACGGGGCCGACAGGGAATAATCTGCGCGATCTGCGGATTCTGTTGTCGGCCGGGTGAGGCTTTTGAACCAGTAAGTGGTGAGATACGTAAAGCCACCCAAAGACGGAGGGCGCAATGATTGATTTCGTGGAACATTGGCTCGGCTATGCGTGGATGGCACTGCTGGTTGTGTGGCTCGTGGCGGCCGTGGGTTCAAAGCGAACTGTACAGAGGCAAGCGGGCGGTTCGCGTCTGCTTCATATCGGATTGATGTTCCTGGGCATCGCGCTCATCTTCAACGTGCATAAGTGGTTTGATGGCGGATGGCTCGCGACGCGGGTCATCCCGCGCAACCAACCATTTGTTCTGGGCGGGGCGATCCTGACGCTGGCCGGACTGTTTTTCTGCATCTGGGCACGCCTGGCTCTGGGATCGAACTGGAGTGGAACCGTCACGATCAAGCAGAATCACGAACTGATCCAGCGCGGTCCCTATAAGATCGTGCGGCATCCGATCTATACCGGTTTTCTGTTTGCGCTGTTGGGAACGGCATTGGTCTACGGGGCCATCCGCGGCTTCGTGGGATTGCTGGTTTGCGGGCTGGCCCTGTGGATCAAATCAAGGGGCGAGGAGCAGTTCATGGTGCAGCAGTTCGGCGAACAGTACATCGCCTACCGCCGGGAGGTGCGCGCGTTGATTCCCTTCATTCTGTAACTCATTCAGTCACCTTAACGGCACGAGAAGCATGCAGGTGCTGAAGTGGGTAGACGTTGGTCTCGTGCTGCTGGAGCGCTTCGATACCACCGGCTGCCGCCCGGGCCGCCGCGATGGTAGTGATGGTCGGGATACGCTGTGTGACGGCGGCACGGCGGATCGCCTTCTCGTCAAAGAAAGTGTCCTGACCGTGGGGCGTGTTGACGATGAGCTGAATGCGCTCTCCCTTGATGAGATCGACCACGTTAGGGCGGCCTTCCTTCACCTTGTAGACGCGTTCTACGACGAGTCCGGCACGCTCGAGTATGGTGGCGGTGCCTTCGGTGGCGACGATGTGGAAGCCAAGGTCGACGTACTGCCTGGCCACATCGACGAGCTGCGCCTTGTCGCGGTCGTTCACGCTGAAGAAAACGGTGCCGGTGAGCGGGAGGGTCTGTCCGGCGGATAGCTGGGCCTTCGCGAAGGCTTCTCCGAAGTTGTCGGCCACCCCCATGACTTCTCCGGTGGATTTCATCTCCGGGCCGAGGACTGTATCGACACCCTGGAATTTGTTCCAGGGGAAGACAGGCGATTTTACGTAGTAGCAGGCGCCAGTTTCGAGGTCGTGGCCCGAAGCCAACTGCTCTGCCAGAAGCTCGCGAAGCCTGCGGCCCGTCATGATGCGCGAGGCGATCTTCGCCAGCGGAACTCCTGTGGCCTTCGAAACATACGGCACGGTCCGCGACGCGCGCGGGTTCACTTCAATGACGTACACCTGGTCCGGCTGGCCGGGTTTGCGCTGGATGGCGAACTGCAGGTTGACAAGTCCGATGACGTTGAGCGCCAGCGCGAGCTTGCGCGTGTAGCTGCGGATTGTCTCCAGAGTTGCAGGCGCGATATCCACGGCGGGAAGAACACAGGAGGAGTCTCCGGAGTGGATGCCTGCCTCTTCGATGTGCTGCATGATGCCGGCGATCAGCACGTCCTTGCCATCGCATAGAGCGTCGACATCAACCTCGATGGCGTCCTCGAGGAAATGGTCGATGAGAATAGGCCGATCGTGGGAGTACTCGACGGCCTCCTTCATGTAGCGGGAGACAGCCGCGCTGTCGTAGGCGATGACCATGGCGCGTCCGCCGAGGACATAGGAAGGGCGCACGAGCACGGGATAGCCGATGCGTTCGGCGCCGGCCAGAGCTTCTTCAACGCTGGCAGCAGTGACGCCGGGGGGCTGCGGGATATTCAGGTCTTCGAGCAGTTTGCCGAAGCGCTTGCGGTCTTCGGCGAGGTCGATGGACTCGGGCGAGGTGCCGATGATGGGGACGCCGGCTGCTTTGAGGCGCAGGGCGAGATTCAGAGGCGTCTGGCCGCCAAACTGGACGATCATGCCGATTTCGGCGCCTGAGGAGGCTTCGTGCTCGTACACCGCAAGCACGTCTTCGAGAGTGAGCGGCTCGAAGTAGAGGCGGTCGCTGGTGTCGTAGTCGGTGGAGACCGTCTCTGGGTTGCAGTTGACCATAATGGTCTCGTAGCCGTCTTCCTTTAACGCGAAGGCGGCGTGGCAGCAGCAGTAATCGAACTCAATTCCCTGCCCGATGCGGTTGGGCCCGCTCCCCAGGATGATGACCTTGCGCTTTGTGGTTGATGGGGCCTCGTCCTCTTCGTCGTAGGTGGAGTAGAGGTAGGGCGTGGAGCTTTCGAATTCGGCGGCGCAAGTGTCGACGAGCTTGAACACGGGCTTGATGCCGTGTCTGGTGCGCAGTTCGCGAACCGCGGCGGCGCCTTCATGGGTGGGCACACCGGTGACTTCCGCGATGCGCTCGTCCGAGACACCCATGCGCTTGGCTTTTCGTAACTGATCTGGTGACAGATTGCTCAGGGGCGTCTCACCAACGGAGGTAATCTCGTCGGTGACTTGCTT
>JAFAMZ010000053.1 GCA_019232935.1 Silvibacterium sp.
ATTTGCGAACAGCTTGCCGGCGTGAGGATCAGGTTAGTGATGTTGCTGACGATGGGCTCAAAGGCATAGCGCGGATCGGATGAGAGCTTCTTCCAGTCGGGGTTGTTGCGGAAGGCGTCCCACTTGGCGTCTCGCTCGGTGAGGTCAGCGAAGCTGAGCATATAGGTGAGGTGCGGGAGGCGCGGGCCGATGAGGGCGTCTCCGTAGAAGACCTGGTCGAAGCCGGCCTTCTGAAAGATGTCGAACTCGCCCTTGTGGAACATCTCGACTTTGCGAACGTGGTCCTGGTTGGTCGCGCTCTCGTAGGTGCGAAGTTCGAACATGCGCTTGCCATGCTGGGCGGTCGACGGTGGCAGAGTGATCTTCGGCCAGCCTTCGAAGGCTATGAGGAGCGTGGATTCGACGCGGATGAAGGGCGGCGCGGCGGCGGGCGCGTTCCAGAAAGGTGCGGCAGCGGCGAGGAATTGCTGGTCCTGGGCGAGGCGGAGGTCGGAGGTGACGAGGGATTCGACGGAGGTTGAGGGGATAAGGACATACAGCGTGGGCGTCTCCGGGCCTATCGTGAGATTGAAGACGCCGATGGGAGACATGCCGAGGCGATTGAGCGCGGGAATCAGCGCGCCGGATAAGTAACTCTCAGTTAGCTTCGTTTGCGGACCGCTCTGCATGAGGTACTTGCGCAGCTCATAGTATTCGCGGGACTTGGAGGAGGTGGGCTGCCCTTCGGATTTGCCGGCGAACGCGACTGCGGAAGCGGCGAGGGAGGAAGCGAGAAAGCGGCGACGTTGCAAAGGGGCTCCTTGAGGACAGGAGGAATTGTACTGGAGTGTTCTTGCGGCACTCGGCCGATTACCACAGCCTCTGAACGCGGTAGTCGTCGAAGATACTCTCATTGCTGATGAGAATCAGGTTTTCGGCCTGAGCCTGGGCGATGAGTAGCCGATCGAATGGATCACGATGCTGGCCGGGCAAGAGTCCAGCGCGCTGAGCATGATCAATAGAGATGGCCAACTCACGAAAGCCGAGCTTGTCTAGGCTTTCTGTCATGGAATGCACAAAAGGATCGGCAGCGGGCAGCTTGCCGATTCGGGATTTCGTGGCAATCTCCCAAGCAGTTGCGGCCGATACGAAGATTTCGTTGTCAAAGGACGTGATCGCAGTTCTTGCTTTGCGGCTGAGTTCTTTTGTGTCGAGAATCCACCACAGGAGGGCATGAGTGTCCAGCAGGAGCTTCAGTCTCGCTCTCCATTCCACAGCCGTAGCTCATCCTCAGAGAGCGGTTCAAAGAATTCAGGGCCAACGGTGAAGACTCCCTTAAAGAGGCCGGGCTGGCGGCCTTTTCTGCGAACAGGCTTATAGCCGACAATGCGTGCGACTGGCCGCTTCTCTCGGCCGGAAGTGATGACGACGTCTTCGCCTTGCTGAGCGCGCTCAACCAGGCGGGAAAGATTCGTTTTGGCTTCGTGCATAGTGGCTTCGTACATGGCGACTATTTGGCTAATATGATGTTAGCTAAGAGAGGCGAGTCGCGCAATACGCACTTACACCGAAAGGCTAGATCACCACCGACTCCTGATATTCCCCAAACACTTCGCGCATAGCGGCGGCGATTTCTCCCACGGTGGCGTAGGATTCGACGGCTTCGAAGATAGCGGGCATGAGGTTGGCTCCAGTGCGGGCGCGGTCTTTCACTGATTCGAGAGAAGCCCGCCAGCGCTGGGGATCACGGCGGGTGCGGAGGGCGCGGACGCGCTCGACCTGCTTGCGTTCGAGTGATTCGTCGATGCGTTGGATGGGGATGGGGGGTTCTTCTTCCCGAGTGAAACGGTTGACGCCGACGACGGTGGCTTCTGCGGTGTCGACGGCGCGCTGGTACTCGTAGGCGGCGTTCTGGATCTCCTGCTGTACCCAGCCGCGCTCGATGGCGCGGAGCATTCCTCCGAGGGCATCGATGCGATCGAGGTAGGCGCGGGCCTGCTGCTCGATTTCGGAGGTCAGGGATTCGACGTAGTAGGAGCCGGCGAAGGGGTCAACGGTCTGCGCAACACCCGACTCGCAGG
>JAFAMZ010000015.1 GCA_019232935.1 Silvibacterium sp.
CCAGCATACAGGAGAAATATCAGGCCTACTTCATCACCGAGGTGCCCATTTCCATCGGCGGCCATGCCCTCGCGCCCGGAGCCTACGGCACCGGCATCATCAAGACCTCCGGCGCGCCGCAATTCGTCGTCCTCGACATCGGCGCACACGACCTGTTCACGACCGAAGCAGTGAACGACGCGAAGCTCCACCGCCCCACGCCGCTGCAGGTCGTCGCAGGCGATGCACCCGGCAAATACCGCCTCTACTTCGGACGCAATTACGTTGAGTTCGAACGCGCAAAATAGGATGGGTAGAAGCACCGTGCGTTAGCCCAGGTGAAAGATCTTTAGCCCCGCAAATCGCTCTAGCAACTCGGGGCAGCGCGTACCACGCCCCGGCACTCGCCGAATCCGATGCGGTCATAGCCTTCGCGCTCGCAATAGCCGCGAAGAATCACCTCGTCGCCGTCTTCGAGGAACTTCCGCGTCTCGCCATTCGGCAGTTGCAGCGGCTCTGCCCCGCGCCGCGTAATCTCCAGCAGGCACCCCAGCGCATCAGGCGATGCTCCCGACACCGTCCCTGTCCCCAGCAGATCGCCGGCCTGCAGATTGCATCCGTTGCTGGCGTGATGCGTGAGCATTTGTGCCAGTGTCCAGTACAAATCCCGCAGGTTTCCCTGGGTCAACCGCACAGGATCTGCGCTTTCCGCCCGCATCTTCGCACTTCGGAGCCAGACCTCCAGCTTCAGATCGATCCCACCCCGTGCCTTGTCTTCCTCCGAGTTCAGATAAGGCAGGAGCGCCGGATCCTCCTCCGGCCTGGCAAACGCCGGTACCCGGAATGGCTCCAGCGCATCCATGGTGACCACCCAGGGCGAGATAGATGTAGCAAAATTCTTCGCAAGAAACGGCCCGAGCGGCTGGTACTCCCAGGCCTGAATGTCCCGCGCCGACCAATCGTTCAGCAGACACAACCCAAAAATATGCAACTCTGCCTCAGAGATCGGAATCGGCTCCCCGAGCGCATTCCCCCCGCTCACAAAGAAGCCCACCTCAAGCTCATAATCCAACGACCGGCTTGGCCCAAACGACGGAGCCGCTACATCTGCAGCTTTCGTCTGTCCGCATGGCCGCTGAATCTCCGTTCCGCTGACGACAACCGACGAAGCCCGCCCGTGATACCCAATCGGCACGTATTTGTAATTCGGCAGCAGCGGATTATCCGGCCGGAACAGCCGTCCCACATTGGTCGCGTGATAAACCGATGCGTAGAAATCCGTGTAATCCCCAATCCGCACCGGCAGCAGCATTTTCACATCCGCCTGCTGCACCAGCAGAGACTCAACCCGTCCTTGGGCCGGCTGCCCTGAGAGCACCTCCATCAGCCGCTCCCGAAGCGCCCGGCTCGCATCTCTGCCCAGCCCCATCAGGCTATTCAGCGAATCCTGTTCGCAACTCGCCGCGATCTCCCCACTCAGACCCCCCAGCAGCTCCGCCTCTGCCGTGGCGCGCAGGTCGAGAATCCTGTCCCCGACCGCCACCCCAATGCACGCCCGTCCACCCGAGCGCCGAAACACCCCGAACGGCAGATTCCTTAAGGGAAAATCGGTCCGGCCTTCATTCGCGCTTTCTACCCAGCTTCTTATTCCAGCCATCCCAGCGCTTTCACTTCCTCGATTGGCTCCTCGAAGGAACACGATCCGAAATCGATGCCGAAATCGCGGCGCATCGTGCCGATCTGGCTGGTCGTCAGGCCGTTCTTGTACCAGCAAACATTATCTTCGCTGAACCGAAACTCTTTCGGGGAATCCTCTTCAAGCGTGGCGATCACTGCCTCTTCTTCCTTCCCGAGCCATGCCAGCGCAGCGGCCAGAAACACGTTCACAAATCCATGCATCGTCGCCGACGGACTATCGGAGTCGTACGTAAGTGGGTAATTGTCCCGGATCGCATGATGCAATCCCGCGGTGGCTTTGAAAGGCACCTGCGCGTCCGCACACGCAATCAAGAACTGCGCCACCGTCGCTGAATCAGGAATTG
>JAFAMZ010000220.1 GCA_019232935.1 Silvibacterium sp.
GTCGAACGTTACTATGCAGCATATTTTACGAGTCCACCAAAAAAAAGAAAAATGAAGTGACGGTTTTCACAGGCACTGACATTACGAGCAAAGCTCGGCCTAAAATGCTCCGCGACAAGTCCAGACTGCCTTTAATGTCCTGCAAAGGACTACACAGTCCCTGCCCAGTGACCATGTGGAGACGTATTCGACGTCCAGGGCAATCCGCTGTTCGTAAGGCAGACAGCCTCGCCCGCTTACCTGCCAGAGACCGGTGATGCCCGGCAAAACAGCGGCATACAACTCACCGCCAGACCCATATCGTTGAAGTTCCTCTTCAACGATCGGCCGAGGTCCCACGACACTCATCTCCCCGAGCAGAACATTGATCACCTGCGGCAGTTCGTCCAGGTTGAACCGGCGCAAGAATGATCCGACTTTTGTGACTCTCGGATCCCGCCTGAGTTTTCTATAGCGCAGCCATTCCCGCCGGGCTTCCGCGCTTTGTGAAAGGTGGTTCCAGAAAATCCGGTCGCTGTCGTGATACATCGTGCGAAATTTGAAAAGATCGAACGATTTGCTTCTGAAGCCCACCCGCCTGTGGCGATAAAGGATGGGCCCCGGGGAACTGAAGCTTACGGCAATGGCAACCAGGCCCATCGTAGCCAGCACGAACGGCAAAGCGAAGACGCAAAGCAAAAGATCGAGCAAACGCTTGCAGACAAAATAAGCGAGTCCATTGGTCGGCAGGTATAAAGCATTCATACGCTTTCCCTATTGACGGTAGGCTTGGCACAGCAGAGATGTTGTCACGCTGATGTCAACAAATGGTTTTTCTTTTGAGGTGGCAGATGTAAGAAGTTCGGTCTTGGCAAGGCGGCGTGCTTCTTGGGCAACCGGTGATCCTCTTCAGGGGTCGCTTATGAAATCTGAGACTCAACGGCATCGAAGCGATGAAGCGACACTGGCGGAGTCTTAACGGTCACTTCGCATCCAGGCAAAAGATGGCCACGCGCTGATTTCAGCCAGCGGCACCGGAGTGGGGCTGCCATCGGAAGCCGCCCAGAGATGATGATCGGTTTCGTACTACAGAATGCTGTCCTTCAGGGGACGAAAGCCCGACACTGTCACATGACAGCCTGACATTATGACGCGAAAACCAATCTCCGTATTCCAGTTGCTCGACTTAGAACGGCTTGGAAGTGGCAATAGGTGTGCAAGCAGCAGAGTTGAGGTAAGTCAGATGAAGCCCGCTGGTACGCTATTTGGAACAGTTGCACTTCAACGTCCTGTGGTCACTCGGTACACAAGCCCTCTGCAATTGCTCCTCAGGATGGTGGGCTGGAGATGCTGGTGCAGAATGCGCACCAGAGTGTTCAGGGATGACGAAGGCTGCTACACGCGCTGTCTCGAATGCGGCCGACGAATCCCATACAGCGGCCCACTTGTACTCGGATGACGGTCGAACTGCTTTGCGAGATGTCGGAGGTGCCGCTCCTCACCTGCGTTGAGCGCGAATTGTAAACGCTTTGGAGCCAACGGGATGGGTGTGCTGGTGGAGCCGGAAGCCACTGGCCGCCCGCTTCCCGGCGCTATGCCTGCTGCGCCTCAGAGGGATGGGCCTCCTCTTGGGAAAGCCGTTGAGTGATCTCTTGTTCCAGAGATGAAACGAGCGATTCAACTCGCCTGCACAATGGCACAAAACTCCGCAAGCGGCCCGCGAGGGGATCGGGTGGCTCGACAGCGCAACAGTCGTGAATAGCCTTCTCCAAGATCGGAGCTAATGGGGTTTGATGCAGTTCGGGGACTGGGGTGCTCTGTAGAAGACCTGCCAACCTGTCCAGCCGCTCGCCGATGCCTGTGTCGAACACTTCTTGCGCCTCGATGATAGGTTCCTGCAACTCGAAACCTGGAAGACGTAAGCGGTATTTCAGTAATGCGACTCGGGCCAGGAAGAGGACACGAAGATCAAGTTGCCAGTGGAGAATCCGGGTGCGCTCCGCAATATCCTGCGCCCGGGATGGGCCGAACTCGAGCATGACTCCGTCAGCCTGCTGGCGAAGTTTGTCAAAATTGCCATTAATGGTTTCGCGGAGCACTAGGCTCCGTTCAATAGCGACGTGCTGGTCGGAAGAGAGAGGCTCTCTCATCAGATTTGCCATACTTTGCAATGAGGAGACAAAGGTGCGGCGCATAGCGACGATTGCGGACGCCTCCCAGAGCTGATCGAAGATCAGCCACATGGCTAGCAGACCGAGGAAGACTCCACCTAGTCGATCTCGTGCGATGGAAAGAGAGGTTTGGAACTTGAACTCCTGTAGGTTGATCAGGTAGAAGGCAAGTGCCATCTGCACGCCGAAATAGGAGAGGCGCGGTCCCGAAGCGCTGATCCATGCTGCCGGGATGGTAACGGCCAGAAAAAGGATCAGAAATCCAGAGATGGATTCGATCCCAGGTAAGACGAAAAGTTGTGCACCGTGACCTAAAATCATCCCGCCAACCAACGCCCCGGCGTATCGCAGCAGTTGCTTCTGGCGCGATGCGCCCACTGTTGTCAGCGCGGTGAGAAAGCAAGTAGTCACCGAGGTGCTGATTCCCGGCCACGCAACGAGGTTATAGGCGACGTAGCAGGCGACAGCCGATAGACTGCCGCGGATAGCGAACCGGATGTAATCGGAATTGGAAAAGGCATCCGGATGGAAGAATCCCGTCCCAGGCTCCTCATCGGCCGACGTCGCCGGACCATAGTCGCTCGCTGCCTTGGAGCCATTTAGGACTGCTGTGATCAGAGACACAGTCCGCTCCATTTCCAGCAGCAGAGGAACGTTCGCTGTGGTGTCTGTTTCAGGGGAGAGTTCCATGGATGGCGGAGTGCGCTTGGTAAGAAGGGCACTCACCAAAGCGTCAATCCTGGCGGCCAGTTGGTTGAGGCGTGAGGAATCCGGACTTGATGGTTGTGGGGAGAAATGAGTCAGGTTGGCGGCCGTATCCACCAACCTTCCCACTAAAGCGATGACGGCTCCGAGTTCCTGCGTCATCTCAGGGGTGTGAACGGAACGCAGAAGATCGAGTCTCATCCGCGACGTTCCCAGAATTGCGAGCCGCGTCAGTTGCTCTTCGCGTGCCGGATCGGTGATTCCGGCCGACCACGAGCGGAGCATCCATGCTGTGCACCGTAGACGATCCGCAAGCGCGACGGCAACGGTATCGATCTGGTGTAGATGGGCATACACAAGCTCGACGGCCAGCGTGATGAGGTTGGAAATCGTGAGGGCCAGGATGGCCCAGAGCGTATTCGCAACTTTGCGGTGAGTCGGAATGATCTGATCCCACAGCGGAATGGTAATGACGACCAGATAGCCGAACCGTACCGCCACCGTATAATTCGCTACGGCCCGCAGGAAGAAGAACATCACGAAGAGCGTGCACAGCACCCAGGCGAACCGAATCACCGGCTCTCCGGAAAAGAAGATCGCACCGATCAGCACGTAGGCGGTTCCTAATGCATATCCGAAGACGGTGGTCTGCACATCCTTCAGGGTGGCGTCGGGGTTTTCGCGTGAGGCGGTAAACGCATAGATCGCGGCAAAAGCCCCGTAGGGAATCTGAAAGACCATGGTCACAAGCATGACCAGACTCGCTGAAACCACCATGCGTGCAACGAGTGCGCCTCTGCCGGGATATGGGGCCAGTTCGTCGCGCAGAAAATCCCAGAACCAGGCGACGGGTTTGTAGCGCGCAAGGGTCAGGGTGGCAGTAGCCATGCTCAGCGCCCGGCCATCGTGACAACCGCAGTTTGACCTATGCGAAAGAGTTCGGGAGGCGGATTCTCCACTCTCACCCGCACCGGGTATCGAGCGGCCAGATGTACCCAGTTCAGCGTGCGCTGCACATCGGGCAGACCGGCTCCGGGAGTAACGTGACCGAGCACATCCGGATCCGGCGTGACCCCGTACCCGATGCTATCGACCATGCCGCGAAAGCGTTCATTCGGCCTCGACATAAGATAAACATTGGCATGCATACCCGGGTGGATGTGCTGAAGCTGCCCCTCGCGAAAATTCGCCAACACCCACCAGACGCGCGCGTCGATCAGCGTAAATATCTGCTGGCCGACATGAGCGTATTCTCCTTCTGAAATGCTCAGGTTAGTCACCAGGGCGTCAAAAGGCGCATACACACGGCAATTGTCAAGGTTATAGCGCGCGGTCTTGATCTCCGCGTCGCGCTCTCCGCGCTGGCTGATGAGCGGCTCGAGCGTGAGAACTGAATGCTGCGCCTGCTGATGCTGGGCATGGCTCTCTTCAAGCTGCGCCCGCGCGTGCAGGTACTGGGCTTCCGATGACTTCAGTTCGGCCTTCGCAGCCAGCAACTGCGATTCCGCCTGTTTCAGCGCCTGAGCTTGTGCCGCCTCCGAGCTATGCGCACGGTCTACCTGATCGGCAGTGACGAATTGCTTTTCGAGCAGCGGTTCCAGACGATGGAGATTGTTATTGGCGTATGTCCACTCAGCTTTTACCCGGGCGACTCCCTGTTCCGCGTTGGCGATATCGGCATGCGCTTGTTCCACCGCTGCCGCCCAGTGGTTCACATCGGCCTCTGCAGTGTGAATGCCGGCCTGTGCGACAGACACGCCGCTGGTCTCTGCTGCGATCCTGCGGCCCTCATCGCTGATCTGGCCTTCGAGAGCAGCTCGAACCGCTACGGCCTTCTCGAAGGCATATTCATACGGGCGCGGATCAATCACGAAAAGCAGGTCGCCCTTTTTGACGAACTGATTGTCACGCACATGCAATTCGACGATCGGTCCTTCCACCTGCGGAGCGATACCAATATAGTTCGCGTAGACTTCGGCGTCGTCTGTGCGCGGATGCCGGTCGACGCGCACAGCTACTCGTAGAGCAAGCAGAACGGCCGCGCCCACGATTGCAAACGTTGCCCAACGCTCGAAAGGCCGGTGAGTCGGGTCGCCAAGGTTGAATGTCGCCATCTCAGCTCCTCTCGTTCAGAAGAAGATCAGCCAAATGGAAAAAGTGAAGACGGCGGCCAGGCAGGGATACGCAATTACCGGAAACAGGAGGCGAATCTGCCGGCGGCCCAGAACCCAACGCGTGAAGGCCGCCAGCGGGATCCCGAGCGCAATGCAGAAAATCCATGCGGGGAAAAGCGATCCCATGATGTCGAAGGCCGGAGCCTCCGAGCAGCCGGCTATCAGGTTCATTGCGGATAGCCCTCCGAAGCCAACGAAGGTACGTATAACCTTCCTCACGGTTGCGGCCTCGCAGGGTGTGGTTGAACGCTGTCTCCAGTCTGGAATGCCAGTGCGGCGAGCGAACTCAGCACCTGCGTTCGGGCAAACACATCGTCGGAGCGGGCCTGCGCCAGGGTTCGCTGTGCTACGGTGACATCCACCAGATTGCGCACTCCATAACGGTAGGACTCGAGTGCGGCGTTGTAGGATTGATCGGCGGCCTGGAGGAGAGCGGCTGCTGCCTCGCGCTGTCGCAACGCTGTCTTCAGGTTGGAATAAGCAGTCCAGATTCCATTCTCGATCTGGTCGCGAGTCACAGCCGCCTCTGCTTCCGCCGCGTGCGCATCGTGCAGGGCCTCGGCGAGCCTATGTTTGCGCGCACCTCCATCGAAAACGGTCCACTCCAGGCTGAAGGTGATCTGTCCATTGAGGCCGCCCGTCTGGCCCCAGGGTAATTGTTGCTGCATGCCGTACTGGTATTGCGGATCGGGATAAACATGCGTGCGCAGAGAGGGATAATATGCGGCCCGCGCTTCTTTGCCTCGCGCATTTGCGGAGCGAATTTCCGCGACTCGTTGCAGTAGATCTGGACGCTGTTCGAGCGCCCGGGCAATGGCCTGATCCACAGAGTCCTCGACAGAATCCGGGATCGAGAGTTTTTCGATCGGCTGCACCGGCATCGGAAAGAGTGGGGAAGCCCCCAGAGAGGTCGCCAGGTCTCCCCGTGCCGTATCCTCCGCCCCGATCGCGGCCTGTAAGATATAGATGGCCTGGGCCGTTGCGCTTCGTGCCTCCAGAACATCGGGCAGCGTCGCGAGGCCATTCTTCAGCGACTCTTCAGCTGACTGCTGGACGGTTTGCGCGTTGGCAAGGCTGGCGCGAGCTGCCGCTTCCTGTCCAATTGCATTGAGTAATTGGTAGTAAGCGGTCTCAACACGATAGATGAGCCGCCGATGCACATCGTTGAAGCCGAAATCCGAGGCCAGTAATTCCGCCTTCGCGGCGTTGATGCGTCCAGAGCGTGCGCCGAAGTCGAAGATGGTGTAGTTCAGATCGAGCGCCAGGTCGAAGCTCTGGAGAGTCTGCCTGTAATAACGAGTGCCAAGGTAAGTTTGCTGGCGTAACGTGTTCGATATCGCGAGGGCAGCGACAGTCGGATAGAGTTCGCTTCTCGCCACGCCAAAAACATCGGCGTGCGACAGTGCCTGTTCCCAGGCTAATCTCGTCTCAGGATTGTGCGCCTCCGCCAAATCGATCAGTTCTCCAAGTGAATACGTTTTCGCCGAGTCCACTGTGAATTCTTTCGACAGGATCTTTCTCGCATCCTGTTCAATGCGCCTTTCCTGAGAAGAGTGCCACGGTGCATTTGGCGCAACTGGCACGTTCTGAGCCCAGACGCGGCAAGTAACGGTAACGATCAGGAACACCGCCAACAGGGCCGCGTTGCCGTATTGCAGAGGTCTTGTCGTCATCTCTAGCGGAAGCCGCAATTCACAAAACTCCGTCCCATAGCTTTAGCTCGGCTTCCTGAGGGTTATGTACGACGCGACTTTGGTTGTCGAGGAGCATGGTGGGACGCGTTTCGATCGAGTACGGCGGCCATTGTGGCAATCCGGGCGCGGAAGGGGACTCTCCGCGGATGAACGCCGCCCATGCGAGGTGGACCTGCTTTGCCAGCGCGGCCTCGGCTACAGTGTTGGCCGGATCGGGGTGCGGACGGTCCCAGACCAGCGCAAGATCAAGGGTATGGTATGCGTAGCCGGCCAGAGGTCCGCTGCTTTCCACAAAGCAGAGCAGGTAGACCCAGGCGTCGCCCCCACCCTGAAGCTGAGCGTCGGCAAGGCGGACCGAAGGTATCCAGTATTCCTCGGCGCTGAGCGCGCGGATGCGGCGCTGGTAATCATTCATTTCCGGGAAGGTCTCGTCATAACGGGCGAACACTCTGTTGAATGTTTGGAGCGGCAGATTGCCGAGGTCCTTCGAGGCCGGTTGGGGTGGGTGCGGACCCACGAAGTATGCCATCTCATCGCGGTTCGTACCTATCAATAGGCGCTTGCCCTTAGTCGATCCCGCTGCGATAGTCTTGACCGGGAGTTGAGGAATGAGCTTGCCATCGATCTCCGGCCGGAGAGGGTGGTTACGAGAATATTCGCCGAGGAACTTGTGTTGGACTTCTATGAGTTGCTCCGCAGGCGAGCTCTTAACAGCGGAGATATCTTTGCCGGTCTGGGTCCGCCATTGTTCGGCGAAAGCGTGAGAGACCGCGGCAGAGTCGGCCAGCGAAAAGTTGCGCTCCGCGCCGCCGCTCTCGGAGATCATCTGGTGAAAAAGCGGCTCCGCGGAGGGTATTCCCATAAGGGTACCGGTGAGCTTGGCGCCGCCGGACTCGCCCCCGATCGTGACGTGTGAGGGATCGCCGCCGAAAGCATGAATGTTGGCTTGTATCCACTCGAGCGCAAGGATGAGATCGCGCAGGGCATTGTTGGCAGAGCCGTGATATTCCGGACCGAGCACCGGGCCGAGATCGAGAAATCCAAGCACGCCCAGGCGATATGCAATATTGACGCAGACGATCCCAACGTCGGCAAAGACCGAGCCGTCGAAGATGGGCTCGAATGCGTAGCCCTTGATGAAACTTCCGCCATGAATCCAGACGAAGACCGGGTAGGGGCGTTTGGTCTCGGGCGCCCAGATGTTCAGGTAGAGGCAATCCTCACTGTAAGCGACGGCAGGCTGGCCGGGCGCTGCGGATTCGTTCCACTGCATGGGTGCCGCGGAAAACCTGGTGGCATCGCGCTCTCCGGCCCAGGGCTTCGCCGGCAGTGGCGGCCGAAAGCGCAGGTCGCCGACAGGCGGCTGGGCAAAAGGAACGCCGCGAAAGATACGAACACCGTTGCTCGTTTCCCCCCGGAGAGTTCCCAGCGGGGTATTCACAAGCGTTGATTCCAGAACGCTCTGCGCAAAGAGACGTCGCGCAGAGATGCTGAACCCCGCGGCGGCCGAGTTCGCCAGAAACCTTCGGCGGGAGAGCAGCTTAGGGTAAAGATTTGCATCGGATACGGATTGTAGTCCTTGTCCCGAACCTCTCTGATGCGACACTACGGAGCCTCCTTCAGTGTGAAAGCCTGCTTCTCGATATCCTCTGCGTGAAAACCGGTCACGATAAACATGGCGAGCACCAGCCGATTGCCGTTTGGTTTCTCAAGCTGCAATGGACATGAACACCGGTACGAGAGCGACCATAAGCACGGTACTCAACAGCATTGTTGAGCCGGCCTCAGACTCGTACGTTCTGTACCGCGCAGCAAGCATAGGCGCAATAGCAGCGGGGGGTAATGCCACCGCCAATATGGCCTCGTGAGCCAGCCGGTTGGGTACGACGAAGAGCATAGCCAAAGCAATCGCCAACACTGGTTGAACAATGCTCTTGAGGGCCATATCGACTGCCACGACGTCATTGAGCTTGACTGAGTATGCAGCCAGTAGCAGTCCTACGGCGAACAACGACACGCCAGACGTTGTATGACCGATGAGGCTGAGCATGGAACTGATAAGCGAAGGAACCCGAATGCCGAACACGACCAGCACGAGAGCGAGGATCGGCGCCCAGACGTAGGGTTGCTTTACCGCGTGCGTGATGCCATTGCGGATGATCGTTCCCGTGGGTGGCGGAACTGCATCGATCTCAGGCCTTTCATTCGAAACTCCGGAGCACTGCCCGGCGCCGGCAGCCACAGCTACAAGCTTCGTGCTGCTCCGGCGCGCTCTCTGGCCCGTTTCGAGAATGATGACGGTTGCCGGCACAAGCAAAAGATTTGCGGCAATCGCTGTCGAGGCGATCGCGACTGCCGATTTCGGGCCAAAAAGTGGTTCCAGGATGGCAGGCCCGAAAAATGGCGCGGCGGGGAATCCAGCACCGAGAGCGAATAACGCCGCCGCGCTTGTGGATAACCCAAACATTGCAGTACCGACGACGAAAGCGACGGCGTAGATCCCAACCAAGGCTGCCAGGATGACCAGCACAACAGTAAGGTCCTGGAAGATTTGCGTTCGCGGGATACTTACGATGCCGACGAAAAGCGAGGCGGGGAGTGCAAAGTCGAGCACAAGTTCATTGACTCCCGCAACTTGGTCAGCATCGAATGCCTTCGCGCGGCCGGCAAGATAGCCCAGCAGCAGGACAAACAAAACTGGGACAAGTACTTTGAGCGTAGTGAATAACATCAGAACCTCGTCATTCCGCTGATCGTGACTACTACAACAGGGGCGATACTTGTGGAGAGATAGGAATTTCCAGGACAGTGGGCTTCGATTTTGCCCATGCCTCCATCGCCGCTTTCTTGATCGCATCAAGATCTTCGAGCCGCTCGGCGTCGCATCCAAATCCTTTTGCGATGGAGACAATGTCGAATCCGGGAATGTTAAGGCCTGGAACTCCGGGCGTTTCTTCAAGTACGGCGAACGACTTGAGAATGCAATACTCGTTGTTCTTCGGCACAACGATTAAGATCGGAAGCCCCAGTTGCGCCGCCGTCCACAGAGACTGGATAGAGTACTGGAGGGAACCGTCGCCGATAATAGCCATCACCGGGCGGTTGCGTCCCGAGTCGCGCTCCGCAAGCGCAATGCCGACGGCGGCTGGAAGGTTCCAGCCAAGAATTCCGCTCGCAAAAGTGTAAAAGGTGTCAGGTTCGGTGATCGGCCATGCCGCATGAAAATCCGGCAGGTTCGAGGGGCTTTCCTCAACCACGATCGTGTTCGGGAGTCGAATTTCGTTCAGCGCGCTGAACAATTGTGCCGCCGTGAGAAGGCCATCATCGGATCTTTTCGGTGTGCCCGGCGCGTGCGGGGCCATCCGGTGGGCGACGGTTTCACGAGCCTTGGTCGTTTTGGGCGTGGGAGTACCGATTAACTCTTTCAGTCCTTCGAGACACAAAACAGGATCCCCAAGCCAGCTGTCGCCGATCGGCGCCCTCGCAGTCTCCGCAGGATCATCGGAGATATGCAGCAACCGGAGTCCGTCTGGAAGATAAGGACCGGGCACGTACGGGTAATACCGGAAAACCGGCGCGCCCACCAGCAATGCCACATCGTAACCCTCAAGTTTCTTGCTGAGCGGACCCATCGCAAACGGCAATCCGCCGGCATAAAGACGGTGATTCTCCGGGAAGGGAGCCCGTTCGGAAGCGGGTGCAGCCCACACAGTCGCGCCAACTGCCTCGGCAAGCGCAACCGCTTGGTCCCAGCCGCTTGACCGCGCAATCGCAGCGCCGTAAATGAGAACAGGTGAGTTGGCTTCGACAAGCGCCTTTGCGAACTCGGCCAGGCGTGCGGGGTCCGGGGCTATGCGCCGGCTTACCGTTCGGATCACGGCCGGCCCCTCACAGGGCTTGTCCCAGTCGCCAAGAGGAAACGATAGAAATACCGGACCTGTCGGCGGCTGAAGTGCCGTCGCTACTGCGCGCATGAACACCGCAGGTATGTCTTCCGCCCTGGTCGGCTCATAGGCCCACTTGACCCACGGCCGCGGCAGCATCGTAGGCTCAATATCGGTCAGCCATGGCTCCATCAGCAGCATCTCGCGTGTCTGCTGGCCGGCGGTGACAATGAGGGGTGTCTTGTTCTGGAAGGCCGTCGCAAGGTTACCCATTCCATTCGCTGTCGCGGTGGTGTGCAGGTTCACCAGCGCTGGGCGTCGCGTGGCTTGGGCGAAGCCATCGGCAATGGCAATCACTGACGCTTCCTGGGGAGCGAGCAAATAGCGGAAGTCTTCAGGAAAATTTTTCAGGAACGTCTCCTCAGTCGAGCCGACGTTACCGAAAATCGTTGTGAGCCCGAGCTCACGCAGGAGTTGAAACGTTACATCGCGTACGGATTGTAGTCCTTGTCTCGAATCCTTCTGATGCGACACTACGGGATCTCCTTCAATGTGAAAGTCTCCTTCCCCATATCCAATTGCCCGCCCGAAATCAGGCAGTGTAGTTGGCGCTGTCACCGCCAGTAACGTCATAGGTTGCGCCGGACACCATGCGCGCAGCATCGGAAGCGAGGAAGACGACGACCGGAGCGATGTCCTGCGGCTCGATCCAGGGCACGCCCAGCGGCGTCTTTGCCTTGAGCGCCTTCACCACTTCCTCTTCGTCTTGCTCGATGTCTCCACTTGGAGTCTTGCCCGCGACCTCCAACGCCTGCGCGTAACGCTCCTCATGTCGGGTCAGTGGCGTATCGATGAGCCCGGGAATGACCGCATTCACGGTGATCCGATGCGCCCCCAATTCCAGCGCAGCGGATTTCATCAATCCGATGATGCCCCACTTTGAAGCCGAGTAGGCAGCGCCGAACTTTGTGCCATGCCGACCCTGCGTCGATGAAGTCACGATGATGCGCCCGCCGCCGCACCGCACCATCACAGGAGCAAATGCGCGAATCGCATTCGCGGTGCCGGTGAGGTTGACGTCGACCTGGATATGCCAGTCCGGATCTTCCATCTCAAGCAGGGGCCTGAAGGCTTGAATGCCTGCATTCGCAAAGAGAATGTCGATGCCGCCATATGCCGACTCGATTTCAGTCGCTGCCCCGCGCAAAGCCCCTAAATCCCGCTGGTCTAGAACGAACTTGCGCCAGGTAGAGCCGGAAGCCTGCACGAGCCTTCCCGTTTCCTCGAGATCGTCGCGGGTCGATGGTGTCACTCCCGAGCGGGGGTCGACGACATCACAAATATCGATGCCGACGACCTGCGCTCCGCTCTGCGCCAGCGCAACTGCCGCCGCGCGACCGATGCCTCGTGCCGCGCCCGTTACAACCGCAACTTTTCCATCCAGCAGTTTGGACCAGCCTGCAAAGTGATTCATCGTTGTGACCCTCTATTCGACTCAGGCGCGGCTACAGTTTCGGGTGCAGAAAAATGGCGATCATAATCGTCAGCGTGATCGCCACCTTCAGAAAATAAAGCAGGTATTTAGCCATTGTTCTCACACGATCACGCGCTTTCCGGCAGGGATTTTGTCGATGAGTTCTTTGCTGAAGTTCAGATGCTCGGTGACCATCCGTGGAGGCAACTGCTTGATCCACTGGCTGAGGGAGACATCCATGAACTCACCGGAGGCAAACATCTCCAGGAAGACCAAATCCGTGTCGCCCGTATTCTCGATGTAATGCGGAGAGTTCGAGGGAACAAAGCCGACATCGTTGGCGTTGAAGTCCATGGTGCGAGCGTTATCGACGGGGAAAAAGACGGTCATACGCCCCTTGCCGGAGATATAGAACTGCCACTCCGACGCGAGCGGATGCCAATGCATCTCCCGCATCCCTCCAGGCTTGACGGTCACGATTGCCGCCGCAATTTTCTTCGAGGACGGGAAATTGCGCGAATCAATGACTTTCGCAGAGCCGTTCTTGTTTGAGACCGTCGGCGTCATTGATGTCGCTTCGAAGATGTAATTGGACGGATTCATGGGTTTCGCGCCCGTTTGCGAGATGTCCGCCTGCAGAGAACCCGGCGCGGTACCGGGAAAGATGTAGAGCGATTCTTTCGGCAGCAGATTGGCGTCGGAAGGTTCGAGGCCCAGGTTCTTGGCCAACACCTCGTGCGGGGTATGTTTCATCCACTCCGAGATGAGGAATGTGCCGTCTTCGGAGAAACTGCCCTGATTGAACACCAGCAGAAACTCCGTTCCATCCGGTTCCAGGCCTTGGATCGAATGCGGGAAACCGGCGGGGAAAAGCCAGATATTGCCGGCGCTGACATCTCCGATGAACAGCGTGCCGTCCGGTTGCATCAGCGTGACGCGAGCGGTCCCATAGAGCACGTACGCCCATTCATCGGCGGTATGCCAGTGCAGTTCCCGATAGCTCCCCGCAGAGAGGCGCATATTAACGCCGGCGATATCTTTGGAGGATGGGAGGACGGTGGTGTTTACCTCATGCGTCCATCCACCTTCCTCTACCCGCTTCTTCGTCAGGTCGAAGGAGTACCAGATGGGCACCAGATCG